>JAUPKJ010000340.1 GCA_030837505.1 Actinomycetota bacterium
AGAACGACACCCCACCCCCACCCGGCGACAGGACCTACCGATGATCGCCCTGCTACGGACGTACTTACGTCCCTACCGGATCCGACTCAGTGTCGTGATCGTGCTGCTGCTGATCCAAGCCGTGGGACAGCTGTGGTTGCCCAGCCTCAACGCCGACATCATCGATCACGGCGTCGTCACCGGGGACACCGGGCGGATCATGCGCACCGGTGGTGTGATGCTGCTGGCCACCCTGCTGCTGGGCCTGTGCTCGATCGCCGGTTCCTACTACAGTGCCCGGGTCGCGATGGGGTTGGGCCGCGACCTGCGGGCAGCCCTCTTCCACCGGGTGCAGCGCTTCTCCCTGCGGGAGGTGAACACCTTCGGGACGCCATCGCTGATCACCCGCAACACGAACGACGTCCAACAGGTGCAGACGTTCATCGTGATGGCCCTGACGCTCATGGTGTCGGCCCCGATCACCATGGTGGGCGGCGTCATCATGGCGTTGCGGGAGAACGTGGAACTCTCCGGACTCCTGCTGGTCATTGTCCCGGTGATGGTCCTGGTCATCGCGGTCGTGATGGTCAGAGCGATCCCGCTGTTCCGTTCGGTGCAACGCAAGATCGACCGGATCAACCACATACTGCGGGAGAACCTCACCGGGATCCGCGTGATCCGCGCTTTCGTGCGCACCCGGCACGAGGAGGAACGGTTCGCGCAGGCCAACGCCGACCTCACGGGGACGATGCTGAGCGTGGCACGCCTGTTCGCCGTGACCATCCCAGCGATGATGTTCATCATCAACTCCGCGAGCATCGCCATCCTCTGGTTCGGCGGGCACCTCGTGGACTCCGGTGACCTGCAGATCGGCAGCATGACCGCCTTCCTCAGCTACATGATCCAGATCCTGTTCGCGGTGCTGATGGCCGTGATGTCCGTGGCCCTGGTGCCGCGGGCAGCTGCCTGTGCCGAACGGGTTCAGGAGGTCCTGCTGACCCAGCCCGCCATCGTCCCGGCACCACCCACGACGGCCCGCCGTCCACAGGGCACAGGGACCGTGGAGTTCCGTGAGGTCGAGTTCCGTTATCCCGGAGCCCAGGACCCGGTGCTCAGCAACGTCACACTGACCTTCCCACCCGGTCTGACCACTGCCGTCGTGGGTGGCACGGGAGCCGGCAAGACCACCCTCATCAACCTGATCCCCCGGCTGCACGACGTCACGGCAGGGGCCGTGCTCGTGGACGGGGTCGACGTCCGAGAGCACGACCAGCAGGAACTGTGGCACCGTCTGGGAGTGGTACCGCAGCGGGCCTTCCTGTTCAGTGGCACTGTCGCGCAGAACCTCCGCTACGGCAAGGACACCGCCACCCACGACGAACTCCTGCACGCGCTGGAGGTCGCCCAGGCCAAGCAGGTCGTGGAAGAACTCCCCGGAGGACTGGACGCGCAGATCGAACAGGGGGGCGCGAACCTCTCCGGCGGCCAACGACAGCGGTTGGCGATCGCCCGGGCCCTGGTCCGACGTCCGCCGATCTACATCTTCGACGACAGTTTCTCCGCTCTCGACCACACCACGGACGCGCGGCTACGGGCTGCGCTGCGCACGGACACCGCCGACACGACAGTGATCATCGTCGCGCAGCGCATCAGCACGGTGCTCAGCGCGGACCGGATCGTGGTCCTGGACGAAGGAACGGTTGTCGGGGTCGGCACCCACGAGGAGTTGCTGCTCGGGTGCGAGACCTACGCAGAAATCGTCGCCTCCCAACTGCGGACGGCTGACGGGAACGGCGACAGGGACGGTTCCGGAACCAGGACGGTGCACCAGTGAGCGACCAGACCCGCCCCAGCGGTCCCAACAGCCCTACCGGCCCAGCCGGCTCCACCGACACCCATGGCTCCACCGACACCCATGGCCCCACCCGCCCAGGCGGCCCTGCCCGACCAGGCGGCCCTGCCCGACCAGGCGGCCGGGGCTTCGGTCACGGGTCCGGCCCCGGTCACGGGCCGGGCGGCCTGGGCGCGCCGGTGGAAAAGCCGATGGACTTCGGGCCGTCGCTGCGTCGGATGCTGAAACGTTTGCACCCAGAACGCCTCCGGGTCACCCTCGTGGTCACGCTCGCCCTGGTCAGCGTCGGCTTCGCGATCTCGGGTCCGAAATTGCTCGGCGATGCCACGAACATCCTGTTCGAGGGGGTCGTCGGCAAGAACCTGCCCTCCGGGGTCTCCCAGGAGCAGGCCGTGGCAGCACTGCGGCAGCAGGGGGAGAACACACAGGCGGACATGCTCGAAGCCATGCACGTGGTGCCGGGCGTCGGCGTGGACTTCGACCGGCTCGGCCAGGCCCTGCTGTTCGTGCTCGGGGTCTACGTGCTGAGTTCGTTGTTCGCCTGGGGCCAGCAGTACCTCATGGCAGGGGTCACGCAGCGGGTGGTCCAGGGGCTGCGCAAGGACGTCGACCTCAAACTGGGCCGGCTGCCGCTGCGTTACTTCGATGCGCACTCCCGCGGCGACCTGCTGAGCCGGGTCACCAACGACATCGACAACATCAGCACCACGTTGCAGCAGAGCCTCACCCAGAGCATCACCTCCCTGAGCACGGTGCTCGGGGTGCTGGTGATGATGATGTGGATCAGCCCGCTGCTGTCGCTGGTGGCCCTGGTCACGGTGCCGTTGTCGCTCGCGGTCACCGTGCTGATCGCCAGGCGTTCCCGGCCGGAGTTCGCTGCCCAGTGGAAGTGGACCGGCCGACTCAACGGCCACGTCGAGGAGATGTACTCCGGGCACGACGTCGTCAAACTGTTCGGGCGCCAGGAGCGGGCCCAGGAGGTCTTCGACGAGACGAACGAACGGATGTACCAGGCGAGTTTCCGGGCTCAGTTCATCTCCGGGATCATCATGCCCGCGATGAACTTCATCGGGAACCTCGGCTACGTGGGGATCGCCGTGATCGGAGGTTTCCGGGTCGCGTCGGGGCAGATCTCGTTGGGGGACGTGCAGGCCTTCACCCAGTACTCGCGCCAGTTCACCATGCCGATCACGCAGCTGGCGAGCCTGGCCAACCTGATCCAGTCGGGGGTGGCCTCAGCCGAACGGGTCTTCGCCGTCCTGGACGAGACCGAGGAGGAGCCCGACCTGGCCGACGCCGTCGCGCTGCCGGCCGTGACCGGACACGTCGTCTTCGAGAAGATCTCCTTCAGGTACCAGGAGGACACCCCGCTGATCGAGGACCTGTCGCTGGAGGCCAGGCCCGGGCAGACCGTCGCGATCGTGGGTCCGACGGGCGCGGGCAAGACCACCCTGGTGAACCTCTTGATGCGGTTCTACGAACTGGACGCCGGGCGGATCACCCTGGACGGCGTGGACATCCGTGACCTCACGCGCGACGAGGTGCGCCGCAACTGCGGCATGGTGCTCCAGGACACGTGGCTGTTCGGAGGCACCATCCGGGAGAACATCGCCTATGGCGCCGCGGACGCCACACAGAAGCAGGTGCTGCGCGCTGCCGAGGCCGCCCACGTGGACCATTTCGTGCGCACCCTGCCCCTGGGGTACGACACCGTGCTCGACGACGAGGCGAGTTCCGTGTCGGCTGGGGAGAAGCAGCTGCTCACCATCGCCAGGGCGTTCCTGGCCGATCCGCCGATCCTGATCCTCGACGAGGCCACCAGCTCGGTCGACTCCCGGACCGAGCTGCTGATCCAACGGGCCATGGCCACGCTGCGCACCGGTCGGACAAGCTTCGTGATCGCACACCGGCTGTCAACCATCCAGGGCGCTGACACCATCCTGGTGCTGGAACGGGGTGCCGTCGTCGAACAGGGCAGCCACGCGGAGCTGCTGGCCCGCAAGGGCGCGTACCACGCCCTGTACACCAGCCAGTTCGAGCAGGGGGCCAACGGCGATCCCGGGAACGGGTCGCAGGACCCGTCGAAGGGCCTGCCCACCGGGTCGGTGAAGACGTAACCGCGGGACTGGTACCAGGCGATGATCCGTTCCACGGCTGCGACGGTGTTGAGCCGCGGCTTGGCACCGTCGTGCAGCAGGAGGATCGGGTGGGGCCCCTGGTCGATCTCACGTTCTGTGATGCGGGCGACCAAGGACTCAGGCAGGGTCGTGGGGCGAGGAACCGGGCACTGCGGTGATGGAAGCTCGGGACCACAGCCGGGGCTTCGCCGCGCGCCTGGTGTCAGGTCTTGTTCCAGCCATGGCCTTCAGTTCCTCCCCGCAGGACACATCACCGTGAAGGGTGCCCCTGGTGACGATCTCCCACGACGCTCCCCACGATAGGTCGTCGCCCACGAAGGAATGCCCCGGGGGATTCTTGTCCCCCGGGGACGCGTTCAATGCACTGATTCGTTGCAGTCAGGCCGCCCAGGGGCCGATCCCTGAGACGCGTTCCACCTCGTAACGGACAATGTACCCCGGGGCGCGGGGAACGGGGAACGTAGCGTCGGGGGCCATGTAGACCTTGGCGAGTCGATCGAGCAGGTCCCAGGCGTGTTCGCTGGGCTCGACCCGGGCCCTGGCCCTCAGGACCGCGTACTCGTTGAGGAAGATCCCGGGGACCCTTGGCGCATCGAAGGACAGAGCGACTCGGGGGTCCCTTTCGATGTTGCGGAGTTTGAGGTGCTGGCGCATGTGCCCGCTGACAAGTTCATCGCCGTCCAGTCCGAGCCAGATGACGGTCACTTGAGGGCTCCCATTGGCATTGATAGTGCTCAGATGGACCATTGGGCCAGAAAGAACAAGATCGCGCAATTCGCGTGGCAGTTCACTCATGGGGCAATCCTTTCACCCAGGGCGACCGGCAGTAGGGGACCTCGAGTAGGGAGCGGTGGCCGGGTGATGGCCGGCAAGGCGGACGGCATCGCCGCCGATGGTGGCACACCGGCGAACCCGATCCCGAGTTCTCGTTCGCCGCTTTCGCTGCCAAGATCGCCGGTCAGGTCACCGAGATCCGGGCGATGAAGATGGTTGTCGGAGGCGATGCGGGGTGGTTCGGGGAGGCGTGGGACGGATCGCGGGCGGTGCCCGGCTGGTTCCGGGAACAGCAGGTTCCGGGAACGGCGGGTCCCGGGAACGGCTGGTTCCGGGAACGGCGGGGACCGGTCGGGGTCCTGGGGCTCAAGGGCGGGCCGGGGCGGGCCGAGGTCCAAGGGGTGGACGGCCGCGCCGGGCGGCATCGGTGAGCTGCGGAGGAGTTCCATGGACGGGGCCGACGGCCGGAGCACCGACGAAGGATC
>JAUPKJ010000341.1 GCA_030837505.1 Actinomycetota bacterium
CGGTCCTGGGCGCCGGGCGCGACGGCCGGGGTCCTGTTCCTGGCCCTCACGGGGCCCCTGGCCACTCTCGCACTGTGGACGGGGCAGTGCTCCCGGGCGGACGGGGAAGTCCTGGGGGTGCGCGCCGCCCCGGTGGACGTCCTGCCGGGCCTGGCCGCGGCCGAGGGGAACAGTCCTGCGGCGACCCGCACCCTGGTGCTGCGGGTCGACGACCAGCGCGTGAGTTGGTCCTTGACGAAGGGGACCGGTCCACGTCTGGGCGACACCTCCGCGGCGCTGAGGGCGTTCTCGGTCCGGGAGGCCGGAGCTTCCCGGGACGGTACCCGGGCACCGAGCACCGGGGAGATCGTCCGACCGGTCGTGGCGGAGCTGCTGTCGGGGACGGAACGGGACCTGCGGGGGGACCTGGCGGAGTTGGGGGTCGGCTCGGTGTACGCGCTCGGGCCGGTCCGCGATGTCACGGCGAACGCCCTGGACTCCTCCCCGGGGCTGGTCCGGGCGGCGGTCGACGAGGACGGGTCGCTGTGGCGCGTGGAACCCGAGGGTGCCGGGGACCGGGCCGTCAGGCCGGCCTGGGCCCGGGTCCTGGACGGCCGTGACGCCCTGTCCGCGACCCTCCCCTCGGCCGGGGAGTCGATCGACACGCGACTGCCGGCGGGGGCGGGCGGGCGGACCCTGGTGCTGTCGGCGCGTCGGGATCCCGGGTGGCGGGCGAGCCTGGACGGGCAACCGTTGAACCCGGTGACCCGCGGCGGGTGGGCTCAGGCCTTCGAACTCACGGAGGCCGGCGGGCGGCTCGTGGTCCGTCACGACGGACCCGACCCGGTGGGCTCCGGGCCCGTGCGGGGCCTGGTCCTCCTGCTGGCGCTGGTGTTCCTGTTGCCGTTGCGCGTTCCCCGCCGCCGGCGGGTCCTCCTGCCCAGGGCGAGCCGTCCGGTCCTGCGCGGACAGGTCGGAGCGGCGCAGAGCGCCCCGCCGGCCCCCCGGGTGTACGACGACGAGCACCCGGAGAGGGGCGACCTGACGCCGGTGCTCAGCGATCCGCCGCGGCGGTCGCGCCGGCGTCCTGCCGGGCGCGCGCAGGCCACGGCGGAGGGGAGCGGCGCAGAGGGTGATCGCGCGGAGGGGGGCGGCACAGCGGAGGGGGGCGGCACAGCGGGGGATCGGGAGCCAGCGGGGGATCGGGAGCACGGCGGCGAGCAGGCGGCGCAGGAGGAACTCGTCGGGGACGGGCCGGTGCGGGAAGCTCCCGAGCCCGCGGAGGGACCGGCCACGCGGGGAGGACGACGTTTTCGGTGGGGAAGGCAATCATGAAGGCAATCCGGAGAAGACGTCCGGCCCGCGCGCCGCGCCCTGCCCGCCCACCGGGGGCGCCGAGGGCGCCGGGCGCGCTGCGGAACGCCGGCATCCTGCTCCTGGTCGTCGGGGTGACCTGGGGGGCGCAGGAGTGGCGGGCCGCCCCGGAGGACGGGACCGCGAAGACACCACTGCTGTGGACCCCCATGTCCGAGACCGTGGTCTGTCCGGGACCGGAGACGTTGACGGTCCCGGAGGGAGGACGCCCGGTCCGGCCCCCGGGACCCGTGGTCGTGGGGGCCCTGGCCGCGCCGGCCTCGGGGACGGCGGAGGACCGCGAAGCACCCGCGGTGAACTCCGCGAGCCTGTCCAACCTGGACGGCAGGGGATCGGTGGACCTTCCGCGGGTCCTGAAGGGCGCCGGACTGTTGGTGTCCCCCCGCGAGGGGCCCGGGGCCGTCCGGCTGCTTTCCCGGGGGAAGCCCGGGACCGGCGACGAGGCGGAAGCGCCCCTCGTCGCGGCCACCCAGCTGACCCTTGCCCGCACCGGGGAACTGCGCGGGCTGGTGGGCAGCGCGTGCGCTGTGCCGTCCGCCGACCAGTGGCTGGTCGGCGGGGGCACGGCGGTCGGACGCCGGGCCAGGCTGCTCCTGGCGAATCCGACCGCCGCGGCCGTCATGGTCGACATCACGGTCCACGGGCCGTCCGGGCCCGTCGAAGCGGCCGCCGGGGACAGCGTGGTCGTGGCTCCCGGGCGGCAACGGGCCCTGTTCCTGGACGCGCTGGCCCCGGATCTGCAGACGGTGGCCGTCCACGTGTGCACCCACGGTGGGCGGGTTGCGGCCCTCCTGCACGACAGCCTGCTGCGGGGGGTGATCGCCGGAGGGGTCGACGACGTCGTCGCGGGGAACGCTCCGGCGCTGCGGCAGCTGGTCCCCGGGATCTCGGTGGAGTTCCCCTCGGGCGGGTCGGCCCGGTCCCCGGAACTGCCGCGGGATCCACGGGCTCCGGGGGCCGGCGGGGTCCGGGTCGTCGTGCCCGGTCAGCAGGACGCCGTCGTCCGTGTCCGGCTCAGCGGCCCGGGGGGGGAGACTGCCCTGCCGGGCGGGGGGGTGGTGACGGTCCGGGCGGGGGCGAGCGTCGACGTCCCGCTCACGGGGGTGCCCGAAGGCGTGTACACCGCTGTCGTCGAGTCCGATGTCCCCGTGGGGGCGGGGGCCTTCGTCGGCCGTGCCCGGGCCGGCAGCGAACGGGCGCTGGGGGCCGCGCCCCCGCCCGGGACCCCCGCCGCCGAACTCGCCTGGGTTCCCTCGGCGGGCAGCGTGCACGGCTCGGCGGCCGTGGCCCTGCCGGCCCCTGCGGCGCCGGGCCGGGCCGGGCCCGTGCAGTCGTCGGCCTTGCTCACGCTCATGGCGCCCCTGGGCGGGGCCCGTGTCAGGGTCTTCGGGTGGGGGTCGAGCGGACGGGGGGAGAGGGAACAGCGGGTCGACGTGCCGGCGGGGCGCACCGTGACCGTTCCGGTCCGTCGGGGGACGACCGGTCTGTCCCTGGAGGTGGAGTCCGGGAACCGGGTGGTCGGGGCCGTGGTCCTGACGGTCGGCGACACGGCCGGGGAGCTGGTGTCGGTCATCGGGATACGACCTGATCGCCCGGGCGGCGCCCACCCGCCCGAGGTGGTGCAGGACCCGGCGCTCGGGGTGGCCGTCGGACCGGGCCCGGCCAGGGGTCAGGTGTCGGAGCGGTAGCGGGGATCCACCTGCTCGGGGGGGATCTGCAGCAGATGGGCGACCTGTTCCACCACCACGTCGTGGACGAGAGGGCCCAGGTCCTCCTCGTCGGGGGCCCTGGTCTCGACCGGGCGCCGGTAGACGACGATCCTCGCGGGCAGTTCCCCGTTCGAGGGGAAGAGCCTGCCCAGGGGGATCTCGTTGTCCTCCCACGGGGCGGGGTCGCTGGGCGGCACGTCCTCGACGGCGACCTCGACGCCGTCCAGTTCCGCCGACCACCGACGTTCCAGACGCTCGACGGCGTCCAGGACCCGGTCGTCGAACCGGGCGGACCGGCTGCGCCAGGCCGGTACGTGCTGGGGCAGGAGGGGGGTCCTCAGGCCGTGGCCGTGGCGGTCCCTGTGGCGCCGGCGGGAACGGGTCGGGCCGTCGACGCCGTCGTGTTCGGTTCCTGGGTCGGCGCCTTCGCGGAACGCGGACGACTCGGCCCCGGAGGGGGCCCGAGCGGGGATTTCCCCCGGCCCGGTGCCCGGGTTCCACCCCGGCCCGGGGCCGGGGTGAGAGGGAGGCCGGGACATCTTCGAAGAGTAACGGCAAGGTACGGGGAAGGGATCTGCGGCGTGCCCGGTGCGCGACGGTTCTCCGGCGGGGTACTGTCAACGTTCGTGGGAGGTGTCCGACGGTGCTCGCGGACGGCCTGCGGTAAACCCGCCGTCGCGACGTTGACGTACGTCTATTCGGATTCAACGGCCGTTCTGGGACCGCTCGCCACCTATGCCGAGCCGCATTGCTACGACTTGTGTGCCGAGCACGCAGACAGACTTACCGCTCCCCGGGGATGGGAAGTGGTCAGGCTCTCGGTCGATCTCGAACAGTCCGGGCCGTCCCACGACGATCTGGTGGCCCTGGCCGATGCCGTGCGCGAAGCGGCACGCCCCCGCCCCCAGGACGATCCGGCCTCGACGGCTGCCAGAGAATCCTCCGCAGTGGAGATCGGACGCCGCGGCCATCTGCGGGTCCTGCGCGACCCGTCCTCCCCCTGACCCAGGGTGTTCCCTGGCCCCGGATGTTCCCCCGGCCCGGGTGTTCCTGTCCCGGTGAGCTGGTTCCGTGGCGGAGGCCGCCCCGCGGTGGTCTGTCAGAGGTTTCGTCTGTGGTGGCCTGTTTGCGGTGGTCTGTCCGAGGTTTCGTCTGTGGTGCTTTGTCTTCCTGAGGTGGTTCTCGGCTTCGTGTCCGGGAAACGCCCGGGATTCAATGGCGGCCCGGACTTTGCCGAAGGAGTGCTGTGCCCCGGTCGAACGGGCCGGCGGACCCACAACGTTCCGGAAGGACCCTTTCCATGCCTGCAGTCTCGCGGATCCCCGCCCAGCGGACCTCGTCGACCTCGCGTCGGCGCGGCAGAGGACGCAACAGCGCTCCGCAGGTTCCCCTGGGATCCCTGACCCAGCGCGAGGACAGGACGGCAGCCGTCTGTCAGGGGTGCGGCAGCGAACACGTGACCCATCTGAGGATGAACCTCACCGATGGAACTCCTGTGCGATTCACCTCGTGCCATCGCTGTGAACACCGGACCTGGGAGAACGCCGAGGGCGTCATGAGCAGGGACTCGGTCCTGGACCGCACCCGCAAGGTCGTGTCCCACAGCTGAGACCCGGCGAAGAGCGAATCCCCGCAGAGGGTGCGAGACCTCGCGGCCCGAACCCCGCCGCGCTTCGCGGCCGGTGGCCGATCTGGGACCAGCGGTGGTGGAGGGGGGATCGGTGGGGCCTGCCCTGGTCGGCGGGGACCGGCAGCGGCCGGCGGAACAGACCCTAGGAGCCCGACGGCCCTGCGGGGCGGCTAGCCTGGCCGTGTGCCCAGCGTGCAGAATGATGATCACGGTGTTACTCCGTCGCTCCCCCAGGGTGGGGCTGCGGTTGACCTGAGCGGACTGATCAAGGCCTACGACGTGCGGGGTCTGGTCCCCGAGCAGCTCGATGAGCGGGTCGCGTCGGCCATCGGCAGGGCTTTCGCCGAGGAGGTCACCGGCGGGGGGGCCGCCGACGGCAGCTCTGATCCGATCCACCGCATCGTCATCGGTCACGACATGCGTCCCTCCTCCCCGGACCTCGCGCTCGCCTTCGGGAGGGGCGCTGCGTCCCGGGGGCTCGAGGTCGTTCTCATCGGTCTGTGCAGCACCGACGGCCTGTACTACGCCAGCGGTGTTCTGCGGGCGCCCGGAGCCATGTTCACGGCGAGCCACAATCCGGCTGCCTACAACGGAATCAAGCTTTGCCGTTCCGGGGCGCGTCCGATCGGTCAGAACACCGGACTGGACAGGATCCGGACCCGTGCCGAGGAACTCCTCTCCGGGGCAGAGGTCCCAGGGGCAGAGGATCTCGGAACCGTGGATCTCGGGGACAGGATCGTGGAGCGGGAGATGCTCGCCGGGTACGCCGAGCACCTGCGTGGTCTGGTCGATCTGTCCGGGATCCGGCCGCTGCGGATCGTCGTGGACGCGGGTAATGGCATGGGTGGACTGACCACCCCGGCGGTGCTGGGGACGGCTGTCGGACTTCCGGCGCTCCCCGTCCGGATCGTTCCCCTGTACTTCGAACTCGACGGCACTTTCCCGAACCACGAGGCCAATCCCCTGGAGCCGGAGAACCTGAAGGACTTGCAGGCCCGGGTCCTCGCCGAGGGCGCGGACCTCGGTCTGGCCTTCGATGGCGACGCGGACCGGTGCTTCGTGGTCGACGAGCGGGGGAGGGCCGTCAGCCCCAGTGCTGTGACAGCGCTCGTGGCCGAGCGGGAGATCCTCAAAGAGACCGCAGCCGGCCGTCGGGCAACCGTGATCCATAATTTGATCACCTCGCGGGCGGTGCCGGAGGTGATTGCCGAGGCCGGCGGGATCCCGGTCCGTACCCGGGTCGGACACTCCTTCATCAAGGCCGAGATGGCCGATCACGGCGCTGTCTTCGGTGGTGAGCACTCGGCTCACTACTATTTCCGGGACTTCTGGTTCGCGGACACGGGGATGCTGGCCGCGATGCACTTGCTGGCAGCGCTGGGGGAGCAGGACCGGCCGCTGTCGGAACTCGTGGGCTCCTACGAACGCTACGTTGCCAGCGGCGAGATCAATTCCAAGGTCACGGACGTTCAGGCCGCCGTCGCTCGGGTCGAGAAGGCCTTCGCGGGGCGGGACGGGGTCCGGATCGACCGCTTGGACGGGCTGAGCGTCATCCACGCCTCGCAGGACAAGCCGTCTGATATGTGGTGGTTCAATCTCAGGGCGAGCAACACCGAACCGCTGCTGCGGTTGAACGCCGAGGCCGCGGACGAATCGGGGATGCGCAGTGTGAGGGACGAGGTCTTGGACCTGGTCCGCCGGTAGGCTGTGCCCCGACCGCGTCGACATGCGACAGGATGACACCGTGACCACGATCGAACCCTGGCTGCGGGAGATCTTGCGCTGCCCCTCCTGCGGCGGACCGCTGCGGGACGCCGTCGGCCCCCTCTCAGGTCCAGAACTCCGGTGCACGAGGTGTTCCCTGGCGTATCGCGTCGATGACGGGATCCCCGTCCTGCTCGTCGACGAAGCCCGTGACGCCGGCGGCGGGTCGGCTTCCGACGGCGGTCCGGAGTCTGGCGATGACCGGTTGTCGGCGGACGAACCAGGACCTGGCCGGGAGTGACCATGGCGCTGGACGAGCAACTCCTCGATGATCCCGACGGTTTGGCCTCGTGCGATCCTTCGGGCAGTCTGCGGGCCCTGGCCTGCGCCGGAGCCCAGGTCCGCGCGGCTCTCACCGCGACTTCCGAGGCCGAGGTGTCTCGGATCACCGAGGAGGGGCGCCCTCGTGCGGTGATCGTGGCCAGTCTGGGAGGTTCCTCCGTCGTCGGCGACGTGCTGACGATGTTGGCCGGCAGCGGTTCCCCCGTGCCGGTGTCGGTACGGCGAGGGCTGCCCCTGCCGGGCTGGGTGGGGCCGATGGACCTGGTGGTGGCCGTGTCCATGTCCGGTCGTGCTCCCGGTCCTCTCGGGTTGGCCGCTGAGGCCGCTCGCAGGGGATGCCGTCTGCTGACCGTCAGCCGGGCCGGCTCTCCTCTGGCCGAGGTGGCGATCCGTACGGGCGGGGTGCATGTCCCCGTGCCCGAGGCCCCCACCCCTGCGGCCAGGGCCTCGCGACTGGCGATGTGGTCCCTGTTGACCCCCGTCGTCGCCGTGGCCAATGTTTTCGGTCTCACGGATTCTTCCCCGCAGGTCCTGGCGAGGGTCGCCGAGCGGCTCGACGAGCACGCAACGACCTACCGTCCGGACTCGGAGGCGTTCGTCAACCCGGCCAAGGCCCTGGCCCTGGAACTGGCGGATGTCGTACCGGTCGTGCTCGGTGACGGAGACGTCACGGGGGTGGCCGCCAGCCGTGCCGTGAGCATGCTCGCCCGCACCGCGCGAATGCCGGCGATGCGAGGAGCACTGCCCGATGACGCCGGGGATGTGGTGGCGACCTTCGGCGGGCCTTTTGCCTCCCGGCCGCAGGACGTGTTCGCCGATCCCTTCGAGGACGGCCCGGCCACGACGAGACTGCGACTGATTTTCTTGAGGGATGCCGAGCCCAGCGTGGACCGGCCCGATGGCTCCTGGCTGGAGACGGCCCGGACCGCAGACGCCGTCCGGTTGACCGCCCAGGAAGCGGGGGTCCGCGTGAGCGAGGTCCCCGCCAGGCCCGGACACCCCTTGGAGCGTTTCGCCGATCTGGTGTCCCTGACGGATTTCGCCGCGGTCTACCTGGCCCTCGCCAGTGGACTGGACCCGCTGACCTCGCCCCACGTGGCTGACCTGCGCGATAGGACTCGCTGACACATGTCGACCGAAGGCGGTACCAAGGCCATCCTCGCAGCGCTCGGCGCGAACCTGGGGATCGCCGCGACGAAGTTCGTCGCGTTCGCATTGACAAGGTCCAGTTCGATGCTGGCCGAGTCCATCCACTCCGTCGCCGACTCCGGCAACCAGGTCCTGCTCCTGATCGGCGGCAGGAAGGCTTCCCGGCAGGCGACCGCGGAGCATCCGTTCGGTTACGGCAGACAACGGTATGTTTACGCCTTCATCGTCTCGATCGTGTTGTTCAGTGTGGGGGGTTTGTTCGCCCTGTACGAGGGAGGGCACAAGTGGGCCCATCCCGAGGCGATCGAAGGTCGCTGGTGGTGGGTTCCTCTGGCGATTCTGGTAGCCGCGATTCTCCTGGAGTCCTTCTCGTTCAGGACTGCGATCAAGGAGGCGAACCGCCACCGGGGAACGACCGGATGGGTTCGGTACATCCGTACGGCCAAGGCCCCTGAACTGCCGGTCGTTCTCCTGGAGGACTCCGCTGCTCTGCTCGGTCTGGTGTTCGCCCTGTTCGGAGTGGGCGTGACTCTGCTCACAGGGGACGGGCACTGGGACGCCCTGGGCACTCTCTTCATCGGTGTCCTGCTCGTGGCGGTTGCCGTCGTGCTGGCCCTGGAGATGAGTTCGCTGCTCATCGGGGAGGCGGCTTCCGCGGAGAACCTGGAGCGGATCGAGCGCTCCCTGGTGGGTGGTCGCGTCCAACGGATCATCCACCTGAAGACCCTGCACCTGGGACCCGAGGAGCTGTTGGTCGCAGCGAAGATCGCGATCGTTGCCCGGTCGTCGGCCGAGGAGGTGGCCGAGGCGATAGACGAGGCGGAGGCACGGGTGCGTTCGGCTGTTCCGATCGCACGCCTGATCTACCTCGAGCCGGACATCGACCGGGGCACCTCCCGGACCGTTCCGACGATGCAATCTGTTGATCATCGGTAGGCCAGCCTTCCTGCGTACCAGAGGACGACGGAGTGTCCGAGGAGACCGGTGACGGTGCGGGTCCGTCCTCCCAATCGATCCCCCAGGACGGCCCCGACCGTGGCCAGACCCAGTTGCCATCCCCAGGAGGCGACGAAGACGCCGAGGACGAAGAAGACGCCGGCGACGCTGCCCGTGACGGTCTCGTTCAACCCCGCCGTGAGGGCGACGAAGTAGACGGCGGTCAACGGGTTGATCGCCGTGAGCCCCGCGAACCTCACCATTCCTCCCACCGGGTCGGGACGCCTTTCCGGTCTGCGGGCCTCGGCGGACGGATCCGCGATACGAAAGCCCCGGGAGACCCCGCCGGGCATCGCGCGGATCGTGATGAACAGACCGCGCACGGCGACGACCAGCAGGACGGCCGCTGCCACCGAACGGACCTCGCCGTCGTGGGCGCTGAGGGGATCCGCCACGGCCGACCCCGCCGTGACGGCGACAGCGGCGTAGCAGAGGTCGACCAGGGCCACCCCGGTGGCCGAGGCCACCGCCACGGTCCAGCCGCGGGTGATGCCCTCCTGCACCAGGAGGACACCGATCGCGCCCAGGGGCATGGCCACGGCCAGGCCGGTGAGCATCCCGATCAGGAGAGCGTTGAGAGGCATGGGAGAAGCCTCCTGCGAGCAGCCCGGGGACTCAAGTGGCTTGTCCGCGGTTGTGGAAAACGCGGCGCTCGTCCACAACCGCGTGTCTCGGACTCGTGGACCGGGCGTCCGGGTTGCTACGGTGGTCGAGTTCCGGCGTCGGTGATGCCGCAGGCCCAGAGGGGCCGCGCCGGTCGGCCACAGCGCAGGGAACGCGGCGCTGGGAACCTGGCGCAGAGAACGTGGCGCTGGGAACCCGGCCAGGTGCCGAGGCGCCTGTTCGTGTCCGGCTTCATGGTTCCGTCCGGGGAATCCGTCGGTCCTCCATCGGGCCCGGCCCAGGTCGAGAACCGTACTGTCCCGCAGCGTCCGCCCGCACCGTGTGAACAGTCCGTTCGCTGTCCCTCAACGGCGATCCGGGCGGGTGCGAGGGGCCGTTCGTGACCGTGACGAGCCGGACTTCATGAACCGAACGACTTCATGAACCGAGCACAGCGCCTACCGAACCGAGCACAGCGCTCAGCCGATCGAGCGCAGCGCCCACCGGCCTTGCCCCGTGGCAGACCATTCCCCACCGTATGAGAGGTACGCCATGACATTCGATTTCAAGGTCGCAGACCTCGGCCAGGCCGAACTGGGGCGTCACGAGATCCGGCTCGCCGAGCACGAGATGCCCGGCCTGATGGCTCTGCGTGCCGAGTACGGCAGCGCCAAGCCTTTGTCCGGAGCCCGGATCACAGGCTCGTTGCACATGACGGTGCAGACGGCCGTTCTCATCGAGACCCTGGTGGAACTGGGGGCGCAGGTCCGGTGGGCCTCCTGCAACATTTTCTCCACCCAGGACTCCGCCGCTGCGGCCATCGTCGTCGGACCGAGGGGGACCCCCGAGAGCCCCCAGGGTGTTCCGGTGTTCGCCTGGAAGGGAGAGACCCTTCCGGAGTACTGGTGGTGCACCGAACAGGCCCTCGCCTGGCAGGCCGATTCCTCGGGCAACACGGGTCCGAACATGATCCTGGACGACGGAGGGGACGCCACCCTCCTGATCCACAAGGGAGTCGAGTTCGAGAAGGCCGGAGCGGTCCCGGAGACGACCGACCGGGACAGCGAGGAGTGGACGGTCGTCCTGGCGACCCTGCGGGACTCGCTGGCAGCCGACCAGCAGCGGTGGACCAGGATCTCGGCCGGGATCAAGGGAGTCACGGAGGAGACCACCACCGGTGTGCACCGGCTCTACGAGATGGCTCGCGACGGGAGCCTGCTCTTCCCCGCGATCAATGTGAACGATTCCGTGACCAAGTCGAAGTTCGACAACAAGTACGGCTGCCGTCACTCCCTCATCGACGGGATCAACCGTGCGACCGACGTCCTGATCGGCGGGAAGGTCGCTGTGGTCTGCGGCTACGGCGACGTGGGCAAGGGCTGCGCAGAGTCCCTGCGCGGACAGGGCGCCCGGGTGATCATCACCGAGGTCGACCCGATCTGTGCCCTGCAGGCCGTCATGGACGGCTTCCAGGTGGCACGGCTCGGGGACGTCGTAGGGACCGCCGACATCTTCGTCACCGCCACGGGGTGCCTCGATGTGATCACTGCGGAGCACATGGCCGCGATGAAGCACCAGGCGATCGTCGGGAACATCGGCCATTTCGACAACGAGATCGATATGGCGGGCCTGGCCCGGACGTCCGGCGTGACCAAGCTGGAGATCAAGCCCCAGGTGCACGAGTGGACCTTCCCCGCGTCCTCGGGGAAACCCGCACACTCGATCATCGTTCTCTCCGAGGGCCGGCTGCTCAACCTCGGCAACGCGACCGGGCACCCGAGCTTCGTCATGTCGAACTCGTTCACCAACCAGGTGATGGCCCAGATCGAGCTGTTCACCCGCACCGACGAGTACCCGACCGGTGTCCACGTGCTGCCCAAGCACCTCGACGAGAAGGTCGCCCGCCTGCACCTGGGCGCCTTGGGCGTCCGGCTCACGGAACTCACCGAGGCCCAGGCCGGCTACCTGGGCATTGGCGTGGAAGGTCCCTACAAGTCCGACCACTATCGCTACTGACCCACCTCCCCTGCCCGTTCCCGGACCGGTCCCTGCGGATCACTCGGTGACCACCGGGAACGGCTGAGAACCGGGCCGCCGCCGCCGTCCCGAACAGGCCGGCTGCGGCGGTGCCGGGTGCTGCGGCGGTGCCGGATGCCGGATGGTTCCCCGCTCTCACCGTTCGCCGATGAGTCTGGTGCTGCCCGGGGACAGCGGCGAGGCCGCTCTCCTGCGAGCGAGCCTTTCTGCCTGACGTTGCTGTTCCTGCAACAAACGGGCGAGATCACGGTTCCTGCGCTCGACGAGGACGGCCGCCAGGAAGTGTTCGGACCACACCCCTGCGGGGGGAGCGGGGGCCACGTACTGCGACAGGAGAGCCGACAGCTCGGTCCCCAACCGTTGCCTCGACTCGGGGTGCAACTGATGGGCGCGCCCCAGGAACTGGCGGATCGCTGTGGCCAACGGATCGGGGATCCTGCCCAGATCAGTTCCGGCGGCCCAGATCTCCAGTCCCGCCGGCATGACGGGAGGAGGGGACAGGGCCGCGGTCCGCTGACGGACCACATGGGTTCCTGCGAGCAGATCCCCGATCCGTTTGCCCCGGGCATTGGACAACGAGGCGACGAGAGCCACCGCCCCCATGCACAGGAGCAACTCGACGAAGCCGAGGACCCCCCGTACGAGGGCCTGCCGGAACCTGATGGCCCCACCGTCGTCCCGGACAACCCGGAGCCCAGCGGCGATCTTTCCCACGGACCGGCCCCGGGTCAAGGTCTCCACCGCCACCGGCACCCCCACCAGGACCCCGACCATCGTCGTCAGCGACAGCGCGGAGAAGGCTGCGGGATCGGCCCCCGGGAAGAACAAGCTCACCAGGAAGAACCCGACCACCAGGAGACTGAACAGGACGAGCAGGTCCAAGGCGTAGGCCAGGGCCCGGGAGGCGAAGGAGGCCGTGCGCAGTTCCAGCGCCACGGCCTCGCCCGTGATCAGCTCGGGGGGGAGGTTCAGGGCCTCGCCGTCCCGGGCCGTGAAAGCGGTCATGGGGCGAGGGTAGCCCGAGCCCCCTGTTCTCACCCCGCTCCCGGTCGCCGGAACAGGCTCTACAGTGTCAGCCGTGGACCTTGACGCCTTCGCCATCGTGCACGGCCCGGAATGGGACCGCCTCGCAGAGCTGAGCCGACGGCGTCGCCCGACCGGCGAGGAGATCGATGAACTCGCGACCCTGTACCAAAGGGCGGCCACGCACCTGTCGGTCCTGCGTTCGGCCTCGGCGGACCCGGCGTTCGTGGCCAGACTCTCGACGACCCTCGCCCAGGCCCGCACGACCCTGACAGGCAGCAAGGAGCCTTTTTGGGGGGAAGTGGCGCGCCTGGCCATCGTCTCCTTCCCCGCGGCGGTCCACCGCTGCCGCCGGTGGGCCCTCGCCTGTGCGGCCTTCACCGCGTTGGTCTCCTTCGCCGTGGGCCGATGGGTGGCGGGTGACCCGCGCGCTCAGGCCTCGGTAGCCACTCCCGCCCAGATCCGGCAACTGGTCGACCAGGATTTCGAGAACTACTACAGCGAGTACGCGGCCGGCAGTTTCGCCGCCCAGGTCTGGACCAACAACGCCTGGGTGGCGACCATCTGTGTCGCCCTCGGCGTCTTCGGTCTGCCGGTCGTGTGGGTGTTGTTCCAGAATGCTCTCAACCTCGGCACGGTGGGCGGCCTCATGGCGGCCAACGGCAAGCTGGACCTCTTCTTCGGCATGATCACGCCGCATGGCCTTCTGGAGCTGACCGCGGTCTTCGTGGCGGCCGGAGCGGGGCTGCAGCTCTTCTGGGCCTGGGTGGTCCCGGGGCCGAGGTCCCGGTCCCAGGCCCTGGCCAGGGAGGGACGATCCATGATCACCGTGGCCCTGGGGCTCGTCGTGGTCCTGGCGGTCTCCGGGATCGTGGAGGCTTTCGTGACTCCTTCGCCCTTGGACACCTGGGCCCGGATCGCTGTCGGGGCCCTGGTCTGGGTCGCTTTCCTCGTCTATGTCGGCGTCCTGGGGTCACGCGCGGTCCGGGGCGGACAGACCGGCGACCTGCGGGACGAACTCCTCGAGGACTTCGCCCCGGTCGCGGGGTGAGAGACCTGAGAACCGAACAGTCCGCCCACCGATCGGGTGGACGGACTGTTCGGGTGTCGCTCGGTGCCGAGCCGGGGAACCGGGAACCGAGCCGGGAAAGAACCAGTTCCCTCTACCCCCGGCTGCCCCTGGGCCCGGAGAATGTGGCCTTCAGCAATGTCGACCGGAGGGTGTCGTAGGCGGGCTTGTGGCCGAAGTCCTCCCACATGACGGTCGCGGCCCCCTGGCCGTCGAAGAAGACGGGAACCCACGAGTACTTGTCCGTGAAGCCCCAGAGGGTGAAGGACGTGCATCCCTTGACCGCCAGGCACCCCCGCAGAGCCTGGTCGTAGTACTCGGCCTGTTTCGTGAGCTGCTCGGCGGTCGGTTTCCCGTCGGCGGGCAGGTCCATCCGGACGTCCAGTTCCGTGATGGCGGTCCTCAGTCCCAGGGCGTCGAACCGTGCGAGGTTCTGGGCCAGGTCGGCGGGAAAGCCGTAGCGCAGGCTCAGGTGTGCCTGGGCCGAGAACCCGTGAACCGGGATCTTCTCGGCCCTCAGCTTTTTCACGAGGGCCAGGTAGGCGTCGCTCTTGGCGTTGATGCTCTCCACGCCGTAGTCGTTGAGGAAGAGCTGGGCGCGCGGGTCGGCCTGGTGAGCCCAGCGGAAGGCGTCCGCGACGATGCCCGGTCCCACTTCGCGCAACCAGATGTTGTCCTGGGTGCGCAGCTCACCGCTGTCCGTGAAGATTTCGTTGGCGACGTCCCACTGCTGGATCGAGCCCCGGTAGCGGCCGACGACCGTGAAGATGTGGTCCTTGAGGATCTTCCGCAGCTCGCTCGGGGTGAAATCGCCCTCCTCGAGCCAGGTGGGGTTCTGGCTGTGCCACAGCAGGGTGTGTCCCCGGACGACCTGTCCCTGGGTTTTCGCGAAACGGACGATGGCATCTGCTGGGCCGAAGTTGTAGGTGTCCTGTTCCGGGTGGATGAATTCCCATTTCATCTGGTTCTCGGGGGACAGCGAGCTGAATTCCTTGCCCAGGATCGACCGGTAGCGGGTGTCGTAGGTGAACGGGTCCGGGTAGTCCTGCTCCAGATGGTGGCCGCCCCCGGCCACGGCGCTGCCGATGTTCAGGCGGGACGGGGCCGCCCGGCGCAGGGGGAGGGACTGCGAAATCCCCTGGAGGCTGCGGGCTGCGGTCGAACCGGAGCGATCGTCCGTGGAGGCGCTCAGAGCATTCGCAGGGGCTGCGCTGACGACGAGCAGGGCCGTCGCGCCCAGGAG
The DNA here is from genome assembly GCA_030837505.1 of Actinomycetota bacterium. GTDB lineage: Bacteria > Actinomycetota > Actinomycetes > Actinomycetales > Kineosporiaceae > JAUPKJ01. Next base: position 14,859 of record JAUPKJ010000341.1, read on the forward strand.
GGTAGCCGCACGGGGGTTCACTGAAGTCTCGTCTCCTTCGACGGCGAAGGTGTTCTCCCGGCCCGGGGCCGAAAGCCCCCCACCGAGGGCTTCCGGAACGTGTCGATACCGTAAGCGTGGCTTTCGGTGCCGTCAAGGTTTGTGAGGTCCGGCCCCGCCGGTCGGGCCGGGGAACGGGACGAGCAGGTCGGGGGCCTTTCGAGGAAGCCTCCCGCCGGTGTTCCGTGTGATCACGGTGCGTGTTCGCACAGTGCCAGTGCTGTTTTGCGGGGCACCGAACCATCGAAACTATCGAACCGGTGGGGCTGTGGATGGCGGATCGGGAAGGTTGTGAGCCGCTCGTCTCCCGCCCGACGGGCCAGGGCCTGCAGCGGGAACCGCCGGACGAGAGCGAGCGGGAAGACCGGGATCAGTTGAATCCGATCGATTGAACCCGATCAGTTGAACCCGAAGTCCTCCGGGAGGGCAGAGTTGCGGAACAGCTGGGTCGGAACGGACTCGGCCAGAGCTGCGTACCCGGCGGGGTTCAGGTGCAACCGGTCACCGTCGTCGTAGGCGGCTTTCAACTGCTCGGGGTTGTTCGAGTCCCGCACGACGCGGTCGAAGTCCAGGACGGCGTCGAAGCGGCCGCTCGTGCGGATCCACTCGTTGACCGTCGAACGGGCAGCCCTGCGGTAGCCGGTGGGGTCGTCGTACCCGGTGTTCTGCCCGAAGGGCAGCAGGGTCGCGCCGTACACGCGGATGCCCAGGGTGTGGGCCCGGCGGACGATCTGGTCGTAGGCGTCGATGAGGTCGGCCGCGACCTGATTCTGAGCGGCGGAGGTCGCTGCGGCCGTCCCGATGTCGTTGACCCCCTCGAAGACGATCATCCGGTCGACTCCGCCCTGGACCAGGATGTCCCGGTCGAGTCGGGCCAGGGCGTTGGGACCGAGCCCGTCGTTGAGCACCCGGTTGCCCCCGGCGGCCTGGTTGAGGATCGCCGTCGGCGGGATGTCGCTGCGCACCACCAGGCGGTCGAACAGCGCGTCCGGCCACCGGTTGTTGAGGTTGGTCGTCGATCCCCGACCGTCCGTCAGGGAGTCCCCGAGGACGGCGAGGGCCCCGGTCGTGCCCGGGGCCCACACCTCGAGGCCGCTGAGGAAGTACCAGTGGTCGGCCGAGGTGGCGCCGGGCAGGTCGTTGTTGGTCACGTTGTCGCCGCTGAGCATGTAGGAGGTGGTGCGGGACCCCGGATGGGAGGTGACGTTCGTGGAGGCCTGGCCCTGGGCCAGGTACATGGTCACCGTGACGTCGCTGTCGGGGGCCACGGCGAAGGCGATGGGGTCGGAGACGACCTGAGCGCCGACCGGGACGACCGTCGAGGCCTTCCCCTGGAAGGTCACGGGCTCGGAGGTTCCGGGGCGGATCGCGCTGACGCCGGCCTTGCCCCCGAGAGGAAGGGCGACGGCCACCTTCGTGATCGGCAGGTTCGCGCCGCCGAAGGCGTTGGAGAACCGCAGCCTGAGTTGTTTGCCCTCGACGGTGGTGTGGACGGTCTGTCGCAGGGTGCTGTTGACCAGGACCTGATTGGTGCCCGTGAAGGGTGCCGGCGGCAGGTTGTGTGTTTCGGTCAGCTGCGGCATCGACACCCACGTGTTGATCCACCGAGTGGGCAGGGTCTGGGAGACCGTCCTGTCCGTGCCCGGACGGACAGGCTTGCGCAGGGCCTCGATCGCGGTGGAGGCCCCGACGGAGGCGACCGTGAGGGTTCCCGCCATGGCCAGGCCCGCGAACGATGTTCTTCTACCCATGGGGAACATGTCCTTTCGGTGAGATCGGGCGGATCTCGACGCCGCGACGCCGACAGGGCCGACGACACCGACAGGGGCCGACGGGCGGCCCGCGGACAGGGCCCCGGCGGGGACGGTTCAGGACCGGGCACCGCAGTGCGTGCGAGGAGATCCGGCCGGAAGGGGGGAGGGAACGTGGGGAACAGGACAGTAGGCGCGGGCGACATTCACGTCAATCCACACGTCGAAAACAATCGGCGCAGATCCGTGCCGGCCCGACAGCGGTGAACCCGTCGGTGCCCGAGGACACAGTGAACGGCCCTCGGCGGACGACGCCGCACCAGCCGCCGACGACACACCAGCCACCAACACACCAGCCGCCACCGCCGTACCAGCCGCCAGCGTCGATCAACCGCCGGGGACGGAGACCTCCTGGGAGGGACCCACGGGGAGGTCGCGGAGCGATGAGGGGCACAGGGAACCGTTGTTCGAGCCCGACGGCGGTTCGGTTCCTGGCGGCGCAGCTACTTCGACCTGCCCGGCTCTCCCCCTGGCGGGCCGGCCAGGCCGGGCCGGCCGGCCAGGAGGACAACGTGGTGGGTCACCGGGAACTGTGGCGCTTGCAGCCGCAGTGTTCGCGGGCCACCTACGCTGTCCTCGACCGGGCCGGGCACAACCTTCAGGGGGAGCAGGAGGACCTGTTCGCGGCGCTGACCCGTGACTGGTGGGAACGGATCCGGCTGGAACAGTGGGGTCCGGTCACACAGTGGGGTCCGGTCACACCGGGACCGAGATGAGCGAGGGGAGGCGCGCCCCGTTCCGGGCGGGCAGCACCGAGAGGACCACGAGGGGCTCCTGGCGACAGGCCCTGCGCAGTCGCTGTAGATCGACCTGGCCCATGGTCAGCACGATACGGACGTTGTGGCGTTCGACCAGCTCGGACAGGGCTGACAGCATGACCTCGTCGTGAGCGGTGGACCCTCCGAGGTCGTAGGTCTCCAGCAGGGTGAACCGTTCGCGGTGGGCGTGCGATGCCAGCATTACTCGGCTCTGACGTCTGTGGCCGGGGGTCGTGTCGAGGGCGTGGTGGATGACTCCGATGGCCATGGGCCTGATGAGTGCCGACATCGTGATGGCTCCTTCACCCTCCTCCGGCCGAATCGCGTCGACCGACACAGAATGGCATCCGTCTCGGCAGCTTGTCGGTGACTGCCCGGAAAGCTGTCCGGGCGCGGATGCCCTGATGGCTACCACTCTGAGCCGGAAAGGGGTGTCTTAGACAGTGCGAGAGAGGATCATTAACAGCGCGTAACGGGCTCACGGAAATAGTCCTCATGAGTACTGGTCGTCACCGAAAGTTGCGGACAGTCGGTATCTGATGTTGACGCTGCACCAGGGCGTGCAGGATCTCCGTCAACTCGCAGTCCCAACGGTCCCGGTACGGCGTCCACCGCTGCATCGCCCGCGCGGCGGCCTGCGCCATGTGGGAGGGCAGACCGGCGTCGTCGAGCGCGTCGGCGACCTCCCGCAGCTCCGGGGCCCACCTCCAGGCCCTGGCCGCCACGCTCGGCAGGTAGTCGGGATCGGCCAGGGGAGAACGGGAGTGCCGCTGGGCCTCGGCCAGCAGCTGGGCGCTCACACCGTGCTCTGCGGCCAGGGCGTGCGACACCCCCGCCAGGATCCGGGTGGCCTTCTGATAGCCGGCGAAGGCCATCTTGAGGGCCGAGGCGGCTCCCTGGCGGTTCGAGAGCACCTCGACCTGGAGGGTCGTCCCCGCGAAGACCCCGGAGAGGATCTGGGCCGCCTCGGGCGGCCCGGCCAGGTACAGGCGGGCGCCCCGGCCGTCCGTCGGGGGGACCCCCACGATCGATCCGTCCAGGAAAGTTGCGCCGGAGTCCTGCAAGGTCCTCGCCAGGCGTTCGAGCCGGTGAGGGCTGATCGCGTTGGCTTCCACGTACAGGCCGCGGAAGCCGACGCCGGCGACTCTCCGGGCGACGTCCCCGGCAGCGGCCGGCGGACAGATCGACAGCAGGACCTCGACGCGGTCGGCGAGGTCGGACAGGCCGCGGGCCTCCTGCAGACCGGCGGCCTTGGCCCGCCGGGCGCTGTCGGGGCTCCGCCCGGTGGGGTCCCACCAGACCTCGTGGCCCGTGTGCACCGCGAGAGCCGCGACGGCCGCGCCCATCTGGCCGGGGTGCAGAAGACCGATCACCGGGCCCGACCGGCGGGCCTGGGGGATCTGCTGCACTGCGGGGCGGACCGCGCCGCTCACGTGAGTTCTGCGGGGATCGCGGGGATCGCCGTGCGCCTCGTGTACGCGGCGATCTCCTCCCGCAGGGACTGGATCACCGGCTGGCTCGCGAAGCGCGGGCGCCCGAGGGCCTCTGCCACCTGGCACAGCCGGCGGCCGACGCTGTCGGTGGGACGCCGCCCCGCCACGCCCAGCACGAGCCGGACCTGTTCGGTCATGCCCTCGACGTCGCCGAGGGCTGCCCGGGCCGTGGCGAGGTCCAGACGGGCGAGGCTGAGTTCGCCCAGCCGCCGATACTCCGGCGGGTCCTGCTCGTACTGTTCGACCGCGAGTTCCGCCTCCTTGCGGGCCTGTCGGATGGCCGCGGCATCCCCGAGCCACAGGCCCGCGGTCGCTGCGTACAGGTGCTGCTTGGCCTGGGGAAAACTCATCATGCCCCCCGGATCGTCCTGTTGGCGGATGGACTCGCGGGCCTGCGCGGCGGAGCGCAGCGCCGTGCGCACCCCGGCGGCGTCGTGGATCCGACCGTAGGCCCGCGCCTGGATGGCCGCGAGCCGGACGGCGGCCGTGCCCCGTTCGGGGACGAGTTTCAGCCCGTCCTCGGCCAGGGCGATCGCCTGCAGCGGGTCGTCGTCCCAGTAGGCGATGAGGCTCTGCATGCCCCGCAGCCAGACCCGCAGCCAGTTGCTGCCGGCCAGTTCCGCGCACAGGTAGCCCGTCCGGGCCTGGGTGCGGGCGGCCTCGAGATGCCCGAGGTCGAAACAGGCGTTGGCCTGCAACCCGCACAGGGTGCCGGCGATGAGGTACAGATCCAGGCTCTGCTCGGGGAATTGTCGGCCCTCGAGTTTCTCGAAGGCCCTGAGCACGAGCTGCCGTATTTCGACAAATGTCGGATATACGGGTCTGTTCGGATAAACGGCTGCGATGCGGCGAATATCGGAGAAAAACTGTTCCACACTGTGTGGACCGATGTTTGTCTGTTCGATTGCCCGCGCGAATCTCGCGGCCTCGGATGCTGCCATGTCGATCTCCTCCTCGACCGTCGCCTGCCGCACGACCGATCGGGGAGAGGGCTCGGGTCCTCTGTGTCCCCCCGGCGGGCGGTGGCTGTCCGCTGTCCGCAGCGAACAGGCCGTGGCCGACACCTCGCCGGCGCGGCCTCTGCACGTCGTCGGGGACGCCACGACTGCGGTCGGCGGACCGAAGAGGTCCTCGATCGGGTAACCGAACAGGTGCTCGGCCACCCTGCAGGCCGTGGGACGGGGCAGACCGTTCAACCCGCCCCTCCTCCAGCGTTTCAACTGGGCGAGGGACAGGGTCGCGGGCTCACCGAGTTCCCGGGCCGCAGCAGCGAATCGTTGAAGGCATTCCTCCGAGGTCCACCGCTTGGCCGTGACCACGGCATCCAGCAGAGTCCACGGAGCCCGTCCCGGGCGGGGAGTCTGCGCGCGGTGCGGCGGATCCGCCGCGGGGCGCGCAGGAGCCGAAGAGTCTTTCGCCCCCGCCGTGGTGGGCCGAGGTTCCTGGCCCGTGGTGGGCCGTGGTTCCTGGCCCGAACGATCGTTGTCAGGACGGGCCCTGGTACTCACGGTTCTGTCCCAGGGCTGCCTTGGGCCGGCGAGCAACCGAGACAGTCGGGCCTCGTCCTCCGACCCCGCCCTGTTCTGATGCGACACTGCGATGCCACCTCCCGGTCACCCCGGATGCACCCCCGCCCATCGCCTGCATCGATCGGCTGAATCTGTGCCTGTCCGTCCATGTCGTCCCCGCAAGGCCAGAGTAGGTCAGGCATGAAGGTGGTCACCTCCCCAGGCCCGGGAAGACCCGTAAAAGAGCCACTGGTGACCATGATCCGGGCTGTTCAGTGGGTGAATCGGTGTGCTAAGTACGCGGTCAATGTCATGACATCGCCATGGTTGCGTACAATGCGAAATCCTGTCGAGATATTGCTGCTCTGTTACGAATTTGTGGCAGAGCCGGTGCGTCGGGCAGCCGCAGGACACCGCCTCAGAGCTTGCCGGCCGCCTTGAGCGCCAGGTACCGGTCGGCCAGCCTCGGCGGAAGTTCCTCGGGGAGGGCATCCACGACCTCGACCCCCGCCCGCACGATTTCGGCCGTCACGGCCGAGCGTTCGAGACGGGAACGTTCGGCACAGGCCGCTGCGTACACCGCTCTGGCGTCCCCGCGTCCGACCGCCATGCGCGCGATCTGCGGATCGCTGACAGAGGCGACGAGAACCTGGTGATGACTGGTGAGGCGGTGAACGACGGGCAGCAGCCCCTCCTCGAGCGCTGAGGCGTCCAGACTGGTGAACAGGACCACGAGGGACCGGCGGGTGAGCCGCGAGCGCACGGCCGTGACCACCTGGGGCCAATCGGTCTCCACCAGGTCCGGTTCGAGGGTGGCCATCGCGTCGACGAGGGACGGCAGGAGACGCGGGCCCGCGACCCCCTCGACCCTCGCGCGGATCCGCCTGTCCACCGCCAGCAGGTCCACCCGGTCCCCTGCGCGTGAGGCGAGAGCCGCGAGGAGGAGTGCGGCGTCGAGGGAGGCGTCCAGGCGCGGGGCGTCGCCCACCCGCGCGGCCGACGTCCGGGAGGTGTCCAGGACGAGCAGCACCCTGCGGTCCCGCTCCGGGCGCCAGGTGCGCACGACCACTTGGCGCCCGCGGGCCGTCGCCCGCCAGTCGATCGAGCGGACGTCGTCACCGATGACGTAGTCGCGCAGGGAATCGAATTCGGTTCCTGCGCCTCTGACCATGAGGGAGGTTCTGCCGTCCAGTTCCCTCAGGCGTGCGAGCCGACTGGGGAGGTGTTTGCGGGAGGCGAAGGGGGGCAGGACCCGGACGGTGCCGGGGACCGGGAGGTTCTGCTGCCGGGCCGCGATCCCCAGAGGGCCGAGGCTGCGCACGGTGAGGCACTGGGCCCGCAGATCCCCGCGTCGACTGGGGGACAACCGGGTCCGTAGCCGGCAGCTGCCCGAGGGTGGCAGATTCACCGGGACGCCGGCGCTGTCCGCCCGGGCCGAGGGCTGCCAGGCGTCCCGGACCAGACCCCTCACGGGACGCGGGCCGTGGTTGGTCAGCACCGTCTGCGCCGTCACGGACTCGCCCAGGCGCACGGTGGGGATCTGGCCGCGTTCCACGGACAGCTTCCCGCAGGGACCGGCGAGGGCGACATCCAGGAAGATCATCAGGAGGACGAGGACGAGCCAGCCCGCCACGGTGAGGAACTGGGGGGCCGCGAGCACGGGGACCAGACCGACGAGGGCGAGCAGCCAGGCCCGGGCGGTCACCGCCATGCGCGGCTCCTCTGCGGGAAGGGCGGGGGCGTCCGGCGAGCCGGGGCACCCTTCAGGGAGGCCCGGGAGGCCCGGGAGATTTGGGAAGCCCGGGAAGCCCAGGAGGTTCGGGAGATCATCGGGGGACCGGGACGGTGGCCAGCACGGTGTCCAGGACCTTCTCGGTGGTCGTCCCCTCCAACTCGGCCTCGGGGCGCAGCTGCATCCGGTGGCGCAGGGTGGGCCGGGCCAGGGCCTTGACGTCGTCGGGGGTCACGTAGTCGCGGCCGGACAGCCAGGCCCAGGCGCGGCAGGTCGCCAGCAGGGCGGCCGCCCCTCGGGGCGAGACCCCCAGGGACAGCGAGGGGGAGGTGCGGGTCGCCCGCACGACGTCGACGATGTACCCCATGACCGCTTCGGAGATGTCGACCCGGCGGACTCCGGCCGCGGCCGCGGCGAGGTCCTGGGCGGTCGCTACGGGGCGGATCCCGGCCGCGGCGAGGTTCTGCGGGTCGAACCCCTCGGCGTGGCGGGCCAGCACCTTCAGCTCGACCTCCCGGGGAGGCAGCGGCACGGTGAGTTTGAGCAGGAAACGGTCGAGCTGGGCTTCGGGCAGGGGGTAGGTGCCCTCGTACTCGACGGGGTTCTGGGTGGCGATGACGAGGAAAGGATCGGGCAGGGGGAGGGGACGGCCGTCCACCGAGACCTGACGTTCCTGCATCGCCTCGAGCAGGGAGGCCTGTGTCTTGGGGGGCGTGCGGTTGATCTCGTCAGCGAGGAGGAGGTTGGTGAAGACCGGCCCCTCCCGGAAGGAGAAGCGGGCCGTGCGGGCGTCGTAGACGAGTGACCCGGTGACGTCCCCCGGCATGAGGTCCGGCGTGAACTGCACGCGCGCCGTGTCGAGGTCGAGGGCGGCGGAGAGGGCTCTGACCAGCAGGGTTTTCGCGACCCCCGGAACGCCTTCCAACAGGACATGTCCGCGGCACAGCAGCGCGAGGACGAGCCCGCTGACCGTGGCCTCCTGACCGACGACGGCCTTGGCCACCTCGTCGCGCACGCGCACGAGGGCCTGTCTGGCGTCGTCCTCGGTCTGTGTGACCGGGGTGGGCTCGGGCAGGAGAGGGGCGGTGTGCGGCATGGAGAGCCGGACGGTCTCCTGGGCAGGGGCAGGGGCAGGGGCGGGCGATTCGGACTCGGGAGTCTGGGCCTGAGTCGTCTCTGCCTGGGCCTCGGTCACCTCTGTCTGGGCCTCGGTCACCTCTGCTTGGACCTGAGCCACCTCTGCCTCGGTCACCCCTGTTTGGGCCTGGGCCACCTCTGTTTGGGCCACCTCTGTTTGGGCCTGGGTCACCTCGGCCGGGGCCGACGGCTCGTGGACAGCAGTCTGCTCGGGCTCGGCCGGGGCCGGGGCGAGCACTTGTTCCGGCGCCGGCGTGGGGGCCGACAGTTCGGTGGCCGGGGCCGGCGCCGGAACAGGCGCCGGAACAGGCGTGGGCGCCGGCTGCTCGGTGGCCGGCGTGCCGGGCAGGCCGCCACCCGCCGCGGGCTCAGGGCTGCCGGGCTGGTCGGTCATGGGAGATCTGCCTTCCTGTGGAGGGTCGGATCGGGAGGTGCCTCGGCAGGGTCCAGCGCTCTTTCCAGGGTGTCCAGGCGTTCGGCCAGACGGACGAGTTCGCCGTCGTCCGCAGGGGGAGAGCCTGCCATCACCCGGGCCACCTCGCCGGGCGGGAGAGCCGCTGCTGTGGCCACCGAGTCGATCACGTGCTCGACGGTACTGTCCTGAGGCAGTTTCAGTCGTCCCGCCATCCGGCGCAGGGCCGCTGTGCGCAACGCGGCTGCCGCCTGGGGGCGGGCTCCGGCCCGCAGGTAGAGCCGGGCCCGCCCCTCCTGGACCTCGGCGCTGCGCACGACGACGGGCAGGGGTTCGCCGACCAGCGGACCCAGCCGCCGGCCCTTCCCCAGCAGGAGCAGGACGAGGACTGCGGCCAGGAGCGCGAGCGACCAGCCGACCCGCCCGGGGACCAACGACAGCAGGGACGGCGCGTCCCCGTCCGCGGAGAGCTCCGCCGGATCGGGCAGGTACCAGGCCAGGGAGGTGCGCCCTCTCAGCAGGCCGATGGCGACGGCGGCATTTCCCTCGTCGTCGAGGTGTTCGTTGCGCAGGAGGTCGGCCTGGCCCAGGACGGTCACCCCCCGGAATCCGTAGGCCAGGGGGGCGTCGGCCACGACCATGATCAGCTGACCGGAGGTGCCGTCGTCCCCCGGATAGCACAGGTCGCCCTCTCCGGTGTGCTGGTACAGGGTGCCGCCGCGTGTGATCGTTCCGGCTGCGTGGAGGAACAGCGGATCGCACTCCAGGCCGGGTGCCAGGTCCCGGTCCGGGGCACGGGAATCGGGCGAGATCTGGGGGGCGAGGGTGTCGAGCGCGATGCTGTCGGGTTCCACGAGGAGCAGGTCGGCGCGGGCCCGCTGGATCCGCTGGAGCTGTTGCGGGCCGAGGAGATGGGGGTGGACCACGACCAGGAGAGTCGTGTCGAGGTCCAGGGAAGCCAGATCGGAGGAGTGTCTCAGCTGACGGACCGCGATTCCCTCGCGGCGCATGATGCGGGCCAGGGCCCGCGAACCCTGGGGGGCCGCCGAGTCGGTGTCCAGGTCGCCGGCGGTGGAACTCGGCAGGAGGAGAGCCGAGAGCACCCCGAAGGCAAGGACCACGGCGCAGACGGTCACCGGCCACAGGAACCTCCGACCGCGCCGGGCCGGAACTGCGGCCGGGGAACCCTCCCCGGAAGGGGATCCCGCAGAGGACGACGGAGCCGGGTCGGCGTTCTCGCCGGGAGAGGCGAGGGGAGCCGGCGTCATGCCGGGACCGCCGGTGAGGTGGGGGAACCCGTCAAGGGAACGGGACGGGCCGACCGGATCGAAGCGTCCAGTTCCTGCAGTTCGGCATCCATCCGACCCGTCGCGGGGTGGTCCCCGTAACGGACGTCGTCGAACTGGCGGGCCGACGTCAGCAGGGCTCCGAGCAGCGTCGGCAGCCGGACACCGGCCTCCCGGGAGGCCTCGTCGGCGGTTCGACCGGGGCGGGGCTCCAACACGGCACGTTCCTCCAGTTCACGCATGATCGCGCGGAATCTCTCCAGGACGGCGGTGCTCCAGTCCTGCGCAGAGGCCGCCCGGTCAGCCGCTTCGCGGTGCTCAAGGGCCGACGTGATCTTTTCACCGAAGAGCGCGTCCGGGCGGGACCCCCTGGCGACCCGCCGGGGGCCTCCGGTGATTTTCAGACCGAGGGCCGCCAGCGCGATGAGGACGACGAGGATCACACCGAGCAGCCAGGCCGACGCCGGGGTGCTCGGGCCGGGCAGGTGGGCGAGACGGTCCAGGATCCAGCGGACCAGCCGTTCCCCGAGCCCCGGTCGCTGCTCGCGGTACTCGGGACGCGCCAGCTCCTCCCGGGCCAGCCCTCTGGCCTTCTCCCGATCGGGGTACAGGGAATCGGCCAGAGGCGCTCGCACCTCACCGCCCGCACCGCCCGCGGCACCGGGGAACGGGACGGCACCGGGGCCGGACGCGGCGACGACAGAGCCGGGAACACGGACAGAGCCGGCGTCAGCGGCGTCAGCGACGGCTGGCACAGGGACACCGGCGCAGGCCGCGACCAGACCCAGCAGACACAGCGTCGGGATCCTGACCCGGCGCGTCCCACCGGATCGGGTCGTCGAGGTCATGAGCGGGGGCCGCCCTGTGCCGCACGGATCAGTTCGACATCCAGCCCTTCCTTGCGCATGCGCAAGTCGGTGTAGAGCAGGGCCGTCACGGCCGCGCTGAACGGGTAGAAGATCGAACCCGCCGCGATCTCGCCGATCGAACTGACGAGGACCGACTGGAGTGCGGTCGAGTAGTCCAGATTCTCGGACATCGTCCGGATGGCCTCGGCGCCCAGCATGAAGGGTGCCCCGAGCAGAGCACTGCCGATCCCGACGATGATCTGGGCCAGGGCCAGGATCCCGAACACGCGCCAGGTGGACCCCTTGACCAGGTTCCAGGACCGTCGCAGGGAGTCCAGGGCCCGCCGGCGTTCCAACAGGAGAACGGGGGCCGCCATGGACCACCGGGTGAAGACCAGGGCCATCAGGAAGATCCCCATCAGCATCCCCAGGACGAACAGGAAAACCCCGAAGCCCTGCGCACCCGACGCGATCATGAGGAGACCCGGCACAAGACACACGAGGAACAGTCCGAGCGTCCCCAGGAACACCAGTCCGGCGACCCCGAAGATGGCGGGGAGCCGGCCCCTGACCCTGGACCAGAGGTCTCCCAGCGGGGTCCTGCGGCCCAGGACGGCGTCGCTGACGGCCAGCACGAGTAGACCGTTGAGCACGAGAACTGCGACCATTTGCAGGAGCGCTGGGAGCAGCGAGCCACTGATCAGCGTGGCCACGTCGTCGGTACCGCCCGTCTCGGCCTGTCGGGTGAGGGCTGACGCCAAGGGCAGCAGCGTCACCGACGACAGGAAGGACAGCAGGACGGCCGAGATTCCGATCATCGAGCGCGGGTTGGCGCGCAGAGCCTGGAAAGCGCCGTCCATGATGTCCCCGAGGACCATCGGTCTCAGGGGGATGATGCCCGGTCGGATCGCGGACGCAGCCTTCCACGAGCTGAGCGAGGCCCAGGCCCCGGCCTGCGGGGCAGCGGCCTTCGGGGGCTGTCCCCAGCCGGGCGCCCCTGATCCTGGCGGAACCGGGGGGACCGGCGGATCCGGCGGGACGAAAGGCGCGGGCCCATCGGAGGGTTGAGGTTTCGAACCTCCCCCGTCGTGCGCTCCCCCCTCGGGGTCGTCGCCCGCCTGGGGCGTGGACCATCCGTGATCCTGCGTCATGCCGTCCCTCCTGGCCAAGCAGCATTGGCGTCCTCGTCCGTTGGCGGGTCCGACCGGAGAGTTGCGCAGTCGGAGCGCCGGCGGGAGCGAGCGAGACAATAGTCCCATGGCAGGCCCGACCTCCCCGCGGTCGTGGCAGCCCGTCGAACAGGCCCGAGGCCACACCGCTCGCCCGGTCCCCGGAACGGGTCCGGGGACCGGTTCCGACAGGCGGAGCGGGGTACGAGTCGTCATCACCACGGCGAGCGGTGACACCATGTGGTGCATGAGGGGACGTGTGCTGGTCGTTGACGACGACACCGCTCTGGCCGAGATGCTCGGTATCGTGCTGCGGGGCGAAGGGTTCGAACCTGTTTTTTGTGCTGACGGAGCCAGCGCTCTGGACGTGTTCCGGTCGGCTCGACCGGATCTGGTCCTGCTGGATCTCATGCTGCCCGGAAAGGACGGAATAGAGGTCTGTCGAGAGATCCGCGGTGAGTCCGGGGTACCGATCGTCATGCTCACCGCCAAGAGCGACACCGTGGACGTCGTGCTCGGCCTGGAGTCCGGGGCCGACGACTACGTGGTCAAACCGTTCAAACCCAAAGAACTCGTCGCACGGGTCCGGGCCCGTCTGCGCCGGACCGACGAGCCGTCACCCGAGCTGCTGGAGATCGGGGACCTGACGATCGACGTCGCGGGTCACTCGGTGCGGCGCGGCGACATGGCGATCGCCTTGACGCCTCTGGAGTTCGACCTGCTGGTGGCCCTGGCCCGCAAACCCTGGCAGGTCTTCACACGGGAGGTACTGCTGGAACAGGTGTGGGGCTACCGCCACGCCGCAGACACCCGACTGGTGAACGTGCACGTCCAGCGGCTGCGGTCGAAGATCGAGAAGGACCCGGAGCGTCCGGAGATCGTGGTCACCGTCCGGGGCGTGGGCTACAAGGCCGGTTCGGCCTGACGTGAGGATCCTGCCCGGTACGGTCGCTGCGCGCCGTCGTCGGTGGTCCCGCCGGTTCAAGGACCGGTTGCCTCCTCGGCTGCGGGCCGTGCTGCGCGTGTCCCGGCGCTTCTGGCGCCGGTCCCTGCAGCTGAGGGTGGTGGCCACGACCCTGCTGCTCGGGCTGGTGGTGGTCCTCGCCGTCGGGAACTTCCTGCTGGTCCGGATCACCAACGGATTGATCGACTCCCGCAGGGACACCGCGGAGGCCGAGTCCCTGCAGAAGACCCGCGAGGCCAAGGACCTGATCAAGGCGAAGAACTACTCCGACGGCGATTCCCTGAACGTCTTCCTCAACCAGCTGGTCGGACAGTTGGAGGCCCCCGGGGACCCCTCGAGCCGCCTCGTCGTGATCGAGAAGACGTTGATCTCCCAGAGCGGCAGCGGGGTACCGGCGCGGTCCTCCCAGGGGATCCAGGCCTCCGCGATCCCCCGGCAGCTGCGCCGGGAGGTCGACCGCGATCCCGAGAGGCTCCAGAGCCAACTGGTCACGGTGTCGATCACCGACCCCGGGGGGACCACCCAGGAGGTCCGGGCGATCATCTGGGGGACCCAGATCGACCTGGGGCAGATCGCCGACGGGGAGTACGAGCTCTTCTACGTCTACCGCCTGGACCGCGAGGTGGAGATCCTCGACCTGGTCCGCCGGACCTTCGTCGCGGGGGCCGTGGCCCTCGTGATGTTGGTGGGAGCCGTGGCTTTCGTCGTGACGAGCCAGGTCGTGGCCCCCGTCCGGCAGGCGGCCCGGACCGCGGAGGGCCTGGCCTCCGGCCGGTTGGATCTGCGCATGCCGGTCCACGGCGAGGACGACCTGGCCCGTTTGGGGCGCGCGTTCAACGAGATGGCGGCCGGACTGGAACGACAGATCCACCAGTTGGAGGAACTCTCCCGGGTCCAGCGGCGGTTCGTTTCCGACGTCTCCCACGAATTGCGCACCCCGCTGACGACCATCCGCATGGCGGGGGAAGTCATGTACGAGGCGCGATCGGAGTTCGACCCGACCGTCGCCCGGACGGCGGAACTTCTGCAGAACCAGGTGGACCGGTTCGAATCGCTGCTGGTGGACCTGCTGGAGGTCAGCAGGTTCGACGCCGGGGCCGCCGTCCTGGAACTGGAACCCACCGACGTGCGGGAAGTCGTGACACGGGTCGTCGAGGGGCTCACCCCGCTGGCGGACCGCAAGGAGACCCGACTGGTGATCCAGGCCCCCCACGGGCCGTGCCTGGCGGAGATCGACTCTCGGCGGGTCGAGCGGATCGTGCGTAATCTCGTGGGCAACGCCATCGAACACGGCGAGTCCCGTCCCGTGGAGATCACGGTGGCGGCCGACAGCGACGCGGTCGCCGTCGCCGTCCGGGACCACGGCGTGGGTCTTGACGAGGGGGAAACGGAAATGGTCTTCAGCCGTTTCTGGCGCGCGGATCCGGCCAGGGCCCGGACCACCGGAGGGACCGGACTGGGACTGGCCATCGCCCTGGAGGACGCGCTGCTGCACGGCGGGTGGTTGCAGGTGTGGGGGGCCCGCGGCCAGGGGGCCCTGTTCCGGTTGACGCTGCCCCGGCATTCCGGTGCCGATCTCACCGACTCCCCCCTGCCCCTGGTCCCGAGGGAGGAACCCGGTCCCCCGCCGGACCGCAGACCGTCGGCCCCCGGCCCGAAGCACCCTGCGGGAGCCCGCCGGTCCGCCCCCCCGGCGCCCCCGGCCACCCCGGCCGCTCCGGCCACTGCCGCCCCCGCGGAGCACTCTGCCGCCGAGAGCACGGACCGCCCCGACCGCGAGCGCGGCGACGAGGGAACCTGCCGGACGGACGGGGGCGCCACCCCGCACCGGGCCGATCGGGGAGGCAACCGTGCGGGTTGAGGACTCCCGTGCGACCCGACCGCTGCGGACCGGCGGGCGGGGGTCCCGCCGGTCCGTCCCCCGCTGCTCCGTCCCCCGGTGGTTCCCGGTGCCGCCGTCCTCCAGGTCCCTGAGGGTTCTGCTCCCTGTCCTCGCCCTGTGTCTTCAGGCGTGTGTCGGGATGCCCGACTCCGGCCCCGTGGTCCCCGGCGGGCCGGTGGACGGGGTGCGCAACGGCATTCCCAATTTCTTCCCCGACGGGCCCCGGGCCGGCGCCGGCCCCCTGGAGACGGTCCGGGGGTTCCTGCGGGCCGGTGCTGCTTTCAAGGACGACCACGCCGTCGCCCGCAGCTTCCTGACGGCTCGGACCAGGTCCTCCTGGAAACCGGACACCCAGGTGGTCGTCTTTCCCGGGGAGGACAAGTCCATCGAACTCACCTCCCCGGATCGGTCCGAAACGTTCCCGGAGCCCTCCCCCGGAGGGGCAACGCGTGAGACCGGCGGCGTCGACCCGGCCCTGTCCTCCACTCCCACGGGGACGGGGGCCGGGAGCGTCCCGTCGGGCTCGCCGTCCGGGCCCGACGTCGTCGACGTCGGTAACGCCCTGCCCACGCCCGTGACCGCTGTTGTCCGGGCCAGGGCCAGGATGGTCGCGACAGTCGACGCCGCGGGCTGCTACCGGCAGGCCCAGACCGAGGAGACCGTCACCCGGACCTTCCGCCTGGTCATCTCCGAGGGTCAGTGGCGCATCAACTCCCTGGACGACGGGACCTTCGTCTCCCAGGGCAACTTCGGGTACGTCTTCCAGTCCCGCCCCGTCTACTTCGCCGACCCCAGCCGGAACTGGCTGGTGCCCGACGTTCGATGGTTCCCGGTCTCCGAGCCCTCGGCCACCCCGACCTACCTCGTCTCGGCCCTCCTGGACGGCCCGTCCCCGTGGCTGCGCGACGCCGTGGTCACGGGTGCCCCCGCCGGGACGGGACTCACCGTCGGGGCCGTCGCGGTGGACAGCAACGGGGTGGCCGCCGTCGACCTGACCGAGGAGGCCCTCACGGCGGACGCCGAGAGCAGGCTGCTGCTGGTGGCCCAGCTCAAGGCGACCCTGGAGAGGCCGACGGCCGTCCTGGACGTCCGGGTCACCTCGGTCTCCGTGACCGTCGAACAGACCAGGTTCGACACCCCTTCCTCGTCCGAGGACCGCTCGCAGGACTCGCGTGTCCGGTTCCGCACCGATCCCACGATCGACGGTCGGCCCGTTGCCATCGACTCGCGTGGCAGGATCGTGCGGCTCACCGAGGGCAAGGCCGTCGTGCAGCCGCAGTTGGAGGCCCTGCAGGGTGCCTCCAGCTCGTGGCCTGCCGTCTCCTACGGGGGGGACGCCTACGCCGTGCTCTCGCGCGGCAGACTGTTGCACGCGGTCCCGGGGGAGAGCACGGCCTTCGTGGTGCACACCTCTCCCACCGGGAAGAGCGATTCCCTCACGCCCCCGAGCTTCGATCCGCTCGGATGGCTGTGGACGGCGCGCGCGGACGGGCCCGGCACGGTCCTGGCCGGTGAGGACCAGCAGAAGGCCCACGAGGTCCGGGCGGACTGGCTCGAAGGACTGGTGATCCGTTCGCTGCGGATCAGCAGGGACGGGGCGCGGGCGGTCGTCGTCACCCAGGCGGGGGGGCGCTCGCGGCTGTGGGTCGCGGGGGTCCTGCGGGACGACCACGGGTACCCCCGGGCTCTGGGCACCCCGCTGCAACTGGTGCCGGATCTGCGGACTGCCCGCGGCGCGGCCTGGGCCGATGAATCACATGTCGTGGTCCTGGGACAGTTGGACAAGAGCGGTGAGAAACCCTGGACCGTCGAGGTGAGCGGCACCGTGGAGGGCCTGGCCCCCCTGTCCGGCGCGCAGTCCGTGACGGTCGGCAACGGACCGGACGCAATCTACCTGGGGACCCGTACCGGGACGGCCGAGCGGACCCTCTCCTCCTGGACCCAGCTCCCGGGCCTGCGCTGGCCCTCCGTCCCGGGCTGAGACCAGGTCCGGGGCATTGGGCCGGGACCGGGCGGTGGGCCGGGACCGGGCGGTGGGTCGGGACAGGGCCCGAACGGGCGATCATCCTTTGTCCCCAGGAACCCAGCCGTCCTCGGCCCTCCCGCTGCGATCACGGCTGGAATGGTCCCATGACCGCCTTTTCCCCGGCCCTGCCCGCTGTTCCGGCCCTGTCTGCTGCCCCGGCGCAGACCGGCAGCGACGGCGGTCCTGACCTGCCCGGTGTCCTTGATCTGCCCGGGGTCCCCGACCGGTCCGGGGTCCGGGGGTCGGCCGTGCGGGCGCTGTGGCGTTTCTGGGCCGAACCGGCGTTCCTGGCGCTCTCCGTCAGCTGCGCCGGCTGCGGGCGCCCCGACCGGCCTGTGTGCCGGTCGTGCCTGCGCGAACTGAGCGTCCGGCCCCGCCGGGTCCCGGTCCCGTCGGATCCGCTGGGTCTGCCGGCCTGGAGCGGTCCGGCCTACGACGGCACCGTGGCACGAGCTGTCGTGGCCTGGAAGGAGCGGGGGCGCACCGATCTGACCCGGGTGCTGGCCGAGGAACTCGCGGGCGTTCTCGACCTGGCCGTCCGCACGACGGGGGCCGGTGTCCTCGTGCCGGTCCCCTCCAGCCGCAGGGCACGTCGCCGCCGGGGTCAGGACCTGGTCGCGGGCCTGGCCCGCAGATCGGTCCACCGGCGTCGCGCCGCAGGGGGCGAGCCGCGGGTCCGTCTGGCGCGTGCCCTGCGCGTCGTCCGCCCCGTGGCCGACCAGACGGGGCTGGGTCCGCAGGGTCGTCGCCGGAATCTGCAGGGCGCTCTGGGGCCGGCGCCCGGCGGCCGGGGGCTCGTCGGGGGGCGTTCCTGTCTGGTCCTCGACGACGTGCTGACCACGGGGGCGACCGCGCTCGAAGCCGCTCGGGCGCTGCATCAAATGGGTGCTGAAATGGCAGGGATCGTGACTTTCTGTGCAACACCTCCGCGTCGTGGACTGTCGCAGTCCGGTCCCCTGGTCTAGCGTGGACCTGGGCACCCGTTCCGCCTTCTCAACAGGTCACAAGTGCCACTCAGCCGGCGAGAGTGCCCAGCGAGGTTCGTCTGCCGAGCGACAGGAGGTCCTTGCCGTGGAGATCGTGATCACCGGTCGGCGTATTGAAGTACCGGAGCGTTTCCGCAGGCTCGTCCAGGACAAGCTCGCCAAGATCAGTCAACATGCGCCCAGAGCGCATCGGATCGACGTCGAGTTGTCGCACGAACGCAACCCCCGGCAGTCACAGCACCGGGAGAGAGTGGAAATCACCGTCACCGGGAAAGGCCCGGTCATCCGCGCGGAGGCCAGCGCCGAGGACCCGGCCGCAGCTCTCGATCTCGCCCTGGGCAAGCTGCAGGAACGACTACGGCGCACGCGGGACCGCCGCAAGGTCCATCACGGTCGACAGACCCCGGTGTCCCTGCGGGAGATCCCCGGGGAACCGTTGCCGACGCTGCCTGTCCAACAGGAGAGCCCCGCCGAGGAACAGGACTCGAAGAAGGCCAACGGAGTCACTGAGTACCGGGAGATCACAGACCCGGACAGTCCCGTGGTGATCCGCACCAAGGATCACAGAGCCTCCCCGATGACCCTCGATCAGGCTCTGTACGAGATGGAACTGGTGGGGCACGACTTCTTCCTCTTCGTGGACGCCGAGTCCGGTCTGCCGAGCGTCGTGTACCGCCGGCGGGGTTGGAACTACGGGGTGATCCGTCTGCAGGTGGCCGAGGACAGGGCGGAGGTCCTCACGGAGCCCGCTTTCCGCTGATTCCGGGACGGAGCCCGGACCCGTGGCCGGAGCGACCCCGCTCCCGGGACCGGCGTCCGGGCTCCTGCCCCTTCCCGACCCGTCTTCCTGACCCGTCCGACGCGACGATGACGGGACTGTCGAAGGTGCCGGGACTGCCGAACCTGTCGGTGTCCCCGGGCACCATGGGCGGATGCTTCGAACGGACGACAGCTCGGCGCCCCCGATGGATCGTGGGTCGACGGTTCACGTGGATCCCGGCCCGCCCCCCGAGCCCGAGTCCCCGGAGCTCGAGCATCCGGAGCCCGAGACTCCCCAGGGGCAAGTTCTGCCCGAGCGCCGTCCCGACCGCCCTGGCCGAACAGACCGAACTGGCCGAACAGATCGAGCCGACCGAGCTGGCCGAAAGCACGAGGTCCTGAGCGCGGCTGCGGCCCGCCGGATCGCTTTGGCGGCCCAGGGGTTCGCCGTCGGCCGTCCCGACG
>JAUPKJ010000045.1 GCA_030837505.1 Actinomycetota bacterium
AGGGGGACGACGCCGTCCCTTGTCGAAAGATCGGACACGACTTCCCTGATCAGATGCCGGAGGAAGGAATCGGGCCAGCGTTCCGCGGTGTACCCGGTGTCCAGGTCCACGTGGTGCAGTTCGACCTCGATCAGCCGGTGCCACACCAGCCGGGAAGCTGGACAGGACGTGCCGTTCGGCCAGCGGACCGGGAAGTCCCAGGCTGTGGCGGGCAGGGCCGCTACGGCGGTGTCGAACCTGGCGGCGGAGGCCCGCAGGTCGCCGAGGTGTTCCTCGGGGCAGGCCCCGGCCCCGGCCTCGATCCCCGCGGTCCGATGGGCCCTGCTGGGGTAGGGCGGGATCTCGATCCCGACTCCGGCGCCCAGGAGCATCCCGGTGTAGGCGTCGGCGTTCCGGGCGATGTGGGAGAGCACGTGGCCGCGGGTCCAGCCCGGCAACAGCGAAGGGGACGACAACGAGTCCCGGTCCATCGTCTCGACCGTGCGCAGGAGCCTGTCCGTGGCCCCTGTCAGGTGGGAGGCGAGGGCGACAGGGTCCTTCGGCAGGGAAAGGGAGTCCTCCATGCCGGTCACAGTATCCCGAGACGGGGGTGGAATCGGGATTTCGGATCCTGGGTGTGAGATTCCCCCACCGGGACCTGTGGCCCTCCCGGGGGCGCTGTTTCCGGTGGGGGAACGGGCGGTGCCGGGGCCCGCCCACGCCCCGGCACCGTCCACGACCCGGCACCGCCACCGGTCGGAGTTCTCAGTGCCGGAGTTGAGCAGGTTCGCCGGCGTCTGTCGCCGGACCGGCAGCGGGGTGATCGGCTGTGGGCGACGCACCGGCTCCGGGCCGGCCGCACTCGACGCCGTCGCACTGCGCGGGGTTGCCGTTGCCGAGGGCGCGGTTGCGGCCGCCGTCCAGTACCCCGGCGACGTCCAGGCCCAGGTCGGCGTTGAGCAGCGCGATGTTGCTCGTGACCTGGAACTCCTCGAGTTCCTCCGGGAACGATCCCGTGTTGTTCGTGTCGCTCATGCGGGCGGTGAGACCGTCGTCGATCCCGGGTGAGGTGCCCTCGGGGACGTCGTGCCCGTTGCCGAGGAAGACGTTCCGGCGGATCCGGTTTCCCTCGGTGTTCGCGCACTGCAGGTTGTCCGGATAACCACACCGGAGATGTACGTACATTCCGGCGGCACCGTTGTCGAGGAAACGGTTCGCGTGGACGTCGGTGTTCTGCAGATGTTCCCGGGGCCCCTGGCCGCTCACGTTCAGGAGGACCCCGGAGAAGGCATTGTCCCGGAAGACGTTTCCCTGGACCGTGACGTCCTTCAGGAAACCTCTCTCGTTCCACACGTTCACGCCGACGTTGTTCCCGCGGAAGCTGTTGCGCTGGATCAGGATCCCCCCACCGGCCTGGACGCTGATCCCCTTGCCGTTGTCGAGGAAGGCCGAGTCCCGGACGGTCCCTCTTTTGCCGAAGTAGTACGACAGCGCGATACCGGGGATCCCGCTGAGGACGCAGTTCTCCACGAGACTGTCGGAACCCATCTCGATGTGGAAACCGCCCGGTGCCGTGGCGACGCTGGTGATCCGCAGGTGGGACAGGGTGAAGCCGACCGAGTTCGCCCAGTACTGGGTGCCGAGCACGAGAGAGCCGTTCCTGACGGTCTGTCGTTTCCCGAAAGGCATGATCCCTCCGGTGTAGGTGTGTCCCGCCAGGTCGAGGACGGTGTCGTCCTCACGCCATTCCAGGGAGCACTGCGTGTCCCCGGTCAGCCGGTACCCCCCGGGCGCCGCCACGACTCCCGGGCACTCCAGGGGGTTGAGCACCCGGTCGGCGGGGGCCGCGGCCGGTGCTGCCGAGCCGGGGACGGGTGGTCCTGCCGCGTGGGCCGGTGGCGCCCCCAGCAGGACCAGTGCCACGCAAACCGCTCCCGGGCGTCCGAACGCGAAGGTCCTCATGCGTCTCCTCCTTGAAGTGTCGTGTTCGTGGCCGGTTCTTCCCGGGCGTCCCCGGGATTGTTTTTCATGACAAATGAAACCTTCGAGATCCATGCATTGTTTTCATCACGAATACCACTTCGTGCCGGATCGCGCGGGCCTTTCCGGCCGCTGGGCGAGGACGTCCCGGCGAGTCCGGGGGACACCCCGACCGGTGAGATGATCGGGCCTGGCCCGACGGGTCCCGGGCCCGTTTCGGGTGTTCGACGGGAACAGTTCGACGGGAACAGGCGAGCGCGGGGCGAGGGCCGGCCGCGGAGATCGAGGAGACGTTCCATGACGTTCCAGGTGCTGTTGGGAACACTGCTGTGCTGGGCCCTGGTGATCGTGGTGGTGAGGGCCCGCGCGGCGCGGCTGCGTCGGCGCCTGGCCGGGCCGGGGGGCTTCCGGGTCGTTCTTCAGGTGCCCGGGCCGCGGCCCGCCGTGGTCGCCGTCCAGCTGCGGCGCTGCACCGGGATGTCCCTGCAGGACGCCCTGGGGGTCCTCACGCAGGCCCCGACGATCGCCGTGGAGAACCGCAGCCGGGCGGCGGCCGAGGAGATCACCCAACGGCTGCGGCGGGCCGGTGCCCTGGCGACCTGCGCGCCCATGGGCACCTCGACCTGACCTCGACCTGATCGGGGTCTGGTCCTTCCGCGCCCGGGCCGGGACGGGGCGCCGTCAGCAGATGCGGGGCAGTTGCTCGCCCAGGGGCAGGTCCACGATGCGGGTGCTGCCGTAGGCGGAGCGGGCCACGACCAGGCCCGGGTCCCGGTCGGTGCACCGGCCGACGGCGACGGCGCCGACGCCCGCCGGGTGCGCGCGCAGGGCCGCGAGCACGTCCTGGGCCCGCTCCTCGCGGACGAGGGCCACCAGCCGCCCTTCGTTGGCCACGCACCAGGGGTCCAGGCCCAGCAGGGAACAGACGGCGGACACCTGGTCGGGCACGGGCACGGCCGCGTCCTCGATCTCGATGCCGACCCCCGAGGCGACGGCGATCTCGTTGAGGGCCGCGGCCAGTCCCCCGCGGGTGGGGTCCCGCAGGGCGTGGACGTCCGGGTCGGCACGGAGCATGGCCTCGACCAGGCCGGCCAGGGGCGCGGTGTCGCTGAGCAGCCCGGTGGAGAAGTCCATTCCCTCCCGGACGCTGAGCACCGCGATCCCGTGGGCCCCGATGGGGCCGCTGAGGAGCACGACGTCCCCGGGGGCCGCCCGGTCGGGCCGGGGGTCGACGCCGCGCGGGACCAGGCCGATCCCGGCGGTCGTCACGTACAGGCCGTCCCCCCGACCGGCCTCGACGACCTTGGTGTCGCCCGTGACGACGCGCGTGCCCGCAGCGCGGGCCGCGTCCCCGACCGCGCGGGCCACCCGTTCGACCACGGCGAGGTCCGTGCCCTCCTCCAGGACGAACGCGCACGACAGGGCGATCGGGCGGGCGCCGACCATCGCCAGGTCGTTGACCGTGCCGTTGACGGCCAGGTCGCCGATGCAGCCGCCGGGGAAGAACAGGGGGCGCACGACGTGGGCGTCGGTCGTGAACGCCAGCCGCCCGCCGGCCCCGAACGCGGCCGACAGGTCGAGCACGGCGGAGTCCGTCAGGGGTCCGTCGGGTCGGCCGAGGGCCGGCAGGAAGATCTGCTCGATCAGTTCGGCCGTCATCGCGCCGCCAGAGCCGTGGCCCAGCAGGACGGTCGGGGGGTTGCGGACGGGGGCCGGGCAGCTCCACGACGCCGGGTCGAGGTCGTGGCCCGTCATCGGGGGGTGGTCCGTCATCGGGGGGTCACTCCGTTCCCGTTCGGGTGCCCGGTACCGGCTCTGCGATACCGGTAGTGGGCAGCGCACGCGCCCTCCCCGCTGACCATGGTGGCCCCCAGCGGCGTCCGCGGGGTGCAGATCGTCGCGAAGGCCGGGCAGTCGGGGGGCGACAGCCGGCCCTGCAGCACCTCGCCGGCGCGGCACTCGGCCGGTTCGCGGGTGCGGATCCCCGCGACGTCGAACCTCGCCTCGGCGTCGAAGTCCCGGTAGGCCGCGGACAGGGCCCACCCGGAGTCCTGGATCGGCCCGATGCCGCGCCACGTGCGGTCGGTGGGCTCGAACACCTCCGCGAGCATCGCGCGGGCCACGGGGTTGCCCTCGGCCGGCACGGCCCGCGTGTAGGCGTTGGCGACCTCGTGGCGCCCGGTCTCCAACCGGTGCAGGGTCTGCCGGATCCCCTCCAGCAGGTCGAGGGGTTCGAAACCCGTGACGACGATCGGCACCCGGTGGCGGCGGGCCCGCTCGTGGTACTCGCCGGTGCCCATGACGCTGCACACGTGTCCGGCGGCCAGGAAACCCTGGACCCGGCAGCCGGGGGCCCGCATCACGGCGTCGATCACCGGCGGCACCCGCATGTGGGACACCAGGACCGAGAAGTTGCGCAGGTCCTCGGCGCGGGCCCGGTGCACGGCCATGGCGTTGGCCGGGGCCGTGGTCTCGAACCCGATCCCGAAGAACACCACCTGCCGGTCGGGCAGGCGTCCGGCCAGGGCGAGGGCCTCCAGCGGCGAGCACACGACCCGCACGTCGCCCCCGGCGGCCCGGACCCGCGCGAGGTCGCCGTCGGTGCCGGGCACCCGGAGCATGTCCCCGAAGGAGCAGAAGGTGACCTGGGGCAGGGCAGCGATCGCCAGGGCGCGGTCGACGGTCTCCAGGGGGGTGACGCACACCGGGCAGCCGGGGCCGTGGATGAGTTCGACCCCCTCGGGGAGCATCTGGTCCAGGCCGTACCGCAGGACGGCGTGGGTCTGGCCCCCGCAGACCTCCATGATCGCCCAGGGGCGGGTCACGGTCGCCCGGATGTCGTCCACCAGGGCCGCGACGGCCCGCGGGTCCCGGAACTCGGTGAGGTACCTCACTCGAGCTGCTCCGTGGCCGCCGCCAGTTCCGCGAAGATCTCCAGCGAGCGCAGGGCCTCCTGTTCGTCGAGGCGTTGGAGGGCGAAGCCGACGTGCACGATGACGTACTCCCCCGGTCCGACGTCGGGCAGGTAGGCCAGGCTCACCCGCTGGGTGACGCCGGCGAGTTCCACCCGGGCCATGCGGGTGGGGCCCTCGTCCTCGATCGTGAGGACCTTGGCGGGCACGGCGAGGCACACGGCCCCTCACCCCCGTCCGGTGTCGGTGTCGGTCGGGCCAGCCGGTACGTCGGTGGCGGTGTCGGTGGCGGGGTCGCGGGCGGGCAGGTACTGCAGGATGTCGAGGAGTTCCGGTACGCCCTGGCCGGTGCGGGCGCTCGTGCGCAGGATGGGCAGGTCGACGTCCACGCTGCGCACGGCGCGCCGGAAGGCGTCCTCGTCGAACTCGCAGGGGACGGCGAGGTCGATCTTGGTGAGGACGGCGAGGTCGGCCCAGCGGTACGCCGTGGGGTACTTCACGGGTTTGTCCTCGCCCTCGGTCACGGAGCTGAGCACGATGCGCAGGCTCTCGCCGAGGTCGAAGCCGGCGGGGCACACGAGGTTGCCGACGTTCTCGATGATCAGGACCCGGGTGCCGGCGGGCAGCCAGTCGCGCAGGTGGTCCCGCACGAGGTGGGCTTCCAGGTGGCACATGCCTCCGGTGGTGATCTGGCGGACGGGGGCGCCGGTGGTGGCCAGGCGGCGGGCGTCGTTCTCGGTGGCGAGGTCGCCGGTCAGGGCCGCCGCGGGGATCTCGCGTTCGGCCAGGCCGGTCAGGAGCCGTTCGGTCAGGGCGGTCTTGCCGGTGCCGGGGGCGGACAGCAGGTTGACGGCGACCGTGCCGGCCGCGGCGAGGTCGGCTCGCAGGGCTGCGGCGAGGTCGTCGTTGCGGGCCATGACGGCTCGGTTGAGGTCGACCAGTTCACTCACTGCTGGGCTCCTGTTCGACGGCGGGCCCCGCGGGCCCGTCGTCCTCGATCTCGACGGTACAGAGGCGCAGCTCACGGCCCTCGGCGAGGGGCATGAGGTCTCCTGTGCAGTCCGGGCAGGTGTTCGGGGGCGGGCGGAGTGTGGGGTGGTGCGCGCCGCAGTCCAGGCAGCGGGCCGGGAGGGGTTGCAGGTCCACGACGAGGCGGGAACCGGCCAGGGCCGTTCGCTGCGTGGCGACCTCCCAGCCGAACTGCAGGGCCTCGGGGACGACGGCGGCCAGGACCCCGACCTGCAGGGTCACAGTGAGGATCCTGCGTCCGGGCAGGGTGTCCTCGACCGTCTGCACGATCTCGTGGGCGATGGACATCTCGTGCATCTCAGCCCCTGGGGGAAGGGCAGGGCCCGGTGAGGACGGGCCCGGTGAGGACGGACCCGGATTCTGCGGGGCCCCGGCCGGGTTCTGCCGTGCCCGGTGCGGGGCGGGTCAGGCCGAGGATCCCGTCCGGGTAGGGCAGGACCGGCCCCGCAGGGACGCGGGGTGTGACGGCACACCCCCAGGAGCGTAGTTCCTCGGCCGCGGCATCGGCCAGGTCCGGCACGGCGCGGGCGACGGGGTCGCTCAGGCCGAGGCCCACCCGCGGGCCCGGGGAGGTCCTGCCCACCTGGAGGCCCCGGATCACGAGGTGTTCGGGTTCCTCCCCACGCAGGCGGGCCGCGCTGAGCAGTTCGACGAAGCCCACGTGGTGGGCGGACACGCTGTGGGCCAGGCGGGAACGCACCTGGTCGCCGCGCAGACGCCACAGGGTCCCCGGCGGCCCGCCGACGTCGACGGCGTCCAGGACGAGCAGGCGGCGCACGTCCTGCAGCAGGCCCAGCAGGTGCAGGCCCAGGACCCCGCCGTCCAGGACGGCGAGGTCCGCGGGCAGGACGTGACGGCGCAGCAGGTCGGCCAGGGCCGCGGGGCCGACGCCGTCGTCCCCGGCCAGGACGTTGCCCAGGGCGAGCACCGCCGTCGGGGGGCGGGGGTCCCGGGACGGGGTCACGGCACCACCGTGATGTCGGCGAGGGTGTTGCCCGACGGGTCGAGGACATGGACGGCGCAGGCCATGCAGGGGTCGAAGGAGTGCAGCAGGCGCAGCACCTCCAGGGGCCGGTCCCCGTCGGCGACCGGCACCCCCAGGAGGGCCTGTTCCCAGGCCCCGCGCTCGCCCTGGGCGTCCCGGGGGGAACCGTTCCAGGTGGAGGGGATGACGATCTGGTAGCCGGTCATCTTTCCGTCGGCGATGCGCACCCAGTGCCCCAGGGCCCCGCGGGGGGCCTCGGTCAGGCCGTATCCGGTGGCCCGGGCCGGCCAGGAGGTCCGGTCCAGGCCGGCGGGGTCGACGATCCGCAGGTCCCCGGAGGTGATGTTGTCGGAAAGTTCTGCGAGCCAGCCGTCGAGCTGTTCGACGAACCACAGGGTCTCCAGGGCCCGCGCCGTCATCCGGCCCAGGGTCGACACGAGGGCTGCCGGTTTCCCGCCCAGGGACGGCAGGGCGCCGTCCAGGAGTTCGACGACCCGGGGCACGCCCAGCACCCGGGCGATCTCGAGGCGGGCCAGGGGCCCGACCTCCATGACCTGACCGCCGTAGCGGGGGGCCTTGCCCCAGGAATAGGCGCCGTCGGTATCCAGGTCGGTCCAGGGCGGGGTGGGTCCCGTGTAGGCGGGCACGGTCGTGGCCGTGCCGGGACGGGCCGGTTCGGCCCGCTCGTACCAGGCCCGTGAGACGTCCTCGGTGATGCGCTGTTCGTCGAGGTCCTCCACGGTGGTGCTGCCCGGGCGCAGGACCCCGGCCGGCACCAGGGGGGTGCCGTCGGCCCCGGGGAAGTCGCCGTAGCTGAGGAAACTGCCCACGCCCCGGCCGATGCTCGTCCACTCGGGGTATTGGCGGGCCAGGTACAGCACGTCGGGCAGGTAGACCTGTTCGACGAACGTCCGCATCCGTCGGGACAGGGCCCGCAGCTCGGAGAGGGCCGCGGGAGTGACGGCGGCGGTCGAGGACGGGTCCAGCGGCGTGGACATCCCGCCCACCAGGTAGGTCTGGGGGTGCGGGTTCTTCCCGCCCAGGGCCGCGTGGATCTGCACGGCGTCGCGCTGCCAGGCCAGGGCCTGCAGGTAGTGGTCCATGAACAGCAGGTCCCCGTGCGGGGTCAGCTGGTGCGCCGGGTGACCGGCGTAGCCGCCCGCGAACATGCCCAGCTGCCCCGAGCCCAGGAAGTCCGTTACCCGCTTCTTGACCCCCGCGAAGTGCTCGGTGGTGTTCTGGG
>JAUPKJ010000046.1 GCA_030837505.1 Actinomycetota bacterium
CCCCGCCGGGGTAGGGGGCTCCGACCTGGGCGTACGAGATACTGAGACTGCCGTACGAGGGCGGGCACAGGCCGCCGAGCCGGGCCGAGAACACGGTCAACGCCTGATCGGTGCCCGCGAAACCCGTCTGGGAGATCCGGGAAGACGCTCGTCCCGTCGTGCCGCAGGGAGGTGTCCCAGGAACGGTGTAACTGGCCGAACGGTGTGAAGTCTCAGGACTTCGTGGACGGTTGTGTCTCGGGACATCGCGCACAGGTTCTCTTGCCGTTGTGGCACGGCGTTCGCAAGGACGATGTGATGGGACAGAGCCCGTCCTTGGCCTGCAAGGTTGCCCTGCGCACATCTGACTACACGATCGATGAAATCGTGGCGGAGATCGCAGAGGTCATTCGGTCGTCCTGATCGCAAGACATCCCCATACCGACCACCAACATTCCAGTCTCGAAGGCTACGTCAAGGGTGTGGGCTTCGAGACGACCGCGGCTCTGCGCATCGAACTGGATCCATCGCGTGTTGGCGACATTCCTGCAGGCCTCGAAGCGGCCCGGCGCTCCGCGCCTTCGGCGGCAGATCCGGTCGTTACTCATAGCCGGTCGCAGCTGTGAGCAGCTCTGCGAACAGCCGCCAGGTCGCGGCCTCCTGACTGGCCGTGTCGCGATCCGCCCTGCGGGCGTGGCTCACCGCCGCAAGGCCGTCAAGGAACCGCTCGAGGGTGCCATTTTCCCATTTGCCAGCACCGCCGGCGGCGAAATCGGTCAGGGCCGCCTCGACGAAGGCAGCGAAGTCGTCGCGACTTTGCACAGAGGAGGGATTGGCGGTCGTGGATCGTCCGGTTTCGAAGCTCACCCCGCAACCGTGGCACGGCCGTGGGTGGACTGGGCGCATTCAGGTGACCGGCGCTACGACCCGCGGCAGGAGCGGACGAACACTGGAACACTCTGAGGGTGCCTTGGAAGCCGCCATTCACCGAGATCGTCGAGGTGGATCAGCGCCTCGACCCGTACCGGAACCGGGCCGGCTGCGCAAGCCATGACGATCGTAAAATCATGCGCCTGTACGTCCAAATCGACAGCTTGAGCACCCAACGTTCAGGCTGTCTCTGGTGGCGAGTGTGGTCGACACCACGCGAGTTCATCGTGCTGCACATGCTCATGGAAGACGGCGCCTATGACGACGCCTGGCTGTGTGGCACGGTACTGGACGAAGAGCTGTTCGACTGGTCCCGGGGCATCTTCCGGTACCGGGGCCAACAGCTCTCGTTGAGGTGGCTCAACGACGAACACTCGGCCGCGCTCCGTCGAGAGATCGGCCTCGAAGAGCAACCTCGCTGAATCGCAGGGCACTACTCGGTCCGCGGCATGAGCGTGAAATGGCCTGGCTCCGTGAGGGGCTCGGGGATACTCGGTTGTGTACGGCGGGCCGACGAGGACAGCTTGATCGGCACGCTGGGAACGACCAGCAGCGATGGCATCTAAGCAGCGGGGCTGCAGCCGCTCCCAGGAGGCCGGAGTGGGGTTCTTCGGCACGTATCTCTTCGACGGCCACCGCGTTGGGTGTCACACCAACCTGACAGGGAGGGCGGCGAGTCCCCCGACAACGCGGAACCATGGCTGCTCGTCGACATCCATGACAGCGACATCGCGACGATCACCTACCGCCCGGCGGGCCTGGGCACCGGTGTCGCCTACCTGGGCTGCGCCCCTCGAACCTACTTCGAGGATCTGCAGGCGTCCGCCCCCACAGACGTGGCCCGCGAGGCCGCCGGCCTCGCGACTTGGTGGGCCTCCACCCACCCGGGTGTCGGCGACGCCGAACGTAACGTGGTGGAAGCAGCCCTGATCCCCTGTCTTGCCGCGGACCTCGATCCCGCGGGCCATCGGTGAAGACGATCAGGAGGACGAGGATCTTGACGACGCGGAGGTATTCGTGGAGATCATGACCGGACGTTTCCTCTCCGCTCTGGGCCTCCCTTTGCCCGGCGAGTTGCGTAATTGATCGAGACGGTCCCTTCGCCAGGCCTGAGGTGTCAGCGTCGCCCGAGGCGCGAGCGGACGGCCCGCTCAGGGTTTGAGGTAGCGCGTGAGCGCGGTACCGAATTGTGAACCGCCCCCAACCGATCGGTCCCCTGGAAGGAGGACCTTCTCCGGATTGCGGAGTCCCTGGAGCGACGGACGAAGCAGCGCCGTTGGGTCGAACGCACCTCCTTTCTGGTTGAGCGGGACGTCATGAATGCGGCCTACGCCGTGAGGAAGCTCAAGGAAGCGCACCCACGCCTACTTCATCACCGCAGACACCCTCATTGAGTTGTTCCGGGCGGTCGGACAGGACGACATCGTGTCCATGCAGATGCAGCGTGACGGCAACGGTGACATGCACATCATGAGGGCAAGTCGGAACCCCAGCCCCGGCCCTTCCAAGGTGTCAGGTTGACGAGGGCTCGCAGGCGACGGCGCAACCAACTCGGGCTACCCGACCCTCAAAAACCAGAACCACTGTTTCGAGCAGGCGGCCGGTTGTGTCGAAGCCCAGGCGCAGTTCCCGGTCGGGCGGACCGTCGTCGTCAAGGGGCTCGATCCGCGGCGACCACTCCGCAGCCTGGACCGCATCCTTGGGTGAGATGCCGTGTTTGAGGTCGCTGGGGTGGGTCTTCAGGCAGTGAGGTTTGCCAGTGCTGCCCGGATCGTCTCGGACCTGCTCATGTTTTTCTTGGCTGCCAGGGCGTCGAGGGCGGCGATCTCCTCTGCGGTCAACCGGACCGCTATGACCGGGGTCAACGCGGCCGGGCGCCTCCCGGACGCCGCGAGCCGAAGCCCCCTCTTGCCGGTCGCTCGAAGTCCAGGTGGGCCCTCGGCACCGGGTCAGAGCGAAACGACCGTGCAGGCGACGCCAGTCGCTCCGGCCAACCGCGCGTCCGCAGTGACGAGGGGGACATCGAGGGACTCGGCGAGAGCGACGTAGGCGGCGTCGTAGCTGGTGAGGTTGTGGCGCAGGTGCCAGATCCGGTTCAGAAGGGTCCGGCAGTCGCTCAGGGAGACGGTCAGGGCTTTGAGGGCGCTGACCGCTTCGTCAGCCCGGTCGAGGGACAGCTTGGAACCGAGGACATGTCCCCGGATGACGGACATCACCTCGGTGAGCACATGTGCCGGTGCGGCCCAGTCAGTGTCGTCGGTGAGGATCTCGCGAGCCCTGTCGCCGAGCGGTCCGTCGTCCAGGAGGGCGAGCGCCACGGCGCTCGCATCGACCACGATCATGCGGAGAGGTCCTGCTCCCGTGCCTGACGTTGATCGGACACGAAACCGGCGAGTTCCCCGGGGGCGGTGCGCAGGCCGTCGTCGCGTCCTGAGAAGCGGTTGAGCAGGGCGACGTTGGTGCCTCGCTGGGCCTGCTGCCGGACGAGCTCGAGCAAGTACGCCTGGAGCGACTGGCCTCGCTGCCGGGCCTGGGCCACCAACGCCTCGCGGACGGCGTCGGGAACGTCGCGGATCTGCAACGCCACCATTACCCTCACCTCCTGCATGCATTATACATGCAGGAGGTGAGGGTAATGCGATCTCCGGCCCCGGCCTCGCCGCCGGGCCTCGGGTCACGTCCGGCCCGGACGCGAGGACCGGCTCGCCGAGCGCCCGGCCGAGGCCGGCCAGGGGCACCTGCGTCAGCCCAGCGCCCGATCAGCGCCATTGTTCCGCCGGCGAGTGAGCGTCGGCTCACCGGTTCCGCTGGCCCACAGCGTGCTGAGTCGTCGAGTGCCCGCCCAGAGCGGTTCAGGGCCGTCAGGCGCTCGAACTGCAGCCCTC
>JAUPKJ010000342.1 GCA_030837505.1 Actinomycetota bacterium
ATCTCCCTGCGGCGAAGCTCGTCGTCGTAATCGTTACCGACGAGGATTCGGGTCAAGGTCATTGTCAGGGCTCCTGTCGGTAGGCTCACGGTCAGGTGGTCACAGTCGATGCGTCACCGACTTCAAGGCCCGTCCTCAGTGACGGAGCCGAGCGGATTGCCGAACTCACGCTGCCCCATAGGGCGAGGCCTGCCCCCAGGGCGCTCAAGCACGCCATCGCGCCCCAGGCGCCGAAGACGCTCAAGAGCACCCCGGCCAGGACCGGCCCGAGCGGCATCACCGACATCGAGATGGACCGGGCCGCACTGTCGACCCGCCCGAGGACCGCATCGGGCACGACGGCCGTCCGGTAGCCGATCACCACGGAATCCGTCACGGGCAGAGTGAACCCCTGGACCATCAGGCCGGCGGCGAGGACGTACGGATGGGGCCAGATCAGGAAGGCGGCAGTGGCCGGCCAGGTCCACAGCTCCGTCAGCAGGATGGCGCGGACGGACAGGCGACGTTGCAGGACCGATGATGCCAACGCTCCCAGGAGCGTGGCGACGCCGAAAGCGGCTATGAGCGCCCCGAGTCGACCACTCGACAGGCCGTGTTGAGTGGCTGAGACGACCAGGACCATCTGGAGACCTGGGAACACGAGGTTCCCGAGCGCGAAGATGAGCGAGCAGGTGCGCAGGAACGGATGCCGGAACAGGTAGGCGAAGCCCTCCACCAGCTGTCGCCGCACGGGGAGGTCCGTCGACTGGTGCTGTTGTTGGAAAGGCATGCCAAGGGCAACCAGAGACAGCAGCGAGGCCAGGTAGCTGATGGCGTCCGCGAGGAAAGGGACAGCACGTCCCACGCCGTAGAGCACGCCGCCCAGCGGCGGCCCCACGAGCCGCACTACGGCGGCACGGGCCTGTTCAGCGCCGGCTGCTGCGGGGATCTGGTCGCGAGGCACCACGGCTCGGAGGGCACCGACCTCTGCGGCGGAGAAGAAGACTCCGCTGCAGCTCTCCACCAAGGCCACGGCGAGCATGATCCACCAGGTCGGGTGACCGGCCACGACGACGATACCGAGAGTGCCCAGGGCGAGAACGCGCAACACGTCTGCAGTAATCATGATCGCGCGGCGCGAGATCCGGTCAGCGACGAGTCCGGCGAAAGGCCCGAGCACCGGATAGGCGACGTAGGACGCTCCCACGACGAGTCCGGCCACCATCGGTGAGCCGGTGATCGCCAGGGCCAGCAACGGATAGGCGAACGTGCTCAACTGGGTACCGGTCGTCGAAAAGAGCCTCCCCGCCTGCAACAGAGCGAAGTCCCTATTTCGCCATGGTGACGTGGACGGACTCATCGACTCTCTCTCTGTGGTACTCCGGTCCGGGCGAACGCCCGGTGTTCGGGCAGGGCGAGCCCCAGGTACAGGCCTCCCTCGCCCAGGCAGACCCCATGGCGTACGCGTGATTGCAGGAACTCCTCGATCGCCTGGCTCTGAACGTGTTGGCCGCAAGCACTCAACTGCTGCCGGAGACTCTCCACGCCACGGTAGCTTTCACAGCACCATTCGTACGTCTGAGCCTGCCAGCCAACGATCAGGGCCTCCCGGCGTTTCCCGGTACGGGTGTCAATCAGCTTCGACCAGTCGGGCCCGCTGCGGTACACCAGACGAGGTGGGTAGGGGCTGAACCGTTCCAGCCAAACCTGGCCGACGCCCGAGGGCGGTTGGAGGTGGACCACGTGCGGGACGACGGCCGCCTGCTCGAGGTAGTCCTCGTCGGTCTCCCCTGGAAAACCGTGCAACAGATTCCGGGCAAGGACGACCTGGCTGCGAAGGCCAAGGCGGAACGGCGGTTCGTTGCCTCGGGGGGTGTCTCTATGTCGTTGTCAAGCGGCGGTGGCGGCTGCGGCGGGTTCGTGGATGACGGGGTGCTGGTAGGGCTGGCGGTCGCGGAGCAGGGCGAACAGGACGTCGATGCGGCGACGGGCCTTGCAGATCAGGGCGGCGTTGTGTGGGCGGCGATCAGGAGCCAGACCCATCGGTCGGCTTGTTCCGGGGTGCGCAGCCGGGGGCGGGTCAGGCCCAGGGTCTGATGGAGGAACCGGAAGGTGTGTTCGATGTCGCAGCGGCGAAGGCAGGACCTCCATCACCAGTCCAGATCGGCGTCGGCGACCCAGATGTCGTTAGCCCTACGACCACATCGATTTCGGGGCCCGGTCGCCGGGCAGGCGCTCGACCGCCACCTTGACGACGGTTCCCTCGACGATCGGTAGTTGGCCGGGGTGGTCGGCCCAGGCTGTTCGCCGTTCCAGTTCCAGAGGCAACCGGATCCAGGCCCACACGGGCCTGCCCCTACCGGGAGGGGGTGTCGTGGCGTTCGGTGTCCGGGACCATCCAGGTCTGGCTCACCTGTAGTTCGAAGCGGGCCCCATGTCGGGGCCGGCGTCCGGGGCGTCCGTCCGCCCGGACCACCGGTGGGCGGTGGCGCATCACCCGGTCGGAACGGATCCGGGCGACCAGGACCACCGGCAAGTCCGCCAACAGGTAGGCCAGGCGGATCACGTCATACCCGGCGTCCCTCGCGAACAGCACCGGCGGGTCGCCCTGACGCCCTGCCCCCGTTTCGACCAGTCGGGTGATCAGATCGCGGATCTGGGCCGCGGTGACCTCGGTGGCGTTGTCGTGCGGGCCCAGCCGGACCGCGCCCGGCAGATGGGTCCAGGACGTGCGGCCGGTCTCCAGCGCAGCGACCACCGAGTACGACCGGCCCGGGATGATCTGCCGGGTCCCGTTGCAGCGGCACTACTGGTGGCAGTGCGACCGGCCCGGCGAGCACTCCGCGTCCGGGCGCGACCCGGTGGCCACCTCGACCGCGAACCGCAACCGCCCCGACCCATCCCGAGGCAGGTCCACCCCCGCCACCGTCATCCACAACCGGGCGAACTCGATCTGCCCGCACGCCAACGCGTCGTACATCGCCCCGTGCCCGTGCCGGTGCACCCCGACCAGCGACAGTTCCGGTAACGAGGTCACCGGTCCGCCCGCGCACAGCACCGCGTCGGTCAGCTCGAACAACTCATCGCCCCTGGCGGTCAGACACCGGTAGAACGCCGACCCGAACCCCGCCAACCCGCCGAACGCCTCGATCCGGGCACCATCCCGTGCTTGGCCGTCCATCACGGCCCTCGCTCATGATCGCGTTTCTTCAGCGAAAAACACCTGATCCGACGAGGGCTGCCCACCTGCCCGGCAACACGCCGACACAGCCAGCCAACCCGCGCAAGACCGGACGAGCAGGGTTAAAAGTCAATCTGAGGGGTTCCGGGGATTGCCTGTTCCTCCAAGGACGGGATGATCGATCTCATCGAGGAGGCAGTCAATCGGTGGTACCGGTAAGGGCAGGTCTTCCTGCAGGCGACGCAGGGTTGGTCGTACCACGTTCATGATGGAAGCGTTACTCCTGAATTCCACCGAGCCGGTTGATGTCCTCGGGTGCGATGCCGGTCAAAAGCGACACCCGGGGCGTGGTCGTCCCGTCGAGAACCTGCATCGCATCGATCATCGCCCGATGGATCTCCTCCCGCCTGAGGGCGAGACAGTCCTTCATGGTCATTTAGAGCACCTCAATACCTTATGACACGCAACCCGACGAAGGAGCCGACCGGAAAATGTCATCTCGCTAGCTCGACGGCAACCCGAGCTTGTCGAAGAACGCTCTGTTTCGCTCCGTGGCCGCTTTGACAAGCCTGTCGAAAGACAGGACTTCTATGTACGCTTTCGCTGATTCGTTGAAACCGAAGTAGCCGAGGCCGTCATGAGTCCGCCGGAGATTCGCGTACTCGCACCTGGTCACCAGTGTTGACGTGAGATCCGCCACGATGTAGCAGAAGGCCGGTGACTCCTGAGTCGCCGGGATCGGACGGCCTGAAGCCGTCAACACACCACCGCCGCGCACACGCTTCACATAGTCGAGGGACTGAAGGATCGGGTCCTTCTCCTCCGAGGCATCGTTCCGCATCGGCCTTTTGATCTCGACCACGACGATCGAGGGCAGGGGCAGGGTCTCGCCCTCCGCCGTCAGCACGGGTGCGTCGATGAGTTTCGTCGACAGTATGTCCGGTTCCTTCGTCGATCCGGAACCGGTGACAGGCATGCTCTTCAGTGTCTTGTCGGACGCGAGGTAGTCATGGAAGGCGAGTCTCTCGTCGATGATCCAAAGATTCGACGCGTCGGTCCCGATCTCGTTCGAATCGGTGCGCATCGGTATGAGTAACGAGTGAATTGCATCCTCCCGACTGTACCTGCCCATTTCATTCGAGCGGATGAGCTTGGACAGGATGTCGAGGATCACCCGCCGACGGGAAACGTACGCCGCGAGATCGGACTGATTGATGTCCTTGACTGTGTCGAGGTAGCTGTTCAGTCGTTCTTGATAATTCTCCAGAGGCGCGGAGCCGGCCTCGGCGAAAACCGCCTGCCCCTCGGCGATGGCATCGGCCTCGAGCTTCTGGAGGTTACGATGCAACAGGAGCTCAAGGTCTGGGTCCTTGATGGACGGGTCCACTGTCACGCCGAGCGATTCAAGTCTGGAGAGAACCGGACGATACCGGGGCGCGCGGTTGCTCACGAACTCATTGACTCGTGCCTTGCCCTCGTCGCGGGCTGCGGCGAGATGATCGGAAAGGAGGAGCTCCACCTCCTGCAGCACGCCCGAACGGATGTCATCGAGTGTAATATCACTTTCCAGGGTCGCCCCCGTCACCCTTTCGCTGATATCGAAAGCAGTGCGGTCGGCACGGACATGTGCGTCGAGGTAGCCGGACGACAGATAACAGACGTACGTGAACTCGGTCGACGTTTCGTCCCTCAATCTTCCGTACAGTCCGGGAACCTTGCCGGTGAGGTTCTCCTCGATGACGACGCGATTGGCTGCGCACCAGTAGAGCCTGGGCGTCGGATTCCGCGTCGATGACTTCAGGCAGAGGCTGACCATGTCGAACTTCAGGCCCTTGACATCGACCGTGATCAGTGGCAACTCGGAGAACACGAAGTCCTCCATCAGCCCGTTGAGGGAGATGACCTCATCATCGACAACGATGATTTCAGGGGCTCCGCCCGGTCGGAGAAAGTACCAGATGCAGTGCTCGAATATTTCACGTGCAATGGCATCAGCAGTCTTCGGTGCATTTTTCTGGAAAGCGTCCTTGAACCCGTCCAGATGCACAGCTGCACCGGTGTCGGTGAAACTACCTGGCGCCTCGACATGCTCGACTTCGCGTTCCACGGAGAACCGGAACTTCCGTTCGGAAAGATCACCGTCGTCGCTCTTGTGCGCACTGTGTATTGAAACCCTGTCGAACGCTTTCAGCCAGAGCAGGCGACCTATACCCCGGCAACCCATCTCCGCCTTGTAGTCGCTGTCCAACGTCTCGAACGAGTTCATATTGTCCGGCGTGAAACCCACACCATTGTCCTCGATCATGAAACCAGTGACGGGTTTCATGGCGACACGACCAGGACCGGGGAGGCCGAAGTCCAACTCGTCCTGCCCGCTTCGTTCGACCGTGACGCGTAGACGTCCCCGCCCGACGTCCTCACCGAAACGTGCGTCAATTGCCTGAAGACCGTTGACGACAGCCTCGAGCAGGGGCAGGAGGGAGTTGCTCTTGGGGAGGCTCGTGTTCCGAACACGACCCACAAGAGAAGTGGTCAGCGCCATGACGACTCCCTCTCGTCGCTCTGGACTTCCCTACTCTATCCGGACGATCAGACATACTTCGACAGATCCGACACGCCTCGTGGGGCAGGCGAGGCCCCGC
>JAUPKJ010000343.1 GCA_030837505.1 Actinomycetota bacterium
CCGACGTCGAGGAGTGCGCGGGCAACCAGGTCGACGAGGCCGTCATCGGCACCGTCGAGGTGGTCAGCCGCCACGTCCACGACGAGACGGAGACGATCGACGCGATGGCGGCGCAGGCCGC
This sequence comes from Actinomycetota bacterium, assembly GCA_030837505.1. GTDB lineage: Bacteria > Actinomycetota > Actinomycetes > Actinomycetales > Kineosporiaceae > JAUPKJ01. Next base: position 122 of record JAUPKJ010000343.1, read on the forward strand.
TGGCGACGCCTTGCGGCAGGCGGACGTCGGCCCGGGGGACGTCGACCTGCTGGTGCTCGGGAACTGGTCGGAACGCCAGTTCATCCCCGAGATCGCTCCGCAGGTCGCGCTGCGGCTCGGAGCCGTCAACGCCCTGGCCTTCGACGTGTGCGGGGCCTGCACCGGGTTCGTCCACGGCACCCAGATCGCAGCCTCCCTGCTGAGCGCTCACCACGACTGGGACACGGCCGTCGTCGTGTGTTCGGAACATTTCTCCAGCAGAGTGCGTCCCGGCAGCAAGGGCGAACTCATCGTCGGAGACGCCGCCGGGGCCGTCGTCCTGCGCAAGGGCCTCGACGAGCCCCGCGGGCTGATCGATTCCCTGCTGATCAGTGACGGCGAGTCCGCCGGGGCGACGGGCGTGCTGCCTCCGCGCGGCTGGATCAAGAGCCGTCCCGACCTGGTCGGGCTGGGCATCAAATCCCATGTCGAGACGTGTCGAACGCTCCTGGAACGCAACGGCCTGACGACCGACGACATCGACTGGTTCGTCCCGCACCCGGGCACCACCCCGATGCACGAGGGTGTCCGTGACGCCTTGGGGATAGCGCCCGAGAAGTTCGTCACCAACTTCACCGTCCGTGCCAACACCGGCAGCGCCTCGATTCCGATCGTGCTGTCGGAGTACCGGGACAACGGCACGTTCTCCCCCGGTGACCTCGTCCTGGCGTCCGCCGTGGGGTCCGGCTGGTACTACGGGGGTCTCCTTGTCCGGTTGTGACACGCGGTACGGCCGTGACACGCAGGACGGCTGCGGCGGGAGGGCCGGACGGAAAACAACGGCTCTGGTCACCGGGGGCGGAAGCGGTCTTGGTCTGGCCCTGGCCCGGCATTGTGCCGGGCTCGGCCACCACGTGGTGATCGCAGGCCGCGATCCCGATCGTCTGTCCCAGGCAGTGCGCGACGCCCAGGCCGATGACCTGGAACTGCACGCCCTGCGCTGCGACGTGACCGACGAGGCTGCCGTGGACCGCCTCTTCGCGGAACTGGCCGAAACGCACCCGCCGCTGGGCCTGTGCGTCAACAACGCCGGGCGCAACTCCAGCCACCGGCTGGTCGGTGTCCGTCAGGACGAGTCCGGTGCCCGTGAGGTTCGGCCGTATCCGGTGTCGCAGTGGGAGGAGACGATCAAGCTGTGTCTGACCGGTGTCTTCCTCGTGGGACGCCGGGCCGCTGCGGCCATGGTCGCCCATGACCAGGGCGGCGTCATCGTCAACATTTCGTCGGCGACCAGCTCCGGGGCGTACGGACAGTCCGCCTACGCGGCAGCCAAGGCCGGCGTGGAGTCCCTGACCAGGACCTGGGCCGTGGAACTGGGGGAGTACGGGATCCGGGTGGTGGCTGTCGCCCCCGGTGTCCTCGACGGAGAAGCCCTCCGGCGACGCTGCGCCTCCAGCCCCCGCCACCAGGAATACATGTCCCGGCTCCGACGTCAGACGCCGCTCGGCCGCTGGTGCACCGAGCAGGACGTCGCTGCCGCCGTCGCGCTGGCTGCGGACAACCCATCGATCACAGGAACAGTACTGGAGGTGCACGCCGGTGGAATCCCGCGACGTGTCTATGAATGAGCCGTCCCTGCCGGACGGGTCGCCCGTGTCGGACGGGTCGCCCGTGTCGGACGGTTCGTCCGTGTCGGACGGCCGGTCCGCCGGCCCTGCGGACCGTCGGGGCCTGGCCCGGTTGGACGGCAAGGTGGCCATGGTCACCGGCGCGGGCAGCGGAATCGGCAGCGTCATCGCCCGTCAGCTGGCTGAGGCCGGTGCCAACGTCGCCCTGATGGGCCGCACCGAGACCGCCCTGGACGACGTGTGCTCTGCCATCCGTGAGGACGGAGGCCGGGCACTGTCCACCCCGGCGGACATCCGAGACCCGAACGCCGTCGAAGCGGCCGTGCGCCGCTGCGAGGACACTCTCGGACCCGTCGACCTCCTCGTCCACTGCGCGGCCTGGGCCCGGGGCCAGGTCTTCCTGTGCGAACAGACCGAGGAGGAATGGCTGCGGACCATCGACACAAATCTCAACGGTGCCTTCAGGATCTGCCGGCAGGTGGTCCCTGGAATGATGCGACGTCGGTCCGGTGGGATTGTCCTGATCTCGTCCATCGCGGGTAAACGAGGACTGCCCGCGAACACGGCCTACTGTGCGTCGAAGTTCGGGATCAACGGCCTGACCCAGGCCCTGGCCACCGAGCTCGGGCCGTTCGGGATCCGCGTCAACGCCGTGTGCCCGGGACTCACCCGCAGCCCCGGCACCACCGACCCCGAACGGTACGGCGACGACTTCATGGCCAGCCTCGCCCGGCACCACGGCCCGGCGAACCTGGACTGGTCGCGCTACGTCCGCAGCGCGATCCGCAGCACTGCACTGCGCAGGCTCGTCGAACCCGAGGAGGTCGCCAACCAGGTCACCTTCCTGTTGTCCGACCTGTCCGACGGCATCACCGGCCAGGCCATCGGCGTCGATGCGGGTGTGCTGTGAGTCGCGGGGCAGCGGACGCGCCGCACGCCGAGCACGTCAAGCACGCCACGGACGTCAAGCACGCCACGGACGTCATGGTCACCGGTCTGGGGTTCTGCCTGCCGGGCGGGGACCGGCCGGTCCTGGACTGCGACGACCTCTGGGACGTCATCTCCACCGGGCGCTCACTGCTGGAACGCGACGGTTTCTACCACGGGATCGTCGACCTGTCCCAAGAGATGTTCGACGAGCACTTCCCCGAGATCCCGCAACGCCACCAACGCCACTACGCCTCGGTCCACCGGTACGGCCTGGTCGCCATGGCCCAGGCGTGTGCCGACGCGGGCCTGGACTTCCGGGCCGGTGACCTGTCCCAGTCCGCTGTCCTCACCGCCAGGGCCGGGGTCGACAGCAACTTCGACAGCTACCTGGCCTGGTACCGGGCCGACCCCGAGAACCTGACGGCCGAGGAGGCCAAGGCGCTGTTCGTCCGTCTGCTCATCGCGGGCAATTCCAACGACGTCGGCAACGTCCAGGCGGCCCTGACCAGGACGTCGGGCCCGACGTTCTCGGCCACCTGCGGTTGTGCCTCGTCGGCCGTCCTGCTGGGCATAGCCCGCAGAATGATCGCCTCGGGTGAGCTCGAGACGGCCATGGTCACCGGCGTCGACGTCTTCGACGTCGACCGGATGCGCCACTCGGAGCGGTTGCGGATAGTCGCAGAAGCCGGGGGGATCACTGCCACCCACAACAGTGCCCCGCCCACCGCCCCCCGGTTCGACCGTCCCATGCGGCCCTACGACCGCAGGTCCGACTGCGTGAACTTCGGCGACGGCGCCGTCACCGTGATCCTGGAGAGCCGGGAACACGCCGAACGCCGCGGCGCGCGCACGCACGGCCGGATCCTCGGGCAGTGCACCACCCGCTGCGGCCTGCCCAGCGCGATCGCCATCGACGACTCCGGCGACAGCATCGTCCGGGCCGTCAACGGGTGTCTTCCTGCCGGACTCGACGTGCGAGACATCCCCTACATCAACGGTGGGTCCGAGGGCGATCCGTTGTTCACCCTCATGGAGGCGAACGCCGTGAACACCCTGTACGGAACAGGGGCTGGCGATGTCCTGGTCAGCTCGCAGGAGGCGTGTTTCGGTCACAGCGGTGCCCCGTTGGGGGCCCTCGGCGTCGCGTCGACCCTGACGATGATGCGTCACGGAGCGATCGCCCCCACGGCGAACTGCGAGTACCCCGCGGACGTGTGCACCTTCGATCCCGTGCCGGGCAACACCCCCCGTGACCTGGACCTCGACGTGGCGCTGAGCTTCAACTACCAGGTGGGCGGAGTCACCAGCGCCCTGCTTCTGGGGGCACCCGATGACCACTGAGCTTCCCGTGAGCACCGAGTTTCCACCGACCACCGAGCTTCCGCGCGCCCGATCCGCCAGGGTGGCGGTCACCGGGACGGGCCTGGTCCTGCCCGGCCCCGGCGGCACGGCCTGCACCGACCTGCCCGGATTCTGGTCCGTCATCAGCGAGGGCACCTGCTGTCTGACCACCCTGGACCGTGAGGACCTCGGCCTGCGGATCGGCGGCCAGGTCCGCGGCTGGGACCGTGCCGAGGCCATCGGGGTGGATCCCGAGGCCGCGGCGCGGATGTCGCGCGCAGGACAACTCGCCACGGCTGCGACCCGCAGCGCGCTGCGGGAAGCCTGCCTGGCCCCGGAAGAACTGGACGGGCGAACCGTGCTCGTCTGTGCCTCGCTCCAGTTCGCGTTCGCCGAGACCGAACGGTATTTCGCACGGAGGGCGGCCGGTGGCCCCGCCTCGCTCAAACTCGACTACTGGATGACCGGGACGCCTCCGAGCGTCCTGGGGACGGTTGCCTCGACCCTGCGGATCGCCTGCCCGACCTTGAACATCAGCGGTTCCTGCAACGTGGCCCTGCGCGCCCTCGACGTGATCGGCGGGATGTTCCGTGCCGGTGACATCGACCGGGCGATCCTGGTCGGGGTC
>JAUPKJ010000344.1 GCA_030837505.1 Actinomycetota bacterium
AGTGTATGTGGACGGTGGACGCTGTCAGGATGGCCCCGTGAGTACCGAGAATCATCCCGAAGGCGATGGGAACAGCCTGTTCCATGGGGACTGGCTGCCCTCTGGGGACGGGCTGCCCCCGGGAGACGGTCCTGTCGTGCTGGCCGAGGCCGATGGCCCCGACGGCCGAACAGTCCTGCGGCGCCGCGGGGGGACCCTCGAACTGATCGTGAACGGCGTCTTCGCGATGGACTCCGAACACACCCTCACCGAACAGGCCCTGGCCGAGCTGGCCCTGCAGTGCCTGCCGGACCGTCCCCTGCACGTCGTGGTCGGTGGCCTGGGCCTGGGGTACACGGCCCGGCGGCTGCTGGACGATCCGCGGTTGCGCAGCCTGTCGATCGTCGAACTGCACCCCGCCCTGGCCCGGTGGGCCGCAGAGGGGCTGCTGCAACCGGCCGGCCGGGTCCTGGCCGACCCCCGGGTCGAGGTCGAGACCGGCGACGTCCGCGCGGTCGTGCCGCGGCTGGACCCCGGCTCGGTCGACGCCGTCCTGCTCGACGTCGACAACGGCCCCGGTTTCCTGGTCCACACCAGGAACCGGGAGATCTACCGCTCGGCTTTCCTGAACGCAGCGACAGCAACCCTGAGGCCGGAGGGCGTCCTGGCGATCTGGTCGGCGGACCCGGCCGGGGACCTGGTCGGCGTCCTGGAGGCGGCCTGCGGACCGACGCGGGAGGTCCTGCTCGACGTCGCACGCGACGGCAGGTCATGGCAGTACGCGGTCTACCTCTCGCAGCGCCCTCCCGCGGGCCCCTGATCGCACCGGAGGGCTCGGAACGACCCCGCGCGACCCGAACGGCCTCAGCGCACGACGGCCAGGTCGGCCCGGAAACGCGTGCCCGCGATGAGGGCGGCGTTGGCCTCGTCGGTGCGGATGACCCACTGGGTCGCGGCCTGCCGGGTCCGCCCGTGGCGCACGTGCCGGTCGACCAGGCGTCGGACCCGCTCGGCGTCGTCGAGATCGATGTACCAGCAGGTGTCCAGTTCTGGACGCACCCCGCCCCATCCGTCCTCCTGCAGGAGCAGGTAGTTCCCCTCGATGATCACCAGGGGGACGGTCCGGGGAACGACTATGGCCCCGGCGATCGACTCCTCGATCTCCCGGTGGAACCGCGGGGCGTACACGACCGGCTCGTCCGCCGAGCGCAACCGTCGCAGCAGGGCCACGAACCCCAGCGCATCGAAGGTGTCGGGGGCCCCCTTGCGGTCGGCCCTGCCCAACCTCTCCAACTCGGCCTGGGCCAGATGGAAACCGTCCATGGGGACGAGCACCGCAGCGTCGCCGAGCGCCGCGACCAGGGACGCCGCGAGGGTGGATTTGCCGGATCCCGGCGGTCCGGCGATCCCGAGCAGTCGTCGCCCGCCGTTGCGGAGCAGACTGCGGGCATGTTCCACGCTCTCCCGCTGCGGGATCCGCGGGGGTTCACTGGTCTTCACCCGCTCATCCTGTCAACCCCGCTGCCGCACCGGAAGGTCACCAGGTCCCCCCTCGAACGCACCGGCGGATCTCACCGCCGGCGTCTCACCACTGCACCACGCGCAGGGTCCGCAGGGTCGGGTCCGCGCACCCGTGCAGGTGCCCGCCTGCTGCGCGGACGGCTTCGAGCACCTCGACAGCGGCCTCGCCGACGATCTCCCCCGGCAGCAGGACCGGCAGCCCCGGCGGATACGGGACCACGGGTTCTGCCGCCACCTCCCCCACGGCTGCACGCAGCGGGACGGCCCGCGACGGCGCCCGGTGCGCCTGCCGGGGCGTGAGTTCCTGCCGGTCCGGCACGACGGCGGCCCGCCAGGCCTCCGCGGACGGCCCCCGGTCCGGACGGTGCGAGGCCCGGTGTCGGCCGCGGGTCCTACCGGCCTGCCGCGCGACCCGCTCCAGGCCGGCGACGAGCGCGTCCACCATGACCTGGTCGGTGATCCGTCCGTCGCCCCCCCGGCTGGTCGAGGGCAGGACCAGGTAGACCCGGCCGGCGTCGGCACCCTCCGGCGGAACCCCCATGCGGCGCAGGGAGGTCTCGACCGTCCACCCGGTGACGGACAGCCCGGAGACGTCGACCACGACTTTGAGCGGATCGACCCGGTCGGCGGGCAGGTCCAGGTCGGCCGGGGTCAGCACACCGATCCCGCGGACCCTCATGAGTCGCCGGGAGACCCGACGGGCCCGTTCCACGGCGTGCTCCACCGCCCGGGCCCCCCCGACCGCCAGATCGCGGCGAGCGGCGTCCACCGAGGCGAGCAGGGGCATGAAAGGGCTGGTGGTCTGGGTCATCCTGACCGTGCTGTCCACCCGGTCGAGGTTCTCGTCGGACAGACCGTGGCCGGCCAGCAGGAGAGCCCCCGAGGACAGGGCGCTGCCGGTCTTGTGCAGGCTGACGACGGCGCCCTCCGCCCCGCACGCCAGGGCGTCCGCCGGCAGGGAGGGGTGGAAGGCGAGGTGGGCCCCCCACGCCTGGTCCACGTAGGTGCGGACCTGTGCCCTCCGGGCGACCGCGAGGACCTCCGGCAGATCGGCGCAGGTCGAGGCATACCCCGGTGAAGTGACCAGCAGGTGTTTGGCCCTGGGGTGGGCAAGGAGCGTGTTGTGGATGTCGAGGGCCTCGACACCGAGGGGCAGCCCGAGGACGGGGTGGACCCGAGGGGCGACCCAGACCGGGCGGGCTCCGCTGAGCACGAGGCCGGAGAGGACGGAGATGTGGGCGTCCCTGCCCACGACGACTTCCTCGCCCTCCTTGAGGCTGCCCATGAGCCAGGCGAGGTTCCCGCCGGTGGACCCGTTGCCGATCATCCAGGCCCTTCGGGCTCCCCAGGCCTGCGCCGCCAGTTCCTCGGCCTCGCGGCGGACCCTGTCGTGCTGCCCCGTCTCCAGCCAGACGTCGGCGGCCAGGGCGCTGGGGCCGATGAGGGCCGTCAGATCGTCGGAGGCCCTGCTGCCACCTTGGTGGCCGGGGCAGTGCAGCCTGGTCAGGGAGGATCGGGACTCGCGGCGCACGGCTTCCAGCAGAGGGGCCCGGTCCTGGCCCGCCGGTGCCCGGTGCCGGGCCTCGGTGGGCAGGCGTCCGCCGGCCCCGGGGCGAACGCCGTCGGAACCCTCCGGACCGTGGCTGCCGTGGTCGGGGTCGGCCAACCGTCCGGGTACGGGCACGCCTCGTCTCAGGACCGCCGTCGGGGCGGTCAGGGTGAGCGCGTTCACCGAACGCGCTGCACAGGGATCGTGCGGCGGTTCTGAACGGGGCGGTCCCCCGGGCGGGCGGGAATGCTCCGCTGACGGGGTCCCACCGACGCCGTGGGCTTGCCCGACGCCGTGGGTTTACCCGACGCCGTGGGCTTACCCGACGCCGTGGGCTTGCCCGACGCCGTGGGCTTGCCCGAAGCCGGTGGGCGGGTGGTTCCGGCGGTCGGCGGACCGAGGTCCTCCTGCCGGCCGGGCCCGCCCGCACCCTGTCGTGGCACGGCCTGCGAAGGACCGGTCCGCCCGGAACCGGTCCCCTTGCCGACGACAGGTCCTGTCGTCGGCAGCGGGACCGAGGCCGTCGACGAGGGGGCCGGCCGGGACGAGGGGCGTCGCGGTTCCTCGGCCTGGGCCGGGCCGGAGGAGGGGGAGACCAATAAGTAGGCCTGAGCCAGCAGCATCACCAGGACCGCTGTCACCTTCCCGCCGGACAGGTGCACGTCGTACCGAAAACGGTCGACGAGCACGACCCCCACCTGAAGGATCACGATCCAGCCGAAGGTCACCGGGGCGAGTTCTGCGTACTGCAGGCTCGAGGCGTAGACCCAGAAGAGAAGGACGAAAAGGACGACCCCGAGCACAGCCAAGGAATGAGAACGCCGTTCGACGGCTTCTTTGGCTGCCAGGGCTCCCGCTAGATCAAGAACCGCCAGTATCAGCATGGCCGACACGGCCACGACCCACTGCGGCCACGATTCCGGAGCGCGGATGAGCACCGTTTCCCCTACCTGTAGTGATCGAACAACTCCAGATAGTAGTCAAACAGGGAACTTCCCGATGGGGCTTTCACAACTTCCCCGGAACCTTGTGTCCTTGAAATGACCGGACAACAGCTGCTCTCCCCCCGGCCAGGCCCCGACCGATCACCGGTCGGGGCCTGGCCGGACGGTCAGGGTTGCAGACCCTCCAGCATCTCCGTGACCAGGGCAGCGACCGGGGAACGTTCAGAACGGGTCAGGGTCACATGGGCGAAGAGCGGATGACCTTTGAGGGCCTCGATGACGGCTGCGACGCCGTCGAACCTCCCCACCCTCAGGTTGTCGCGCTGGGCGACGTCGTGGGTCAGCACGACCCGAGAGTTCTGGCCCACGCGCGACAGAACTGTGAGCAGCACGTTCTGTTCGAGGGACTGCGCCTCGTCCACCACGACGAAGGCGTCGTGCAGCGACCGTCCCCGGATGTGGGTCAGAGGGAGGACTTCCAGCAGCCCGCGGTCCAGCACCTCGTCGAGCACTTCCTGGGCGACCAGGGCACCGAGGGTGTCGAACACCGCCTGCCCCCAGGGGTTCATCTTCTCGGCCTCCGTCCCCGGCAGGTAGCCCAGGTCCTGGCCACCGACCGCGTACAGGGGACGGAACACGACCACCTTGCGATGCTGTTTGCTCTCCAGGACAGCTTCCAGGCCGGCGCACAGTGCCAGGGCCGACTTGCCCGTCCCGGCCCGACCCCCCAGGGACAGGATCCCGATGTCGGCGTCCAGCAGCAGATCGATCGCGATCCTCTGCTCCGCGCTGCGGCCGTGCACCCCGAAGACGTCCCGATCGCCCCGCACCAGTTTCACGCGTTTGTCGGGCGTGACCCTCCCCAGAGCCGATCCCCTCGGGGAGGACAGCACCAGACCGGTGTGACAGGGCAGGTCACGAGCCGACTCCAGGTCGAGGACCCCCTCGGAGTAGAGCTCGGCCATGACGTCGGCCTCCACGGACATCTCGGTCATACCGCTCCACCCGGAGTCGATCGCCCCCTCGGGCCGGTATTCCTCGGCGTCCAGACCCACGGCGGCGGCCTTGACCCGCATCGGCAGGTCCTTGCTGACGACCGTCACGTGATGGCCGTCGGTCGACAGGTTCCAGGCGACCGCCAGGATCCGGCTGTCGTTGTCCCCCAGACGGAATCCTGCGGGCAGGGCCGCGGTGTCCGTATGGTTCAGCTCCACGCGGATGGTGCCCCCGCAGCCGCTGGGGACCGGGGTGTCCAGACGTCCATGACGCACTCTCAGATCGTCCAGCAGGCGCAACGCGTGCCGAGCGAAGTACCCCAGCTCCGGGTGATTCCGTTTGGCCTCCAACTCGCTGACGACCACGATGGGGACGACGACTTCGTGTTCGGCGAACCGCAACAACGACTTGGGATCGGCCAGAAGCACCGAGGTGTCGAGCACAAAGGTGCGTCGATGATCCGCTTGGTCGTCGATTCCGCGTCGGCCGGCTGTCATGTCGACTCCTCTCACGCGAGAAGCACGCGCGTTCAGCGCGTTGCGCAGCGGCCGCCGGAGGGACGGAACGCGACTCGTCGATCGAGCTGGGCCACCGGCGGACGCTGCCCCCGACGTTACGCGACCATGCGCGTTGCCGGAACCGTCAACGATCCGGCAGAGTCAGCGGGGGACGGGCCCGGACGGACGAGTCCTGCGCCGCAGCGAGGGTCTTGGCCTTGGCCGTCGCGGCCGCGGTCACCGAGCCGACGGACACGGGGATCCGCTCGGCGGAGACCGCATAATGCACCTTTCCGCCCGAGGACCCGCCCGCGACGGTGAAGCTGGCGCTGCCGGAGACGGGCGCGACCGCCACGTGCAGATTGGGCATGGCGGCCCCCACAGGGGTCAGGAGGACCAGCATCGTGCCGGCGTTGACGACCATCCGGTAGGCCTCGGGCAGCGGAACGGTTGCGTTCCCGGAGGAATCCAGGGTGATGCTGCCCTTCAGGTCGTGGTCCGCTCTTTGCCCCGAGGCCGTGGGGTAGTAGGCGAGCAGTCCCCCGGCACCGACGCCGCCCACGAAACTGCGCAGGGCGTACACGTCTCCGTCGAGGACGTTGACACCCTTGGTGTAGAGGGCCGTGCCCTTCGTCTCGTCGCCGCCCACACCCATGAGAGCCGGGACGGAATCGGCCCCGGGGAGGGTGTCGGCGAAGATCCCGACGTTCAGCCGGCCCTCCACGCGCAGGCCGCCGCCAATGCCCGAGGCCGTACCGGCGTTCTGGACCAGCCCGGCCCAGGAGTTCTCGCTCAGGGTCTTCCCCGTGAACCCGACCGTGTTGTCCGAGACGAGGAAGGCGCCGTTGCCCGACCCCTTCTGGTAAACGGTGAAGGCGGAGCCCGACGCCGTCGCGTACAGGGACGTCGGGGCGACCGCGCTGTTCGTCGTCTCCGTCATCAGCGCGCTGGAGGCCGCCTGGGACGGACGGGCTGTGGCCACGCCCACGGCCCCGAGGGCCGCAGCAGCTCCCGCGGTCAGGAGGACACGGCGCCCGCGGACGCCGGAGTCGCCGGGGGCGGGGGTCCCGGTCCGGGACCGCTCGCCAGAGGGGTTGTCATTGTTCGACACGCTGCCGTTCGACATGCCGCCATTCTGGGCACTGCCGTTCGGGCGGGTGGTGCTCACAGAATTCTCCTCGCGGGGGACCAACTGGTACAGGGGATGCCGCACGAACTGAGTTGCGACAGTACCGTCATGAAACTCCCGGGGGGAGAGGTTCGCAAAACACCCCGCTGGTCGTCCCGTGTTTCCCCTGGGTAGCACCAGGTTCCACCGGCTGTGCTTCATCGACCACGTTCCGCAACTCGGGTCGATCGATCAGACCCCGACACCGTTCGATCCGGGGCCCACCGGGGCGGGGACGGGAACCGGTTCAGGAGCCGAAACGGCGTTCCCGCAGGGCGTAGGAGCGCAGAGCCCGCAGGAAATCGACCTTCCGGAAGTCGGGCCACAGGGCCTCGCAGAAGTAGAACTCGCTGTGGGCACTCTGCCAGAGCATGAATCCCGAGAGCCGCTGCTCCCCCGACGTACGAATCAGCAACTCCGGATCGGGCTGACCACGGGTGTAGAGATGTTCGGCAATGTGTTCGACGTCAAGGGTCTCGGCCAAGGTCTCGATGGAGGTCCCGCGGGCAGCGTGCTCCAGCAGCAGCGAGCGCACGGAGTCGGCTATCTCGCGGCGCCCGCCGTAGCCGATGGCGACGTTGACGTGGGTTCCCCGGACCCCTCGCGTGGCCTCCTCGAAGGACTTCAGGCGGATCGCGGTGGCGGCGGGCAGCAGGTCCAGGGCCCCCATGGGGTTGACCCTGCATCGGCCGGTGCCCGCGATCCGTTCGACGGCGTCCTCGATGATCGCCAGGAGTTCGTCGATCTCCTGGGGGGACCTGCTGAGGTTCTCCGTCGACAGCAGCCACAGGGTGACGAGGGGGATGTCGAGTTCGCCGCACCAGTCGAGGAATTCCAGGATCTTGTCGGCCCCCGCCCGATGTCCGTCGGCACTGCAGGCTCCCAGGGCCTTGGCCCAGCGGCGGTTGCCGTCCAGGACGACCCCTACATGACGCGGAAGACCTTGAGTCGAGAGGGTGGCTGCCACCCGGCGCTCGTAGACTCCGTAGAGCAGGCCCCGCAGCCCCATGGGCGATAGTTCCTTCCACGATCGGCGCCGACGAGAGTCGGCAGGACCAACGGTACAGGCGGTCTCGGTGAAGAGATGATCAGCCCGCCCGTTCCACCCTTAATATGGACACTTAGTCGCTTGCGCACCGTCCAATCGGAGTAACTTACGGTTCCGTAAGTTACGGAACCGTAAGGTAGAGTCCAGCCCATGATTCTGTCCCGCCGGTGTCACGAGGTCACGCCTCAGCTGGTCAAGCCCCGTTTCCGGGGTTGGTTGCATGCCGGTTGCTTCCCTCTGGTCCTGGCTGCGGGGATCGTCCTCGTGACGTTCGCCCCCGGCGGCCGCGCAAGAATCTCTGCCGCCATCTTCGCCTTCACGGCCTCGATGCTGTTCGGGGTCAGTGCCCTCTACCACCGCGGACATTGGTCCCCGCAGACCCTCGGTCTGCTCAGACGCCTGGACCACGCCAACATTTTTCTGATCATTGCGGGGACCTACACGCCGTTCTCGGTCCTGCTCCTGCCGTCGGACTCCGCCCGGACCATGTTGTTCATCGTGTGGGGCGGCGCCATCGCCGGTGTCATTTTCCGGGTGTTCTGGGTGCAGGCTCCCCGTTGGCTCTACGTCCCCCTGTACGTCGCCCTGGGGTGGGCGGCCCTGGTGTACCTGCCCGATTTCCTGAACGGGGGTGCCATGGCCTTCGGGCTCATGGTCGTCGGGGGCACCCTGTACACCCTCGGCGGGCTGGTCTACGGATTGAAGCGCCCCGACCCCAATCCGCGGTGGTTCGGGTTCCACGAGGTCTTCCACGCCCTGACGGTCGCTGCCTTCGTGAGCCATTACGTCGGGGCCTCGATCGTCGTCTATTCCGCCTGAGCCGTCGCCCGCCCGGCGCCGCTCACGCGTCCCGCAGCGCGTCCGCCCAACGATCCGGATCAGTGAGCATCTCGGCGATCCCGCGGGCCCAACCGCGCACGGCGCCCCAGTCCCTGTCGTCGGCCCACCGGGGTTCCCCGGCCTGGCCCGGGGGGGCGTTCCGTCGTCGGGGAGGCCCCGCCCGACGTCCGGCCACGCTCCCGCCGGCCGGCGAACCGGGCGGGCGCACCGTGAGGGCTGCCCGTTCGGGAGCGCTGAGCAGTCCCCGGTCGAGCCGGCCGGAGAACAGCCGGTGCGAGATCGCCCCCAGCCGCCGCTGGAGGTCTGCGGCTTCCCCCGGCAGTTCGTCGTACCAGCACCCGCCGACGGGCCCGCTGGAGAACAGCCACAGGGGGACGCTGCGCAGCACCTGCTCGTGCTGGACAACGAAGATCCGGGCCGCGTCCGTCCAGGCCCCCTGGTAGACGGCGCTGCCGAGAACGACAGCGCCGTACCCTCGCAGACCGGGCACTCCGTCAGCCCTCAGGGTGTCGACCGGAACCTGGTACCCGCGCAGCACCTGACCGATGGCCCGCGAGATCTCGGCCGTCGAGCCGTGCCTGCTGGCGGTCGCGACCAGAACATTTCCCCGCGCTCCGCCCGGGGCGGGACCGTACAACGGGTACCCGGCACGCGCCGGGGCCCGTTCCGACAACGCCGGGGACCGCCCGACGCACGAGGACCGCGTCGTCCTGTGTTCCGGCCGAACGGGTCCGATCACTTCAGCCAGTTCTTCACCGCGGCGGAGTTCTTCTGCACCCAGGCCTGCGCGGCCTTCTCGGGGGTGGAACCGGACGAGAGCATGGCGGCGGCGACCTCGGTCTGTTGCTCGTTCGTCCAGCTGAAGCTCTTGATCAGAGCGAGGGCCGGGCCGTCGGAGTCCACGAAGACCTTGGAGGCGAGTTTTTCCAGCTTCTGGGACGGATAGTCGCAGGCCGTCTGTCCGAGGACGTCGTCACAGCCCTCGGTGTGAGCCGGCAGTTTCACCCGGACCATGGTGTTCTCCGCCAGATACCAACTGGGGCTGCGGAAGTACCCGAGCATCGGGGCCCTGCTCTTCTCGGCGTTCTTGAAAGCCTGGATCAGATCCGTCTCGCCCTGGGTGTACTGCAGGGTGAAGCCCGGATCGAGGTTGTCCACGAGCTGCCGATCGGCGGAGAAGTCCGAGCTGCTGGGGCCCAGGAGCTTCGCGGGGGACGACGAACCGCCCACCCGGAACAAATCAGCTTTTTTGCTCAGCTCCTGCCAATTCGTTATTTCAGGGTATTTCTTCACCATCCAGGCCGGGACGTACCAACCCGCACGGGCCGTGGTGCCGTCCGGACCGAGCTCGACGACCCTTCCCTGCTGTTCGACGAAACGTTGACGGTAGGAGTCGTCGCTCCAGTTGCCGAGCACAACGTCCACGTCACCGACGGCGAGGGCCTCCCAGAGCCCGTCCTCGGTGATCTTCACATACTCGACGTGGCATCCGAGTTCTTTCTCGGCCAGATACGCGATCACCGCGTTGTTGGCCTCCAGGGCCGACCAGGAGGTCTGGGCTAGCTTGAGGGTTCCACATTCCCCGGCCGCAGCGGCGGGCGATTCGGCACCGCCACAACCCGTCAGACCGATCACCCCCGTGGCCAGCAGTGTCGTACCGGACAACCAAACCCGTCCCCGGCTCCTGCGCTTCATCGCACCGGACCTCCTGACGACGCCGATTCTGCTCTGTCCCTCTCGGGTGACATCGGCCCCTGCGGGGAGGGACCGACCATTCGATTTCACACGGTATTCACAGGTGAACTACGAGTGTCCGCCCGAGTCATTACGGATGAGGCATCATTGCAGCTGCACGACGAAAAATCTGCCCATCGGTCCTCGCAGGTTTGAAAATGGAACCGCCTGAAAGCCTCCCGGACATCGCCTGACACTGTCGGTCACCCGATACTCCCAGGGAGTCACGGGCAAGGAATCCCCGGAGGAAAAGGTCAGCCACTCGCGGTAACGGGTTCACCCGGAAGGACCATCCGATCCCCTGAATACTCCCGGGGGCGGCCCGATCCGAATCAGGGACAGGAACCGACGGGGTCCCTGAGTCCAGCGAACAGGTCGTTCTCCGGGAGTTCCACCGGCACCCGGCTGCGGGCCAGCTCGTACTCCTCCGTAGGCCAGACCTTCGCCAGCAGTTCTCGCGGCAGGGCGAAGAACCACCTGTTGTCCGGGGCGACCTGGGTCGCGTGGGACAGGAGGGCCCGCTCGCGGACCTCGAAGTAGTCCGCGCAGTGGATCCGGGTCGTGACGGGTCGGGCCACGTCGCCCCCGCGCAGGAGCCAGTCCTCGAAGGGGGACTGCCGCCCCTCGGCCAGGATCGCCTCGTGCATCATCCGCACCCGCTCGGGTGAGAACGCCCGGTCGTAGTACAGCTTCGAAGGCTGCCAGGGCTCCTGCCCGTCGGGATAAAGACTCGGGTCCCCCGCGGCCTCGAAGGCCTCGACGGAGATCTCATGGCATTTGATGTGGTCCGGATGCGGGTACCCACCGTTCTCGTCGTAGGTGAGAACCACGTGCGGACGGAAGGAACGCATGATCCGCACCAAGGGGGCAGCGGCGTCGCGGAGGGGCTGCAGTGCGAAACACCCCGGGGGCAGGGGCGGGGGCGGGTCGCCCTCCGGCAGGCCCGAGTCCTCGAACCCGAGCCAGGCATGCCGAACGCCGAGGATCTCCACCGCACGGGCCATTTCCAGCCGACGGTACCCGGGAAGGTCCCGCAGAACCTGCGGGTCGTCCTGCAGCCGTGGGTTCAGGACCCCTCCGCGCTCCCCACCGGTACAGGTGACCACGAGGACCTGAGCCCCCTCGTCCACGTACTTGGCCATGGTGGCCGCACCCTTGCTGGACTCGTCGTCCGGATGTGCGTGGACCGACAGCAACCGCAGTTCCCGTTCCATACTCGCCCTTCCCGCCTTCGGATCTTCCGCTTTGGACCCGCGCAGCGGTACCCACGCCGAACACTCGTGGACACCCCACCGGTGACACAGGTCCTTGCGGGGAGAACACCGCGACGACCGGATTCATGCCGCACCGTTCCCTGCCCCGCCGCACGCCCCGCTCCCGCTCGCGCGTCCGGCACCCCGCTGCACCCCGCTGCGCAGGTCCGCGTCGAACGGGACGAACGGTCCCGTTCGGAGGATCTACCACCGAAACAGCAACCCGAGGTCCTGCTTTGAACGCGCAGCGTTGCTATTGTTGTGAGTTCATCCCCATGACGCCAACGGGTCCCCCGGAGGGACCGGATCCATCATTGCCCGATGTGACTGCAGTGCCCCGGACGCCGCGGCGGTGTCCGGGGCACTGGCACAACATCAAGGACGGAGTGACCGTGACCGAGAACACCAGCAATGTCACCTGGTTGACCCAGGAGGCCTACGACCGCCTCAAGGCCGAGCTGGACCACCTCTCCGGCGACGGTCGTGTCGAGATCGCCAAAAAGATCGAGGAAGCCCGTCTGGAGGGGGACCTGAGGGAGAACGGCGGCTACCACGCCGCCAAGGAGGAACAGGGCAAGCAGGAGGCCAGGATCCGACAGTTGCGCTCCCTCCTGGAGAACACCCACGTCGGTGTGCCGCCCATGAGCACGGACGGCACGGTCGTCCCGGGCAGCGTCGTCACCGTGGAGCTCGCGGGCGAGGAAGTGGTCTTCCTGCTGGGCAGCAGGGAGGTCGGTGGGGACACCGACCTGGACGTGTACAGCGAGAAGAGCCCGCTCGGCGCGGCCATCCTCGGACGCAAGCCCGGTGAGTCCACCTCCTACGAGGCCCCGAACGGCAAGCGGATCCCGGTCAAGGTCATCGGTTCCAAACCTTTCCGGAGCTGAACAACCAGACGTGACGGTCCGTAATTCTCTAATTACAGATCGTCACGTCTGGGAGATTTTCCCGTTCCCGCGCCGAACGGAACGTGACAGCCGACCCCCTCACGCGACATGCTCGGTACTGGTGAGGCGGAGCGGCCGCCCCTTGTGTCGAGGTGTTGACATGCGGGCCAGACAATGGTGGGCACGGACACTACGGGCGGGCAGGAACGATCGCGGAAGATCCTGTCCCCGCTTCCGGCTCACGGCAAGCGCGGCGGCCCTCGCCACGGCTGCTGCGGGCCTCGCGTACATCTCCACCGTTCCCCAGGCCCACGCTGCTGCCGCGGGCCCGGGAGACGGCAAGACCTCCCAGCGGGCCGGAGCCTCCTGCTGGGGGATCAAGTCCCAGTACTCCTCGTCCGCCACGGGCGTGTATTGGCTGATCTCCCCTAACCTCGTCGCACCCCAACAGTTCTACTGCGACATGACCACCGACGGCGGGGGCTGGGTCCTCGTCGGACGCGGCCGCGAGAACTGGAACTGGCGGGACTCCGGTCAGGCCGCTGCCGCCACGGTCTCGGGCGTCCCCACGGGGACCAAGGCCTTCACCCCTGCCGCTCTCCCGGCGGAGACCGTCAACGGGTTGCTCCACGGGTCCCGCTTGGACGCCCTGTCCGACGGGATCCGAGTGCGCCGGGCCCTGAACAGTTCCGGTTCCTCCTGGCAGGAGATCCGCTACTACCCCGCCTCCGCCCCGCGGTGGACCTGGGCGATCGGCGGCGGGTTCTCCCTGAAGAAGGCCGTCGTCGGCGGGACGACCATCACCGGTGGCAACAGCTACGACGTCAACGCCGACGGCAAGGACGGCGAGAAGCGGGTCGTGACCTGGCCCTTCCAGGAACGCACCGGTTGGCAGTCCGGTTTCGCCTACGGCGGCAAGAAGTCCGGGGCCTCCTCCTCCACGAACAGCTTCCTGTGGCAGAGCAGCAAGAACGAGGGCTACCCGATCGGCTTCGCGCAGGTCTGGCTGCGTCCCAAGCTCCCCAACAGCAGGGCGAGCGCCGGCACCGCGATCCCGGCCAAGGGGCTCGCGGCCTCGACCATCACCCCGATGCTGGCCGGCGCCACGTCCGATCTGAACGGATGGGGCGTCACCGGACTGGACGCCGGCACCTCGCCGATCGCCAATTTCAAGTCCAATGTCACGGCCCTGGCCGAGTACAACGGCAAGGTCTATGTCGGAGGCATGTTCACCACCGTGGCCAAGAACGGCACGGCCCAGGCCTCCCAGCCCTACCTCGCGGCCTTCGACCGCAAGACCGGGGCCTGGGACAGCACCTTCCGCCCGAAACTGGACGGCGGAGTCTGGGACATCGTCCCGACGCCCTCGGGCAATTTGCTCATCGGTGGCATGTTCTCCAAGGTCAACGGCGCGGCGAAACCTGCCTTGGCGCTGATCTCCCCCAAGAACGGCTCAACGGTCACGGGATGGACGTCCTCCCTGACCTACGACATCGACAACGGTGCCCGGCTCGGCGTGCGAAGCATGGACCTGGTCGGGGACTGGCTCTACCTCGGAGGCAACATCACAGTGGTCTCGGGCGGTACCGGGACCTCGAAGGTCACCGTCCGCGGTCGCAACCTGTTCCGGCTGCGGCTCTCCGACGGCAGGCCGGACCCGAACTTCCGCCCCCAGCTGTCCACCTCGCCGATCCAGGTCTACACCTCGCGCAAGGGCGACCGGGTCTACGCCGCCGGGAAGTTCGGGACGGTCAACGGGCAGTCCGTCGAGATCACCGCTGTCTTCAACCCGACGAACGGCCAGCTCATCAGCGGCCTGCAGCCTGTGAAGGCCAGTTACGACTGCCGTCCCAACTGCGGGAACACGACCTACGCCCCCTACGCGGAGACCCTGCTGGAGACCTCGGACTCGCAGCGCGTCGTCGTGGGACCCACCGAGCACGCGCTGCAGTTCCTCAAACGCGACCTGTCCCGGGTGACAGGACACATAACCCGCAAGGGTGGAGACTTCCAGACCATCCTGCAGCGCGGTTCCCAGATCTACGCCAGCGGCCACGGCTGGAACTACAACTTCAGCCAGGCCGCGACCTACAAGTCCTCGGTCATTCCGCCCCCCGTCTTCGCGGAGGTCTCGTCCTTCCACGGCACCGCCGCCTACAACTCGACGACCGGGGAGAAGCTCCTCGGATTCGATCCGGTGTACGAGAGCGATCGCGGTGACGGCGTCTGGCAGTCGATGCTGGACACCTCCCAATGCCTGTGGCTCGGCGGAGATGTTGTGCGCGGTTCCTGGAGGGGCTCGGGCTATGCCTGGGCAGGGGGCTTCGTCCGCTTCTGCGGACGGGACATCACGGCGCCGACCCAGCCGAAGAACCTCAAGGCCGTCAAGGGTTCCTCCGGGCCGGTCCTGTCCTGGACCGGGTCGACGGACACCGGCGGGGCCGTGAGCTACGAGATCCTGCGCAACGACCGTGTGATCGCCTCCACGACCTCGACCACGTGGACCGACAGCAGCCGCACCGAGGCGGGAACCTACTTCGTCCGGGCCGTCGACTATCTGAAGAACCGGTCGGCCACTACGGCCGTGGTCACCTGGAAACCCTGAGAGCTGGAGCGACCGGCGCCGGGGATTTTTTCGTCGCGGGGCACGTGATCGTCGATCTGTCGGGGCGCGCTACTCTCGCGGCCCATGAGTGAGCGCAAAGAATGCCGGGCGGCCCCGACCGTCGACCGCGCGTCCTGGATGAGTGAACAAGAGTTCTGGTCGCTCATCGAACGGACCACGGATCCGGACGGGTCGTTGGGGCAGGCCTCGCGGCTGACCGAGCACTTGTCCCAGCTGACGGTCGAGCAGGTTCTGGGTTTCGACCTGCACTTCGCCCGGTTCCATGAGGTCAGTGCCCAGGGCAGGCTGTGGTGCGCGGCCTACGTCATGCTCGGGGCCTGCTCGGAGGAGGACTTCGACCACTTCCGCAGCGGTCTGATCGGTCGGGGCCGCGCCGTCTTCGAGGCCGCCCTCGCCGACCCCGACAGCCTCGTGGAGCTGGACCTCGAGGTCCCGCACGAGTTGCAGGACGAGGACCTGCCCTTCGCGACGGCGGATGCCTGGACGCGGATCACGGGGGAGGACGACGAGGCCTTCTGGCAGACCGTCGCCAGTTTCCAGGACCTTCCCGAGCCTGCGCCTGTGCACCTGGACTGGGACCCGGACGACCCGGACAGCATGGCGGCGATCGTCCCCCGGCTGATGGTGGCCTACGGGATCTGAGCACGTGAAAGGGCCCGGCAACAGGCGGTTTCAGCTCGCGGCGATGCGAGCGGCGGCTCGCCGTGTTGCGGGCGGTGGCTCGCGGCGTTGCGGGCGGTCAGCGGTCGGGCGGTCGGCCGGGGGTCATTGCCCGGCCCGGGCCGCGCCCAGCGCGATCTGTCCCAGGCAGATCCCGCCGTCCCCGCACGGGACTCTGCGGTGCCGCAGGACCCGGAACCCCGCCTCGTGCAACCCCGCCGTGACAGCCCCCGACAGGAGGGTGTTGGCGAACGTTCCCCCGGACAGGGCCACGGTGTCCAGTCCCGTTCCGGACCGGGCCAACAGAGCGGTTTCCACCAGTGCCCTGGCCAGCCCCCGGTGGAAACGCAGTGCTACGACCGGGGCCGCCGTCCCGTCGAGCACGTCCCGGGCGATCCGGCGGATCAGCGGCCCGCAGTCCAGGACGTAGGGGGCTCCGGTCGAAGCGGGATCTCCCGCGCGGGCCGGCCTGACGGGAAGGTCGTAGCCGGCCGCCGTTTCTTGCGCCGCTTCCTGCGCCGCCGCTTCCCGTGCCGCGGCCTCCAGGGCCGCAGCGGCCTGTCCCTCGAAGGTCACGTCGTGACAGACCCCGGTCAGGGAGGCCACGGCATCGAACAGACGGCCGGCACTCGACGTCGGGACACAGGCCAGACGGGTCCTCAACTGGTGGGCGAGCACCTCCCGCTCGGAGGAGGGGCACTCCTCGACGCACGGCAGACGATCGTCCCAGGGGAAGTCGGCAGCTTCCAGGTGGGCGAGGGCCATCCGGTAGGGCCGACGGACGGCGGCATCGCCCCCCGCCAGCGAGACGTAGGCCAGGTGGGCGAACCGTTCGAATCCCCGGTAGTCGGCCAGGAGGGCCTCGCAGCCCCAGACGGCGCCGTCCTCGCCGTACCCGGTTCCGTCGAGGGCCAGACCGATCACAGGGGTGCTGCCGTCGAGACCGTGCTCGACCATGACGGACGCGAGGTGGGCGTGGTGGTGCTGAACCTGGATCAGGGGCAGGGGCGGGTCCTGGGCGCCGGCCGCCCGCCGGGCCCACTGCACGGACCGGTAGGCCGGATGCCTGTCCGCGACGAGCCGTCGAGGAAGGACCCCGACGAGTCCCTGCAGATGCTCGACCGCGTGGCCGAAGGCGTGCTGGGTCGCCAGATCGTCCATGTCCCCGACGTGGGCCGACAGCCAGGCGTGGCGCCCTTGTGCGAGAGCGAACGTGTTGCGCAGGTCGCCGCCGACGGCCAGGGAGGGCTCGACCTCGAAGGGCAGCGACACGGGCAACGGCGCCCAGCCCCGCGATCTGCGCAGGGGGAGTTCCCCGCCGGCTACCACGCGGGTCACCGAGTCGTCGCAGGGCACGTGGACGACCCTGTCGTGACGCAACCAGGCGTCCGCGATCCCCCGCAACCGGGTCAGGGCCTGCGCGTCGTCGGTGACGATCGGCTCGCCGGCCAGGTTCCCGCTGGTCATCACCAGGACCGGGAGCCGGCCGGAGTCCTGTTTCAGACCGTGCAGCAGGTGATGCAACCCCGTGGAGGGAAGCATGACGCCCAGATCCGGGTTGCCGGGGGCCACGAGGTCCGCCACGTCGGGCGCTCCGGGAAGGGGCCTGGCGCGGCGACGCAGGAGCACGATGGGACGGGCGGCCGAGGTCAACAACTCGGCCTCGGCGGGATCGACCTCGCAGATCCCACGAGCCGTCCGCAGGTCCTCCACCATGATCGCGAAGGGCTTGTCACCGCGCCGTTTGCGCTCGCGCAGTGCGGTCACGGCGGCGGGGTCGGTGGCGTCGCAGGCCAGGTGGTACCCGCCCAGTCCCTTGACCGCGACGATGTGACCCGAGGCGAGCAGGGTCCGTGCCCAGTCCAGGGCGTCCTGCCCGCGCAGGGGTGGCAGCCCCGCCCTGGCCGACATCCCCGTCGGCTCGACGAGTTCCAGCACGGGGCCGCAGTCGTGGCATGCGATCGGCTGGGCGTGGAAACGGCGGTCGGAGGGGTCCTTGTACTCCTGTTCGCAAGCCGGGCACAGCGGGAAGGTCGCCATCGTGGTGGCGGGGCGGTCGTAGGGCATGGCGGTGATGACGGTGAAGCGGGGACCGCAGGCCGTACAGCTGATGAACGGGTGTTTGTACCTCCGGTCGGCCGGGTCGCACAGCTGTTCCAGACAGGCCTCGCAGGTGGCGACGTCGGCGGGGACGAGGGTTCTTCCGCCCCCTGCCAGGGAGGGCAGGATCGTGAAACCCGTGTCCTGGCGTGGGCTCAGGGGTTCGACCAGCACGTGTTCGACCTTCGCGAGGGGTGGGGCGTCCGATCGCACCCGGCGGCAGAACCGTTCCACGTCCGGGACGGCCCCCTGGACCTCCACCAGGACGCCAGAACCTGTGTTCACGACAGAACCCGTCAAGGACAGCTCCCCGGCGAGGGTGTGGACGAAGGGGCGGAAGCCCACCCCTTGGACGACCCCCTGGACCCGGAGCAGCCGACGCACGACGGATCGGCCACCGGACGTCGTCATGAGCGCCCCCACAGCATCGGTGCCTTCCGCGACCACCGGTCTGGCCTGCCGCGGTTGTGCTCTTCCGTGGCGTGGAGCGACCGGCCGCAGGGTGAGGGTCCCGTCCACCGAGGAACACGTGCTACGTGGAGCCCCGCCCGAGGCGGGTGTATCCCGTTCGACGTCACCGACGGTACACGGAACGGGTGGTTCGACGCGCCGTCTCAGCCCGGGGGACCTGCTGTTGATCACCGTGCGCAACAGTGGTCGGGGCAGGGGTCCCTTTCTCGTCACCGGGCCGGCCCGTCCCAAAACTGGCTTTGCCTTCCATAGCCAATCGGGGGAGAGTGGGGGACGTGTCGAAGCGTCCCTCCCGCCGTCTGGGCTCCCGCGAGGTCACGGCCCTGTTGGGGGACTGGTCGCGGCCGGGGACCCCCGCCTACCGGGCTCTCGCCGAACGCCTGCGCCTGCTCGTCCTCGACGGCCGCCTCCCGGTCCATGCGGTGCTGCCCAGCGAGCGCTCCCTGGCCCTGGACGCCGGGACGAGCCGCACGACGACGACAGCGGCCTACCGCCTCCTGCGCGAGCAGGGTTTCGCCCGGGCCGAGCACGGCGCGGGGACCTGGACCGCGATCCCCCGCGGGCACGCCGGCCCGACCTCCCCGGTCCTCTGGCCGATCCTGTGCGGTTCCCTGGGTTCCCCCGATGGGAGGGGGGACCTGACCTGCGCAGCCCTGGAGGCGCCTCCGCAGATCCATGCGGCCTACGTCGCGGCCCTCGACGATCTGCCCAGCTACCTGCCGGGGCACGGGTACTACAGCGGGGGCCTGCCGGAGCTGCGGGAACGTGTGGCGGCCCGCTACACCGCGCGGGGCCTGCCCACGGCCGTCGACGAGGTGATGATCACTTCCGGTGCGATCAGGGGCCTGCGCACGGCGTTGTCCCTTCTGGCGCGTCCGGGCGGCCGCGTGCTCGTCGAGGACCCGACCTACCCCATGGCCCTGGACGTCATGCGCGAATCCGGGCTGCGTCCGGTCGGGTTCGCCGTCGAGGAGGGGTGGGATCTCGACCAGGCCGGCCAGGTGTTGCGCCGTCCCGGGTGCGAGGTCGCGTTCCTGATGCCCGACTTCCACAACCCGACCGGGCAGTTGATGGACGCCACGACCCGGCAGGCCCTCGCGGACCGGTGTGCGGCCGCCGGGTGCACGATCATCGTCGACGAGACCCTCTGCGAGATCGACCTGCGCGGTTTCCTGGGGGACGGCGGCCGGGTGCCGCCTCCGCTGCCCGCCTACTGCGGTGGCCGGACCACCATGTGCCTGGGATCCGCCAGCAAGACCTTCTGGGGCGGGCTGAGGCTGGGGTGGATCAGGGCCCCGCGTTCGTTGGTGCGGACCCTGCTCGTCTCCCGGAGCGCCGACGAGCTCACCTGTCCCCTTCTGGAACAGTTGGCGGTCGCTCATCTGTTGGACGATCTGCCGGCTCTGCGGCACCGTCGGCAGGAACTCCTCTCCGCCCGGTTCACGGCCCTGCGCGACGCCCTGAGCGAGCAGCTGCCCGATTGGCAGGTGCCCACCCCTCAGGGGGGGATCGTCAGTTGGATCCGGCTGCCCGAGCCCCGCAGCAGCGAGTTGGCGGTCTCGGCCCGCGAGATGGGACTGGTGTTGGCCCCCGGGGCGAGGTTCGGGGTCCGGGGCGGGTTCGAAGGGCGGGTGCGGCTGCCCTTCGCCCGGGGCGAGGACCAGTTGGTGGGGGCGGTGTCCTTGCTGGCGAGGGCCTGGAACAGCACGGCGGACACCGGGGACCCGCAGCTGCCCGTCGCCGTCCTGTGAGAGCGGGACCTCCGAGTTCTCAGGACGTCCGGTTCCACTGCCGAACGTCTTCCAACGGTCGTTCTGTCCGGGTTCGGCGACGAGGAACATAGCGCGCATTCCAGCCGTTCGCTGCGGGTGATCTCCGAGCCGGACCTCAGTACTGGTCCGGCGACCACCGGTGCCGCGACGAACGGCAGAGCCGTCGATCCGGAGCCTGCGCGCGATGTCCCTCTCCCCTGGCGGCGACCTGTCGCTGTCGGACGATTTGTTCCTGGTCGCGCACTGCGACCGTTCCGGCAGACCGCGCCTGCATCCCCTCGTCTGCGGGGTCGCCCTGGGCGGGGGGCTGCTGGGAGAAATGCTGCTGGCCGGGCAGCTGGGCGTGGCAGAGGGACGGATCCACCTGCTGAGTCCTCTGCCGCCCGAGGACAGGACCTGTCGCGCACTGTTCGAGGCCCTGGCGGTCGAGCCCCACCGGAATCTGAGGGCCTGGCTCGATTTCCTGTCCCGGTCGGCGACGGCGGCCGTGGCGTCCCGCCTCGTCGTCTCGGGCCGGGTGGTCCCGGTGCACTACCGCAGGGGGCTGCTCGGGCGCGGTACCGCCTACC
>JAUPKJ010000047.1 GCA_030837505.1 Actinomycetota bacterium
ACCACGGAGGAGCCCACGACGCCTCCGACCACGGAGGAGCCCACGACGCCTCCGACCACGGGGGAACCCACGACGCCTCCGACCCCGTGAGATCGCTTCCGGCGGAACGGGTCCGATGACCGTTTGAATCGAAGGTTCCATGGCCCGGGTGGGGAGGCGCGCTGCGTCCCCGCCCGGGCCGGGGCAGTACTCTCGGCACGGTGACGCGGAACACCGAGGGCCCGGACCGGGGACACAACGACCGGGGACACAGGGGAAGCCGGGAGCAGTGGAAAGTCAGACTGCGGAAAGCCGGTCGCGTGGCCCGGGGACTGCCCCTCGGCCCCGCCGGACGCCGTCGGGTCGGCGGCCCGGGCACGGAGGACCGGCCCGTGCCCGGTGACACCAGCGGGTGCGACTCGCCTGCGGACCCGTGCGCGAAGCCCCGGGATCTCGCGGAGGTCATCGGGGACTGCGCGGTGTACGAGCACGGCCGTCGCCGTGCGGGCACGGTCACCCTGGAGGACGCCTGTCGGAGGGCCCGCGACTGCGACGGCTTCGTGTGGATCGGGCTGCAACAGCCGACGGCCCAGGACATCGCCCAGGTGGCCGCGAAGTTCTCCCTGCCGCCGCTCGCGGTCGAGGACGCCGTCCAGGCCCACCAGCGGCCCAAACTCCAGGTGCACGACGACGTGCTGTTCGTCGTGCTCAAACCCGTGCGCTACGTGGACCACGACGAGGTCGTCACCGTCTCCGAGCTGGCGATCTTCCTGGGGGAGAGGTTCATCGTCACCGTGCGCCACGGCGACAGCGACATCCTGACGCGGGTGCGCAGAGCGTGCGACCGCGGGGACACCCACGTGCTCAGCGCCGGACCCCTGGGAGTGCTCCACGGCGCCGCCGACCTCGTGGTCGACGGGTACACGGAGGCCATCGCCGGGATCGAGGAGGACGTCGATTCCATCGAGACCTCCGTCTTCGGGGAGGACGAGCAGGACCACTCCGAGCGGATCTACATGCTCAAACGCGAGGTCGCGGAGTTCCGCCGGGCGGTGCTGCCTCTGGCCGGCCCGCTGGAGAGGCTCGCGGACGGGCGGGTCCCCGGCGTGAGCGAGAACCTGGCCCCCTATTTCCGGGACGTCCACGACCACGCCGTGCGCGCGGCGGAGGCCATCGAACACCACGACCGGCTCCTGTTCGACATCCTGCAGGCCGATCTGGCGCGCGCCGGGGCCCGGCAGAGCCGGATCGCGGCCCGGCAGAACGAGATCGCCGTGCGGCAGAACGAGGACATGCGCAGGATCTCCGCGTGGGCCGCCATCGGCCTGGTGCCCACGGCCATCGCCGGCGTGTACGGAATGAACTTCGAGAACATCCCCGAGACCCGCTGGCACTACGGCTACTTCTGCGTCCTGGGCCTCATCGCGGTGTCCTGCGGCCTGCTGTACCGCGCCTTCCGCCGCAACGGCTGGCTGTGAACGAGGCCCGAACAATCC
This sequence comes from Actinomycetota bacterium, assembly GCA_030837505.1. Lineage (GTDB taxonomy): Bacteria > Actinomycetota > Actinomycetes > Actinomycetales > Kineosporiaceae > JAUPKJ01. Next base: position 1,476 of record JAUPKJ010000047.1, read on the forward strand.
TGCGAAGGGTGTTTCGTGACTGTCGTCGGCGGCCTCTACAGTCGTTTGCATGCCGGAGTTGGTACTACAAGCAAGTGACGACCTGGTCGCTCGCCTCGCCCATGAGCGAGACGCCGTGCGCGCGGTCGTGGAGCTGGTCTGGAACGGGATCGACGCCGAAGCGACCGTGGTCGCGGTCGAGCTGCATCGGAACGAGGCCGATGCTATTACCGCCGTGCGGGTGGTTGACGACGGCCACGGCATCAGTCTCCATGATGTCCAAGCGACCTTCGGGCGGATCGGGGGCGCGTGGAAGAGCCATAGCGAGAAGTCCAAGAACGGTCTGCGCCGCCTGCATGGCAAACGAGGCGAGGGCCGGCTGCGAGCCTTCGCTCTCGGCTCGGCGATCAGCTGGTCGAGTGTCAGTGACGACACTGCGGGCCATCGCCACAAGATCACGATCTTGGGCAACCGCCGGACCAGAGACCGCTTCCGTTGGGAGGTCCTGCCCTCCACCGGCGTTCCGACAGGAACGACCGTGACCGCGCACAACGAGTCGCAGCAGCAACTCGCAGCGTTGAATGCCGAAGGCGTTGTTCCCACCCTGCGCTCGCACTTCGCACCGGCACTCCTCAACGACAAGACCCTGACCATCACGTACGACGGGGCTACACTCGATCCCACGCAGGAGATAGCGCGCGACACACAGATACCTGTCATTTTTGGGGAGAACGGTGTCCACGAGGCAGCCGTCAGGGTGATCGAGTGGCGTTCCGGCAAGCATCAGGCCGTCTATTTCGGGCCCGACGACGACCACTTTCCGTACGAGGAACCAGGCAGCCAGGTGGAGAGCCAGTTCAGCTTCTCCGCCTACATCACCTGGTCCGGCTTGGGCGTCGATGAGCTGACCGTCTTGGGACTGGGGGACATGGCCCCGGAACCCGTCAGCGATCTGTGGAAGTGCTCCCGCAAGGCGATCCGGGACCACTTCGCTGCCCGCCGTCGTGAGCGACGCCGCGAGCAGATCGAACAGTGGAAGGACACCGGTGCCTACCCTTACAAGGGCGAGCCTGCCAGCGAGCCTGAAAGGGCGGAGCGTGCGGTGTTCGATGTCGTCTCCGGCACGCTGGTTCCGCACATCTCGAAGATCCAGAAAGATGCACGCCTGACCCTCGCCTTGCTCAGAGATGCAATCAGACACGATCCCGACAAGTTGACGACGATCCTGCATGAGGTCGTCTCCCTCAACGACACGGATCGGGACACTCTCAGCCAGCTTCTCAGTGAAACCACACTATCGGCGATCATCCGGTCCGCGAACCTCGTCGCCTGCCGTCACAAATTCCTGGCGGGCCTTGACCATCTCCTGTTCGACCCACAGGACTCGGGGCAGATAGGCGAACGCGACCACCTGCACAAGATTTTGGAACACGAATTGTGGATCTTCGGTGAGGGCTATCACCTCATGAGCAGCGAACGTGGCCTCACCGAGATGCTCCGCAACCACCTCAAACTGGAAGGGCTGCCGGACACGAAAACCACCACGGTCAGGCGCTGGGACAACAGGACGGGGAGAACGGATCTCCATCTCGCTGCCCGGTACAAGGAACACGACCGCATCCAGCATCTGGTGGTCGAACTGAAAGCGCCGGACGTCATCGCGGGCCGCAAGGAGATCGATCAGGTCGAGGACTACGCCAACGCCGTCCTCTCCACTCCTGCGTTCGCCAGCGACAGGGCCACCTGGGACTTCATCCTCATGACGACCGACCACGACGAAGTCGTCAGGCGGAGGATCAAAAGCGAGGACCGCGAACTAGGGTTGTACTTCGAACCGGAGAAGGAAGCCGGCCGCCCCCTCGTCCGCGCCTACGTTCGCCGATGGCGGGATCTGTTGGACGAGAACCAGCGTCGCCTGGAATTCGTGACCAGCGCACTGGAGCACGACCCCTCGATCACCGAGGGGCTGGAGTATGTGCGACAGGAACATCGAGACCTGTTGCCGACCGCGACCACCCATCTTCCGGAGGCGGCCGGTACCGATTCGTGAGTTTCCCGGGGCCGGACGGTCCGGGGCCGGGAGGCCTCGTCAGCCCTCAGGTGGCCAGGTCGATCCGGTGGACCGTGCCGACGGTCGCGTCCAGGCCGATCCACACCCCCGTGGAATGCAACTGGGCGACGTTCTCCCCGGCGCTCAGCCGGAACGGTGTGTCCACCCGGGCCAGGCCGATCGCGCCGACCCCGCGCTCGGTCAGGGTGCTCAGGGGGCCTTCGGGGTCCGACCACAGCCGCAGCCGCGTGAACACCGGGTCGGCCTCGTCTATCCAGCCGTTGCCGTCGGCGTCGTGGGCGGCCAGTTCGCCGAAACCGTCGCCGGTCGTGGGTCCGAACAGTTCCCGGCCGTCATCGACGGTGCCGTCGCCGTCGGCGTCGAACACGAGATACGCATTGCCCGCTGCCACGAACGGCATCTGTTCTGCGGTCCCGTCGGCGTTCAGGTCCAAGGCCACCCGCTCGGCGGAGATCCCCGGCAGCGCACCGAAACTCAGCACGAGAGGGTCCTGGACCGGCACGTCCCCGACGGTGATCCTCGTCGTCCGTGAGGACGCCACCTGACGGTACAGCTCCAGATCGACCTCGAGGTCGATCCGGTGGCCGTCGGCGGTGACCGCGGACCCCTGGGCCGTGAAGGCCATGGCCTGCTGCTCCTCGAACGTCTCCGTGACAGTGAGTTCGGCCCCGGGCCCCGGCGTCCGGCCCGCCGCGGAGACGCCCGGGGCCGAACCGGCCCCGGTGGCGACCGCCCCCCGCGCGCCGGCCCGACCCGTCACCTGTTCCTGGTCGAGCACCTGCACCCGTTCGCCGGTCAACCACTCGATGACCGCGATCATGGTGGCGAACCGGCTCTCCAGGTCGGAGGGCCTCCCCCGGACGCCGTCCCCCCGGCCGGTCTCCCGCGTGCCCGACTGCGCTGCGGCCTGCACCGGGAACCGGAACGGGCCGTCGTGCGCAGACAGAGATCGCGGAACGGCACGCCCCCCGGACCTCTCGTCTCCCCCACCGGCCTGGACGGGGGTCGGCCGCTGCGGGGAGGGCACCGTCGGGGACGGTGCCCAGGTCCTCAGGGTCGTGGTCGTCCGGCTGCTGGTCTGCAGGGCATGGGCCGAACGCAGGGACAGGTCGCTGCTTTGAATGATCATGACGTCTCCCTGCGGGTGTGGTCCGGTTCTCCTCCCTGTCGGCGGCAGACCGCGAAATCTCAGGGACCGGACGGGTGAGTGACCGGTGCGGACGGGCCCGCCCTGCGCCCTGATCGAAGCCACCACTCGGCGCGGCCTCTTACACTGCTCTCCCCGGCGGTTGCTGCGATACGACGAGAACGAGGACGAGAACGAGGACGAGGACGAGAGGAGCGTGCGGGTATGAGACGGTTGTTCGTCGGCCGACGCGAGATCGAGGTGCTCGGTGCGGTTCTGGGGATGCTGGCGGCCACGGGCCTGGGCTCCCCGGATCAGGTCTCCCCGTCCTCGGGCTCCCCGTCCCCACGGACCTCCGAGGCGGACTGCCCCGACGTCGAGGTGGTGTTCGCCCGGGGATCGACGGAGTCCGCCGGGCTCGGGATGGTCGGTAGCCCGTTCTTCGAGGGCCTGCGCTCCGACCTGCCAGGGAGAACCGTGGCCTCCTACGCCGTCCGGTACGAGGCCCTGATGGACCAGAGCAGCACGGCCGACGGCGCTGCCGACCTGACCCGACACGTGATCGAAAGATCCGGGGAATGCCCGCTGACCCGGTTCGTCCTCGGCGGCTACTCCCAGGGGGCGAGCGTCGTGGACATCGCGACGGGGGTCGTCGGCGCTCTGGGGGAGAACCTGGTCCTGCCCGAGTCGGTGCTCGGGCGCGTCCGCGCGCTCGTGGTGTTCGGCAACCCGCTGCGCCTGACCGGGGGGCAATTGGACACGGTCTCCGGGGCGTTCCAGGACCGTTCCCTGGACCTGTGCACCCCCGGCGACCCGGTCTGTGCCGGTGGGACCGATCCCCTGGCCCACCTGCAGTACCCGAGGGACGGCTCCGTGGACCGGGCCGTCCGTTTCGCCGTGGCCCTGGTCCTCGGCGATTGACCGGTGCGCTCGCCCGGGTCCGCAGCGACAGATCGCCACCGACTTTCGATCGCCGACTGTCGATCGCCGACGTCAACTTCACTCATTACCGTCATGAGCCTGCGAATGCACCGGCCACGGAGCCTGTTGCGACAATAGACTGACGGACCATGGTCAGCCCCTCTCCTGATCCTTTCCGTCCTCAGGGTTCCAGACCCACCGGCCACGACGTGGCACGACTCGCCGGGGTGTCGCAGGCCACGGTGTCGTTGGTTTTCTCGGGCCGCAGCGGCCGGAGGGTGTCGGAAGCGACCAGGGAACGGGTCCGGCAGGCAGCCCACGAACTCGGCTACCAGCCCCAGGCCACAGCGCGTCAGCTGAGGCTGGGACGCACCGGCCTGCTGCTGCTCACCGTGCCCGACATCCGAGGCCCCTTCTTCGCGCGAGTCCTGGCCAGCGCTCACGACGCCGCTCAGTCGCGGGGGCTGACCATCGTCGTCAGTTCGAACTGGAACGGGGAGACCCTCTCCCGGATCACCCTGGCCCACCAGTTCGACGGCCTGCTCGTGTGTTCCCCCCGGGACTGCCAGGTCAGCCGCCTGCCACCTCACGTCCCCGTGGTCCTCCTCGACTCGGACCCGCAGCTCATGGCCCCGGGACGGGGCGTGCTCCCGCTGGACGTCGCGGACGGGATGCGGCAGGCGGTTCGGCACCTGATCGAACTGGGACACGACAGGATCGGACACCTGAGATACTCCCGGGCCTCCCATACGTTCCGGGTCCGTCAGGCGGCCTTCGAAGAAGAGACCCGGGGGCTGCAGGTGACCGAACGATCGGTCGGGGAGGGCGAGGGCGTCGAGATCACCAGAGTGGCGGCCCAGGAACTGCTGGGGACGCCGGACCGCCCCGACGCCGTGATCTGCGACGACGACGTCGCCGCGGCAGGGATCTACCACGCGGCCTTCGAACTGGGACTGAGAATCCCCGAGGACCTGTCCGTCGTGGGCATCGACAACCTGGACACCGCGATGTTCTTCACTCCCTCCCTGACCACGGTCGACCTCCCGGGGGAAGAACTGGGCCGCCGCGGGGTCGAAGCGCTCGCAGCCCTGCTGCGGGGGGAGGAGTCCCGTCCGCTGTCGACCGTCGAAACGCAGCTCGTGGTCCGCCGTTCCACCGCGGTACCGTCCCGGTCGAGAACCTGATCGGTCCTGACAAGGCCGAATCCTGAGGGAAGACCACCCGCCCCGGGGCGGCGAGCCTGCTGAGGTGCGGGTGCTCGCCGTCCTGCGGGTCGTTTCAGCGAGGGCGCTCAATCGTGTAAATACGCTATCAAATGGGCATTTCTTATGTTCTTGACGATGCCGGTTCATCGTATGACGATTCGAACAGGCGGCACTGCGGAGGACGGCGGAAGAGCTTGCGGGGGAGCAGGACCGCTCCGGCGTGCCATCACTGTGGACGCCGACCGTCTACGCAACAAGCCGGGAGCCTCGATGTCCTCTGCCCTCCGCCGGGAGACGGATGCCACGGATCCAGGGCCCCCTGACCCTCCACTGGTCGGTGACCTGCCTGTTCTCCGGGACGCCACGGTCCGGTGGCCCCTCCCGCCCGCGAGATTGGTACTCGTGGCCCACCTGCTCGACACAGCCGTTCCCTACATCCGCCGGTTGGCCGAGGTCTGCGAGCTGGTCGGGGTCGTCCCCGTGCCCTACAGCCTGCGACGGCAGGCCCTGACCAGGCTGGCGGACCTGCCCGTCCTGGTCCCGTCCACTCTCGACGACGTCGGCCCCCTGGCCGTCGCCTCGGCCCAACAGGCCGGAGCGCGCCGGGGCCCCGCCCTGGCCGTGCAGGAGGTCGGCGGGTACTGCGCCCCCCACCTGTCCACCCTGGCGGGCGTCCCGCAGCTGTGCGGGGTCGTGGAGGACACCAAACAGGGGCAATGGCTCTACGAACTCCACGTGCCCCTGCCCCTGCCCGTGTTCACCATCGCGGACAGCCCCTTGAAGGCCCTCGAAGATCTGCAGGTGGGGCGCTGCGTGGCCTTCACCGTCGAACGGGTGTTGCGCACCCGCTTCTACCGTGTTCTCAGCGAATGCCGTGTTCTGGTCCTCGGGTACGGAGGGATCGGGACGTCCCTGGCCGAGCGGTTGCGCGAGTCCGGAAGCCGCGTGGCGGTGTACGACCCGTGCGAGATCCGGATGGCGGCGGCCCTCCTGCGCGGTCTTCGCGTGGGTTCCCGGACCGACCTGCTCGGCTGGGCCGACGTCGTCATCGGCGTGTCGGGACGGTGTTCCCTGGGCGTCGATGACCTGCCCTTTCTCAGGGAGGGCGCCGTGCTGCTCAGCGGCAGTTCCAAACAGGTGGAGTTCGATGTGGACGGGCTGTGCGAGGCCGCGGACTCGATCCGGCAGACCCAGGAAGTGACGCAGTTGACAGTGGAGAGCCGGACCGTCCACCTGGTCGACCGGGGCCGACCGGTGAACTTTCTGGAACAGAGCGTGCTGGGCTCGGTCCTGGACCTCGTGTACAGCGAGCTGTACCTGTGCACCCGGGAACTGGTCCGCTCCCCCCGACCGGCCGGTCTGCACCGCTTGTCCCCGGACCTGCAACGGACCCTGGCCAGGAACTGGCGGGAGGAATACGGCAAATTCTGACCCCGAAGGGGCGTCAGAGGGCCTCGCGTCAGAGGGCCTCGCGTTCGGGGTGTCCGCCCGGACGGGCCAGGACGACCTCGTCCTCGGTCACGAGCACCGGACGGGCGAGCCCCCTGGCCGTCTCGTCGGTCGCCGACCACGCCGACGCCACGAAGGCCGGATCGATCCTCGACAGGTCGAACCATCCCCGATCGCGATCGGGGACGGCGACCGCGCGCAGGCCCGTTCCGTCCAGACGGGCCAGGGCCGTCCGGAGGGTGCGGGAGGCGAGCAGCGTCAGCACGTCGCACCCACCGGCCGGGCGGAGGGCCGAACGGCGCCGCCTCAGGACCTCCAGCCGCGAGGCGATCAAACTTCCCATGTGCTCGGCGTGCGCGGTCAGGTCATCCCACCAGCCGTCAGGATCGACCCCCGCCGCAGCGAGGACCGCCGGGGGAACGGGCCGCACCCGATCGCGTGCGCCCGAACGGTCCAGGAAGCCCACCCCGACGTCCAGCGTCCCGCCCAGGACACGGTCGCGCACCCAACCCGGACCGGGATGCAGGACATGGTCGGGGGGCAGGGCCAGGAGCCTGGCGGACTCGCGCAGCGCCTCCGGCGCACCCTCCCCGAGATCGGCCACGAGCCGGGCCGGCCCCAGCAGGCAGGAGACCCGGGCGCGTCCCACCGGCGACAGGGGATCGTGCCCCGCGAGGGCCTGCGCGATCGCGGACCACTCCAGGTGCACCCCCGATTCGTCGGCGCCGTCGGGACCGGGCAGACGAACCCCCCACGGCGCCTGGTGCAGATCGAGGTCGTCCAGGACGCAGGAAGCCAGGACCGCACGACGCAGGCTGGGGGGCACGGCGGAAGTCGGCATGCACTCACGGTAATCACGGAGGGGGGTCCTTGAGGGCCGGCGCCACGGAAAGTCATTCCGGTGGCCCAACCCTGAGCCACGGATCGGACGTTCCGCCCCGAGGTCGTCACGGACGGTACTGCTCCTCGATCTGATCCGGTGGGTGAGCACTCCGGCCGGGCCGACTTCGTCAGGGAGCAG
>JAUPKJ010000345.1 GCA_030837505.1 Actinomycetota bacterium
GCCTACATCGCGCAGGCGCTGCGCCGCCATCACCTCCAGGGCCGGGTGCCGTGGGGGCACATGGCCGTCGTGGTGCGTTCGGCCCGCGACACGCAGGCCCTGCGGCGGGCCCTGGCGGCGGCGTCCGTGCCCGTGACCGTCCCCGTGGCGCAGCTTCCTGTGCGCGACGAGCCAGCGGTCGTCCCGCTGCGCCTGGCCCTGCGCTGCTGCCTGGACGCCCACGCCCTCACCGGGCAGAGCACCGTCCAGCTCCTGACGGGACCGATCGGCGGAGCCGACGCCCTCGGACTTCGCCGCCTGCGCCAGGCCCTGCGGGACGAGGAACTGGCCGGGGGCGGAGGGCGGTCGAGCGACGACCTGCTCGTGGAGGCCCTGGCCGATCCGGGCCGACTGCTCACGCCCGATCCGCTGTCGGCGGAGCCGGCCCTGCGGGTCGCGCGGGTACTGCAAGCGGGCCGGCAGGCCGCCCAGGCCCCGGGGGCGACGGCCGAGACCGTGCTCTGGGCACTCTGGCAGAGCTGCGACCTGGCCGGGCCCTGGCACACCCGTGCGCTCGCCGGAGGGGCCGGCGCCGGTCGGGCCGATCAGGATCTCGACGCCGTCGTCGCTCTGTTCGAGGCGGCGGCCCGGTTCGTCGACCGCCTGCCCAACGCCGGGCCCCGGGCCTTCCTCGACCATCTGGAGGGGCAGGACCTGCCCTCCGACACCTTGGCGGAACGGGCCCCGGCGAGCGACTGCGTCACCCTCGTCACCGCCCACGGCGCCGCGGGACTGCAGTGGGAGGTCGTCGTGGTGGCCGGGGTCCAGGAGGGCACCTGGCCCAACCTCCGCCCCCGCAGTTCCCTGCTGGGAGCCGCAGACCTGGCGGACCTGCTGGACGGGCGCGGTGTCGGCCGCACGGAGCCGCCGGCGGCCCGGCGCCGCGCGGTCCTGGACGACGAGCTGCGCCTGTTCCACGTGGCTGTCGGCCGGGCGGTTCGACACCTGCTGGTGACAGCCGTGCGCTCGGAGGACCTGCTGCCCTCGCCCTTCCTCGACCTGGTCGATCCCGCCCCGGACCTCGACGAGCGCCCGGTGGACACCGTTCCCCGGATGCTGTCGTTACCGGCTCTCGTGGCAGAGCTGCGCGCAGCGGTCTGCTCCCCCGACGACGACGACGGCGGTGGCGGCGGTGGCGGGAGCGGGCACGGCGGCGAGGGGGACGGTCGCAGGGCCGGAGCCGAACACGGGTCCGGGGTCGATCGCAGGGCCCGGGCGGCCGTCCAGCTGGCCGGGCTGGCCCTGGCCGGAGTGCCCGGGGCCGACCCCCAGGAGTGGTACGGCCTGGCCGGGCCCTCGGCGGACGGTGAACTGCGCCCCGGGGACGGTCCCGTGAAGGTCTCGCCCTCCCGCGTGGAGGTCTTCGAGCACTGCCCCCTGCGCTGGCTCCTGGAGGAGGCCGGAGGGCGGACCGGGCGGAGCGCGGCCCAGGGGATCGGCACCCTCGTGCACGAGATCGCGCAGGAGGTCCCCGACGCCCGCGAGGACCGCCTGCTCGAACTGCTCTCGGAGCGTTTCGGCCGGCTGGGCCTGGGCACGGGGTGGGTCGCGGACCGGGAAAGGGCAAGGGCCGAGGGGATGCTGCGCAAACTGTCCGTCTACGTGCGGGAGTCCGCCGCTGCCGGGCGGCGGCTCGCCGCCGTCGAACGCGAGGTGAGGATCCAGGTGGGCAGGGCACTGGTCCGCGGGCAGGTCGACCGCCTGGAGACCGACGAGGAGGGGAACGTCGTCGTGGTCGACCTGAAGACCGGCCGGACACCGCCGACCAAGGCCGAGGCCGCCCGGCACGCCCAGCTCGGGGTGTACCAGGTCGCGGCCCAGGAGGGTGCCTTCGCCGAGGACGCCGGGGCGCAGGCCCGCAGCGGCGGCGCCCGCCTCGTGCACCTGGGCACGACCCACGCCAAGGTCGCCGAGACCCTTCAGGAGCCGCTCGACCAGTCGGACGACCCCCTGTGGGCCCACCGCCTGGTGACCCGGACGGCGCAGGGAATGGCCGGCGCGCACTTCCCGGCCTCCGACGGACCGCACTGCCGCTCGTGCGGGTTGGCGCACTGCTGTCCGACCCGCCCCGAGGGCCGGCAGGTGGGTCGGTGAGCCCCGCGGAGCGTTTCGGTCGGCTCCAGCTCGACCTGGACCTCGACGGGGCTCTGGGGGGAACGTCCCCCGGCCCTGTACTCGGCCCTGCACTCGGTCCGGTCACTGGTGCTGCGGACGGCAGCGCGGAGGCCGGCGCGGAAGCGGGCCGCAGCGGCCGACCCGACGCCGGGGCCCGCCCCCGCCCGCGCGCGATCACAGCCAGCGAGATCGCGACCGTGCTGGGTCGTCCCGCGCCGACCGAGGAACAGGCCGCGGTGATCGAGGCACCCCTCGCGCCGCTGCTCGTGGTGGCCGGGGCCGGATCGGGCAAGACCGAGACCATGGCAGCCAGGGTCGTGTGGCTCGTTGCCAACGGGCTCGTGGAACCCGAGCAGGTCCTGGGCCTGACCTTCACCCGCAAGGCCGCCGGGGAACTGTCCGAGCGGGTCAGGGCCCGACTGCGGGCCCTGCACCGCCGCGGACTGTGCACGGACCCCCAGCCCGTCACCGTCGCCACCTACCACTCCTACGCCGCGGCCGTGCTCGCCGACCACGGCCTGCGCCTGGGGATCGAACCCTCCTGCCGCGTCCTGGGGGAGGCCGGCAGCTGGCAGCTGGTCAACGACATCGTCCAGCACTGGGACGGCGACATGCAGGGCGTCGACTCCTCCCCGAACAGCGTCGTGTCCGCCGTCCTCGAACTGGCCTCCGAATGCGCCGAACACCTGGTCGATCCGGAGGAAGTGGACACCATGCTCGCCGACGTCGTCGAACACGCGAGCGAACTCCCGGCCCGGCCCGGGGGCAGCGAACCCGGCAGACCCGCGGCCCCCGTGCGCGACGTCCTGCTCCGTCTGACGGCCCGCCGCAGGCTCGTCCCCCTGGTCCGGGTCTACCGGCGACGCAAGCGCGAACTGGAGGTCCTCGACTTCGCGGACCAGGTCGAGCTGGCAGCCCGCCTGGCCCGCGACGTCCCTCAGGTCCGCGCGGGCGAGCGCGCCCGGTTCCCCGTGGTCCTGCTCGACGAGTACCAGGACACGAGCCACGCCCAGCTCGTGCTGCTCACGGAACTCTTCGGCCGCGGACACCCCGTCGTGGCCGTCGGCGACCCCTACCAGTCCATCTACGGCTGGAGAGGAGCCTGCGCCGGCACCCTGGAACGGTTCGGAACGGACTTCCCCCGCGCGGACGGCACGCCCTCCGACGTCCTGCCCCTGTCCACGAGCTGGCGCAACGACCGGGCCGTCCTCGCTGCCGCCAACCGTCTGGCCGTCGGCCTGGACACCCCCGCAGCCCCCCTCCCGCCGGACGAACCCCTCCCTTCCCCCGCCCCGGACCCTTCCGCCGAGCCCTCCTCCCGGACCCTGGGGCCACGCCCCGGCGCGGGCCCCGGCTCCGTCCTCGTGCACTGGCACACCACCGTCGAGGCCGAGGCCGCCGCCGTCGCAGACTGGGTCAAACAGACCTGGCTGCCCGAGAACCGGACGAACGCCCCTCGCCCGACCGCCGCCGTCCTGTGCCGGACCCGCTCCCAGTTCCCGGCCGTCGAGGGCGCCCTGCGCGCGCGCGGCCTGCCCGTGGAGGTCGTCGGCCTCGGCGGACTCCTGCACGCCCCCGAGATCGCCGACCTGCGCGCAGCCCTGGAGGTCCTGCACGACCCCGGACGGGGGGACTGCCTGCTGCGCCTGCTCACCGGCCCCGCCTGGCAGCTGGGGGCCCGGGACCTGGACGCCCTCGGATGCTGGTCCTCCCAGCTGCTGAGCCGGGCCCGCCCCCGCCGCGGAACAGCACCCCGGAACGCCCCAGAGGCCACCGCCGACGCCGTCGACGAACGCTCCCTCGTGGAGGCCGTCGACACCCTGCCCCCACCGGACTGGTCCGGCCCGGACGGCCAGACCCTCTCCGACACCGCACGCCGCCGCCTCGAACGCCTCGGACAGACCCTGCGGGAGCTGCGCTCGCGGACGGCCCTGCCCCTGCCGGAACTGGTCGGGCAGGTCGAGAGGGCCCTGCTGCTGGACATCGAGGTGGCTGCCGTGCCCGGCCTCGACCCGGCCTCTGCCCGGGCCCGCCTGGACGCCTTCGGCGAGGTCGCGGCCGGGTTCGCGGCCACGGGCGAACGCGCGGGACTCGGGGCCTTCCTCGGCTGGCTCTGCGCGGCCGAGAACCAGGAACGAGGGCTGGCGGCCCCCCGCAGCGACGGCGGCGGCGAGGCCGTGCAACTGCTGACCATCCACGCGGCCAAGGGGCTCGAATGGGACAGGGTCGCCGTCGTGGGCCTGGTCGAGGGCACCTTCCCCAACGGGCAGGGCGGCCGCGCGCCCACGACCGGCTCGGGCTGGACCGGTGCCGGCGGCGCCCTGCCCTACCCGCTGCGAGGGGACGCCGCCGGTCTGCCCCACTGGGACCTGGACCGGGCCGGCGACCAGAAGGAGCTCTCTGCGGCCCTGACCCGTTTCCGCGCGGCCTGCGGCACGCACCAGGTGACGGAGGAACGGCGGCTCGCCTACGTCGCCGTGACAAGGGCACGGACGGGACTGCTGCTCACCGGGGCACTGTGGGGCGAGGGCTCGCGGCCCCGGGATCCCTCGCGCTTCCTGGCGGAGGTCGCGCAACTGGTCGGCACCGTCGAGGGCCTGGACAGCGGGGTCTGGGCCCGGCCGGGGCAGAGCGGCGACACCAATCCCGCCGAGGCGTTGCGCGAGCCCGTCCCCTGGCCCACGGACCCCCTCGGGGAAAGACGCCGGGAGGTCGAGCGCGGCGCGTGGACGGTCGGCGAGGCCCTCCGCGCTCTGCGCGCGAACCCTTCCGGAACCCGGCGGGCCCCGGCGTCCCCGGACCCCGGCCACCCCGGCCACCCCGGCCACCCCGAGGAGCCCGACGAGCACGAGGAGCCCGAAGAGCCCGACGAGCCCGGGGGGCACGGCGGGCACGGCGGGCACGACGGGCACGACGAGCCCGATTGGGCGGCCGAGGCCGACCTCCTCCTCGCGGAACGGGACGCGGACACCCGCCACGACCTGCAGGCCGCCCTGCCCGCCCACCTGTCGGCCTCACGGGTCGTCGCCCTGGCCCAGGACCCCGGGGCGCTCGCCCTGAGGCTGCGCCGTCCGATGCCGGAGCCGCCCAGTCCCCGGACCCGGCTGGGCACGGCCTTCCACGCCTGGCTGGAACGCCGTTTCACGGCGGCGACCCTGATCGACCTCGACGACCTGCCGGGCGCGGCCGACGACGGACGGGACACGGAGCTGTCGGCCCTGTGCGAGCGGTTCCTGGCCTCGGAATGGGCCGAGCGGACCCCCGTGGCCGTGGAGGTGTCGGTGGAGACGCCGGTCGCGGGGATCGTCCTGCGGGGTCGGATCGACGCCGTCTTCCGCGGGGAGGGCTCCGCGAGCTGGGAAGTCGTCGACTGGAAGACCGGGGCCCCCGCGCGGGGGGCCGCGGCCCGGGCCAGGGCCGTGCAACTGGCCGTCTACCGCCTCGCCTGGGCCCGGCTGAGAGGGATACCGGTGTCCGAGGTCACCGCGGCATTCTTCTACGCGGCGACGGGTCGGACGGTCCGTCCCGTCGACCTGCTCGAC
>JAUPKJ010000346.1 GCA_030837505.1 Actinomycetota bacterium
GACCACGCCATGCCTCCCGAGCTGCGGGAGGATCCCCCCGCAGCGCCCCCCGGAGCGCTCGCCCGCTCGGGCGTGGCCCTGTTCCTGCGGGGGGCAGGGACGCGGCCCACCTGATCGGATCCCCTGCCTTGGCCGCCTCGGAGTGTCCAGGGGCCGGACGGCCCGGGCCAGAGGAAGTGGAAAATGGTGGCCGTGCGGGCACGAATGACAGCCTTTTCCCACTTCAGGTCCCCCGGAACTCCAGTTCGGCCGCCGGGCAGGGGGCGATGCCCCCGGAGGCCAGCTGGTCGGTCCGCTCACCGGGGGCGCTCGTCGAGGAAGTCGTCGAAGTCGCCGCGGTCGGCCATCCGTCCCAGGTCCTCCAGGGCACGCAGCCGCCCCAGCCGTTGACCGACCTCCCGCAACGCCGCGTTCACGGTGTCCTGCTCGGTCCTGGTTCCCAGCACCTGCGCCGCGGCCGCGAGCATCTCGTCGTCGATCTCGATCGGCGTCATCCTCGTCCCCACAGTGGTCACCTCCCTGATGAACCGTCCGATCGGCCCGAGGGTCCGTCCGGCCGGTCGGCGTCTCGGACATCTTGTTTGCCTACCCGAGAGGTCTTACCCATTTTCCCCGGGATCCGCGGCGGGCGTCCGGGGGGCCAGGGGAACCTCGCGGACCGTGCCCACGGGCCACGTCAGAGGAGCATCAGGATCGGGCGGGGCGCCGTCAGGGACCCGTCAAGATCTCTTCCGGGCGGCCCGGGGGATGCTTGCCTGGGGACGTGACCACCGGAACGCCCTGGCTGCCCAAACGCCTCCTGGTCGGCCGTCCCCTGGACTCCGACCAGCTCGGCGAGACGCTGCTGCCCAAACGCATCGCCCTGCCCGTGTACTGCAGCGACCCCCTGTCCTCCACGGCGTACGCCACGGACGAGATCCTGCTGGTGCTGAGCCTGGGCGGCCTGGGCCTGCTGCACCTGACGTGGCCCGTGGCGACGGCGGTCGTCGTCCTCATGCTGGTCGTCGTCACCTCCTACCGGCAGACCTGCCGGGCCTACCCGCAGGGCGGCGGCGCCTACACGGTGAGCCGGGACAACCTGGGCACGAACGCCTCCCTGTCCGCCGCAGCGGCCCTGATGGTCGACTACGTCCTGACCGTGGCCGTGTCGGTGGCCTCGGGCGTGGCGAACCTGGCCTCGGCGCTCCCGGGGATCTCCCCGTACGCCGTGGAGATCTCCCTGGGGTTCATCACCGTGTTGACGATCATGAATTTGCGGGGAGTACGGGAATCGGGAAGGGCCTTCGCCGTACCGACCTACGGGTTCGTCCTGCTGATCCTGACCATGATCGCGGCGGGGACGGCCCGGATCCTGGGCGGCGGAACGGTGCGGGCCGAGTCCGCCGGGTACGGGATCGCCCCGGAACATCCCCACGCCACAGGACTGCTGGTCCTCGTCCTGGTCCTTCGGGCCTTCGCCTCCGGGTGCACCGCCCTGACCGGTGTGGAGGCCGTCAGCAACGGGGTGCCCACCTTCCGCCGGCCCAAGAGCCGCAACGCCGCGACGACCCTGGCGGTCATGGGGGCGCTCGCGGTGAGCATGTTCGTCGGGATCACGGCCCTGGCCCTGGCCGGGCACGTGCACATTGCCGAGGAGGGAAGGATCACGGGGGCCCCGGCGGGGTACGAGCAACGGACCGTGGTCGCGCAGGTCGCCGGGTCGGTGTACGGGTACGGCTCGGTGTTGTTCGTCCTCGTCGTGTTCTTCACGGCCGCCGTTCTGGTGATGGCGGCGAACACGGCCTTCAACGGGTTCCCGATCCTGGCGTCGGTCCTGAGCGCGGACGGCTACCTGCCCCGGCAGCTCTCCCGCCGCGGGGACCGTCTGGTCTTCAGCAATGGCATCATCGTCCTCGCGATGCTCGCCGGGGTCCTCATCGTGGCCTTCGACGCCAGCACCACCCGGCTGATCCAGCTGTACATCGTGGGGGTGTTCGTTTCGTTCACCCTGTCTCAGGCGGGGATGGTCCGGCACTGGACCCGCCGACTGTGCGACCCCCTGCGGACGGCCGACCCGGGGCCGATGCGCAGGGCCAGAGCCATCAACGCCGTGGGGGCGCTGCTGACCTGCGTCGTCCTCCTGGTCGTCCTGGTGTCCAAGTTCATGCACGGGGCGTGGATCGTGGTGATCGCCATGCCGGTCGTGTTCACCCTGATGAAAGCGGTCCACCGGCATTACGATCGTGTCGTCACCGATCTGACGCCCGCGGCCCGCGGGGTGCCCCTGCCGTCCCGGGTGCATGCCGTGGTGCTGGTCTCCCGGCTGCACACCCCCACCCTGCAGGCCCTCGCCTACGCCCGGGCCACCCGGCCGCAACGCCTGACCGCCCTGAACGTGCGCACCGACGCCGCGGAGACCCGGCAGCTCATGGACGACTGGGAACGGCGGGAGATCCCCGTCAGCTTGACGGTCGTCGATTCCCCGTACCGGGACATCACCGGACCGGTCCTGGAGTACGTCCGGCAGTTCCACGAGGAGAACCCCCGCGACCTCGTCGTGGTGTTCGTCCCCGAGTACGTGCTGACCCGGTGGTGGCAGAACCTGATGCACAACCAGAGCGCCCTGCGCCTCAAGGCCCGGCTGCTGATCGACGCCGGGGTCATGGTCACCAGCGTCCCCTGCCGTCTGGAGTCCGTGGACCGGACCCCGGCCTCGGAGCCGGCTGCCGGACCGGCTGCCGAAGCAACAGCCGGGGCAACCGCCGGGGAGACAACCCGAGTGCCACAGTAGACACCGTGGACCACGTCACCGAGGGGAACGAACCGCTGCCGGCCGGTGGACTCGCAGCCGCGGGGCTGCTGCCCCCCGCCGGCAGCGGGTTGCCCCCGGGCAGACGGTTCACCGGCCTGGGGCTGACGGCCCTCGGTCTGCCCGCGCTGACGGCGGCGCTCGTACCGTTGCGGGACACGCTCGCCCTGGAGAGCGTGCTGCTGCTGTTCCTGCTGGCCGTCGTCCTGGTCGGCGCGGTCGGAGGGTGGGCCACGGCCCTGATCGCCGTCCTGGGGTCCCTGCTGCTGGTGAACTACTACTTCACGGCGCCCTACCACACCCTGGTCGTGGAAAGTCGCGACAGCACGATCGCCCTGGTCGTGTTCACTCTGGTGGCCGGGGTGGTCGGTGTGACGGTGGACCTCGCGGCCAGGTTGCGCGTTTCGGTCACCCGCAGCCGTATCGAGGCGGAACTGCTGTCCCGGGCGTTCTCGGCCCCGGTGGAGGAGTCGTCCCCCACGACGATCCTGCAGGAGATCCGGCAGACCTTCGGACTGGAGACGGTCGCCCTCGTGCGGGGCAGCGGACCGTCGGAGCGGACCGTCGCACGCGTGGGACGGCCCCCCGTCGAGGAACTCCCCGGCGACCACACCGATCTGCGGATCGACATCGGTGACGGCCTGCACCTGGTCGGCCGGGGACCGACCCTGTTCGGTGAGGACCGGGAGTTCCTGCGGCGTCTGGCGGCCACGGCGGGACGGGTCTGGCGGACCCGGCAACTGGCCGGACAGGCCGCCACGGCCCGCCGACTGACCGAGATCGACCGGCAGCGCACCATCCTCCTGGCCGCCGTCGGCCACGACCTGCGCACGCCGCTGGCGGGAATCAAAGCGGCCGTGACCGGCCTGCGGCAAACCGACATCGACCTGACCGGCGAGGACAGGGACGCCCTGCTCGCGACGATCGAGGACTCCACGGACACCCTCGACGAACTGCTGAGCAACCTGCTGGCCCTGAGCCGTCTGCAGGCCGGGGCACTGTCGGTGGACCTGCGTCCGGTGCCCCTGGACGCCGCCGTGGGCAAGGCCCTCATCGGACTGCGGGACACCGGGACCGTCGTCGACGTCCCCGACGACCTCCCCCCGGTCGTGGCCGATCCCGGACTGCTGGAACGGGTGATCGCCAACCTTGTGGCCAACGCCTGTCGGTTCTCCCCGGCGGGCGGCACGGTCGAGGTCCGGGCCCATGTGGACGGCCGCAGCGTCCGGTTGCACGTCGTGGACCGCGGACCGGGCGTCGCCGAGGAACGATGGGAAACGATGTTCGAACCGTTCCAACGTCTGGACGACCGCTCGCCCGGGATGGGCCTGGGACTGGCGATCGCGCGGGGCTTCACCGAGGCCATGGGCGCGACCCTCGTACCCTCCCGCACCGACCCCGAAGGTCTCACCATGACCCTGACCCTGCCGGTGACGCCGTGAGCTGCGTCCTGATCGTCGAGGACGACCCTGGCCTGTTGCGAGCGCTGTCCATCAACCTGCGCGTGCGTGGGTACGAGGTGCAGGCCGTCGGGGACGGCACGAGTGCTCTGGTGCGGGCGGGCCGGGTTCTGCCGGAGGTCGTCGTCCTGGACCTGGGGCTGCCGGACATGGACGGTGTCGAGGTGATCCGGGGTCTGCGGGGTTGGTGCAACGCGCCGATCATCGTGCTGTCGGCCAGGGACGCCCAGGCCGACAAGGTCGGGGCCCTGGACGCCGGGGCCGACGACTACGTCACCAAACCGTTCGGGATGGACGAGCTCCTGGCCAGGATCCGGGCGGCGCTGCGCCGGGCGGCCCCCGCGCCCGACGAGCCCGTGGTCGTCACGGCTTCCTTCACCGTGGACCTGGCCGCCGGACGGGTCACGGCCCGGGGCGGCGAGGTCCGTCTGACCCCCACCGAGTGGCATCTGCTGGAGGTCCTGGCCCGCAACGTCGGCAAGCTCGTGGACCGGCGGCGTCTGCTGCGCGAGGTCTGGGGGCCGGCCTACGAGACCGAGACGAACTACCTGCGCGTCTACCTGGCCCAGCTGCGCCGCAAACTCGAGCCCGATCCCTCCCGGCCCCGTCACCTGCTCACCGAACCCGGTCTGGGCTACCGCCTGGAGCCCTGAGGTCCCTCAAGGCGCGCGGCCGCCGTCCCCTCACCCGCGAGCTTCCGCCGCCGAGGCGAGCATCGGCGTGCCCAGAGGGCGTCGAGGTGCAACGACGGGTATTCCCAGGACGGGGCCGAGCCGGTTGGCCAGGACGGTCTTGCCCGACCCGCCGCACCCGATGACCAGGAGACGTCTTACCCGGCTGTGGCGGTTTCGGGGATGGGGACCCAGGTGAACTCGGGGCAGTACTTCGCGTAGACGACGAGTTTCCACCGGGCGTAGTCGAACAGCCGACCGGCCTCGCGCAGTCGGTGTTTGACCCAGGTGTGCGCGATCCGCTCCTCACGGGTCATGCCGGCGGAAATCTGGTCGAGCATCCGGCACGCGACCGCGAAGTCCTCCACGGTCAGGGCCGACAGGTCGATCTCGATCCCTTCGAGGGCGAAGGAGAACACCAGGCGACTGCTGGTGGCGCTCGTCCACCGCTCGCCCTTGAGCACCGCGCGGGCGTCGAGGGCTTCGAGCAGGGCGGGGCGGTCCTCGACGTCGCAGCCGATGCCCAGGTCCAGGTCGGAGGAGTCGAGGTTGACCTGGGTGCCGAAGGACCCCACGTCACGCGGGGCCCGCCCGGTCCATCCCTTGATCATGGCTATGGCCTCATCGCGCACGGCGTGCAGGTGCGTGTCGTGGGCGCGTCTGGCGTGCCAGAACTCCACCGCGCGCCCGTACTCGGCGGGGCCCAGGTCTGTTGGTGTGACCCAGCCTTTGGCCAGGATCGTTTCGATGTCCATGGTTCCTCTTCGCGTCGGGACGGTGTCTCGACGTTACCGCCGAGGGGGTGGGGCGCACAGGTTTCTGGCGGTGCGTCCGAGGTCAGCAGGCGGTGGCCGCGGGGTTGATCAACTCCCAGTCCTGCCGGTCGTGCCATCGCCGGTGCTGGGCGGTCAGGACCTGCGCCGAGCGGTCGGAAAGGAAACCGGTCAGGTCGGTGACGACGGTGGCGACGGCAGGGCGAAGGTCCTGGTGATGGCGGGTCAGGATGCCGAGCATCGCCTCGGAGACATCGGGCGCCGGCTGGTCGGGGTCGTAGCGGTCGATGAGGGCGATGAGGTCGGTCAGGACGTCGTGGGCGTGGGTTTTCAGGACGGTACGAGCCTGGCGGACCTGCGTTCTGGTCGCCCCGGTGAGAGTCTTCTCCAGGCTCTTGAGGGTGTAGTCGAGGCTGAAGTTCCGGTCGACCCAGCGTTGGGCGTAGTGGGAGGCAGCGCCGATACGCCAGTCGCGGTAGCGGACCTCGACGCGGCCCAAGGCGTGGGAGGCGACATAGGTCGGGTGGCCCGGGGGTTAAGGAGTCGTATCCGACTTGGAATCGCATGGGGAAATCTAGATCATTGTCAATGTTGAGCATGTATGCATAAATGGCTCGTACTGTCTCGGCGTGTCCAACGATGAGGATCCTCTCTCCGGTGATGTTGTCGATGATCTCGGACAGGGTTTCCTTGGCTCGTTTGATGAAATCAATCCAGATCTCCGCGCCTTTGGCCAGTGGGGAGTCCCTGGGTCCTGTGTGTGCCGCGATGGTCTCTGCCCAGGGCCGGCCGTCGCCTTCGGGGCCATAGTCCGGCTCTCGTAGTCCGGGTGCTTCGATGATGGGCAGATCAACCTGCTGAGCGATGTGCTCGGCTGTTTGGAGCGTACGCGGCAGAGGACTGGCGTAGAGGGCCGTATATGGGGCATTCAGGTGCTCTCGGCCCAGTCTGTGAGCGGAAAGGTGGGCTTGGTGGTGTCCTGTGGGAGTCAGGCCGGTGCAGCCTCGGGTTCCTCCGATGATCTTTGCCACGTTGCAGTGCGCTTGGCCGTGTCTGGTGGCGCTGATCTCCATGAAGTCCTCCTGAGCCGGCCGGCATGCCGACAAATCAGGCCGAGCGTCGTGTGTTTGGTTTGAGGATCCCCAGGGCATTCCACAGCCTGGGATCGTGCAGGGCAGTTGCATGCAAGTCGCAGGGGAACTGCATGTCGGCCTGGCTGGGCACACCGATGAGATAGAGACCAGCGGATCGAGCGGCATTGGCGCCGACCACGGAGTCTTCCAGGGCAACAGCTTCGGACGGTGAAACACCGATGAGTTCACACGATCGCAGGTAGATGTCTGGGGCGGGTTTGGGGGCGGCACAATCGCTGCCGACGATGGCGTCAAATGCGTTGAGGTCGAAAGCATCTTTCAGATAGCTGCAGACGATGCTGCTGGGGGTATTGGAAGCGACGGCGAGAGGACGAGATCCGACGAGCGCATCCACGAGTTCAACAGCGCCCGGCATGGGAGTAAACCCTTGACCGAGGTTCGTCTGGACAAGGTCGTAAAGTTCGCATCCGAGGGCGCGTCCGGGCTGTTTGAGCAGCTCAGAAAGGTGCTCCCCGAGAGGCGCGAGTTGCAACCCGACCATGGCGCGTCGGTCGGACCGGCTGAGGACGTGTCCGTATCGGGCGGCGAGGGCGGCATAAGCGCGGTCCCAGGCTCCCTGCGTGGTAACGAGTAGCCCGTCACAGTCGAAGACGACGGCGGCGCCGGGCGCGGTGGGGATCGGAAATGGGTCCATCGTGTTCCTGTTCGTCGGGTATCGTAGGCAGGATTCAGAGCGTGAGAGGTCGAACGACGGCGCATGCAATGAGCGGGTACGAGCGGTCATGTGAGCCCGGCTGGGCGCCGGGCAAGTCCTCTTGGGCGTAGCCCAAGAGCATCGCCAAGCAGGCGCGCAGGTCACCGCGACCGGTGACGATGCTGGTCGTGGGGGATGGAAGATCTCGCAGTATCCGGGCGAGGCCAGCAGGGGGCAGCCGCCAGTAGTCAGAGTCCGGCGTTTGAAGCGACAAGCGTCCGACCGTGGGTGTTGTGATCAAGAGGGCGCCGGTGGCGGTAAGGGACTGCACGCAGTTGGTGAGTGCCGTGATGGGAGTTTCGAGTAGCTGAAGGGTGTGAGTGAGCAAAAGACAGTCAAAGGTGCCAGGCGGGAGGGTTCCGACCTGGTTGAGGTCCGCATGAAGGGTTGCGCAGGTGTTGTCGGCGTCGACATCGATGACGGTTGATCGCGTGACACCATGGCCGTATCTGACGGTGTAGCTATTGTCTTTAATCTCGGCGCAGTGGCCTGTGACGAGATCGGCATGGGAACACAGGAATTCCTCGATGTGGACACGATCGACGGGGGTTCCCCGGTCATATCCGTAGAAGGGGCTCACTGGGGTTCGGGGCAGATCTTGGGGGTTCAAAGGCATCGCGGATTTGTTCCTCTCGGTACTCGTGGGACGAGAGACCGCAAAGTGCTCAGGCATACGCTGAGGTCCGTCACGAGGCGTGGCAGTCGTCGGCGGCGCTCGTGGGTGTTGCAAGACCTGCGGTGGGAGACGATTTCGCGGGTTGTGTAGAGGGCCGCAGCGAGCCAGAACGCGGCCTGTTCCTCAGGGATCTCGCTCGTGTACTCCGCCAACACAGACCGGGCGCTGCGGTGATCGCCGAAGAGCACCCACATAGCAGCGGTGTCGTAATGGGGCAGCCGCAGTGCTAGGAACTCCAGGTCAATCACGGCGAGACCGTCGTCAAGGCGCAGAAAGTTGCCCAGGTGCGCGTCTCCGTGGTGTAGCTGAGCGGACAGGCGCCTGGTCGCCCACGTATGCAATCGGGCGTATATCTCAATATCAGTCTTGTTGATGAGATTGAGGCTTTGCAGGTGGTGGGGATAGTTTGTTTCGTCCGTCCACCGGCCGGGAAACCTACAATGGTGCAGCTCGTCCAGCGTCGTCAGAGCAGAGTGGATTAGGGCGGGGTCGGGTGGGCTCTTGGGGTACCTGGCGTTCGTACACGGCGACCCATTAAGTCGTTCCACAATGAGCAGAGGCACGTCGTGGCGCGACCCGAGTAGGGCTGGCAGACGCACAGACAACGTCGGCGACACCATGGCTGATGACAGGTCCTCATAGGCGTGGATCTCAAATTGGGCACGTTGTTGCCAGAACGGCCGAGCGTCGGTCGGTGCCTTGGCGAGGGCAGGCCGGTCCTGGGCGGTGCCGCACAGCAGCAGTGAGGTCTCCGTCTGTATGGTGTGCCCGTTCGGGTGGAAGCCGCAGTCGGCAGCAGCCTCAGCGATTTGATCCGGAGTCATTGTGGACGTTCCATGGGGTCTGTGCAGTGTGAGGCCGTTTCGGGTAAGAGCCAACGGCCAAGAGGACCCTGCGGCAGGTTGTGCAGATAAGTCCGGACCGCAAGCACGAGGTCTGTCAGCGGGGCGGAGCCGCTGAGCCGGAGCACTCGCCGGTCGTCGGTCCAGCCAAGCGCCCGTTCGTAGTAGGAGCGCAGAACCGCGCGGACCTCGGGCGCGACGAGGTGGGCTGGTAGTGCGCCTCGCCGCTGCTCTCGGGCGATGGCCTCGTCATCGTCGACATCGAGATACACGATGGCGTGGGGAGCGGGGAATCGAGAGCAAAGTCTTGCCGCATAGTGGGGGTCTGCTGGCACATTGAGCGCCGACATGGCGACCTCGTGGGCGACGAGAGTCAGCGGTCCCCTGTCAAAAACAACCGCCGCCGTGCCGCTAGCAGCGGCCCATTCGTGTCGTTTCTCTTCGACAGCGGTGAGGTAGGCGAGTCCTTGACGCGCTGCGGCAACATCCTGCGGTGGCCAGGGCGGCAGCTGTGTGAGGTCGGCGTACTCTGGCACCCGCGTCGTTCCAGGACCAGTGGCCAGGGCTTGGGTCAAGGTCGTCTTGCCTGCCAGGCACAGACCCTCCACGAGAATCCGGACCGAGGTGCTCGTGCGCAAAAGCGCCATGTCTGTGCGGATCACCGAAAACTACCTGGCATCGCTGGGTGGACAGCTAGCATCGTGCAGCAGCGGCCTCGTGGAGTCGGTCGGTAAGGAGTGTGTCGGTGGCGGGTCTGAGGTCGTTGCCTGGTCAGCTGCTGGATCGGGGGCCCATCGAAGCTCTGGCCCGTTTCGGGCTGCCGGAGCCTGAGCAAATCGAGGTGATTACTGCCGGTCTGATGAACCGCAATTGGAAGGTCTCCTGCGCAGGACGACATCTGGCGCTCAAGCAGGTGCTCGATGTTGGCGCGGACCAGGCTAGGTTCCAGCACCGGGTTTCCGGGCAGCTGAACGAAGTTGGGCTGCCGGTGCCCGTTCCACTTCACACTCCCGACGGCGAGACCTTGGTGGAAACGACCGACGGGTTCTGGTCCGCGTCCCCCTGGGTTCAGGGAGAGACCATGCCTGCATCCATTTGGGCCCTGGATGAGGTGCGCATGGTCGGCGAACTTTTGGGGCGCGTCCACCAGGAACTCCGTAGGCGGCTTGGCCCGGTGCCGCATAGTGGTGAAGTGGATGTCACGTCCCCGCACAAGGCCCTGGACAAGTTCGCGAAATACCGCCGAGCCGCACTTGCGGAACCCCGTGATGGGTTCGATGAACTGGTTGTCTCGGTCCTGGTGGAGCGTGCCGAACTCGTGGAGCGTTACTCGCCGGAGCGACCGATAGCCGGGGTGGTCACCCCCATGGGCTGGTGCCACGGTGACTTCCATGATCTGAACCTCCTGTGGGAAGGCGGTCGAGTCAGTGCAGTCCTGGACTGGGATCGATTGGGAGCACGGCCAGTAGCGGGCGAGGTGGTTCGCACAGCGACGTTGTGCTTCGCTGAAGAAAGCGGCCTTGACCTGGAACGGGTAGCGGCGTTCGTTGGGGCCTACTGTGAGGTCACGGGCATGCCTGCCGGTCATCTTGCAGATTCCGCGCACCGGCTGTGGTGGGAAAGGGTTTGCGACGTGTGGCAGCTGGGACGCCACTACGACCGGCAGGATTGCTCCTGCGACCACCTGTTCCGCAGCGCCAGTGCGCTCGTGCCCTGGTGGTGCACGTACAGGGACAAGGCTCAGGCTGCGCTCAGTGGGCAGTGATCGGAGCTTCGCTGAGCTGTGTGACGGCTTCTACGGCGATGTCCCAAACGCTGGGCTTGCTGCGAGAGGCCGCTTGGGTACCTCGGTATATGGCTTTGCGCCACAGATTGCGTCGCTCCGAGCGACGGGATGGAACTGAGGCTACGCGGGTGTACACGATCGATCTGTCGACGAATTCCTCATAGGTTCGCACAGCCCAGGCAAGTGCTCCGGCGCGGTCACGTAGTGCGAAGAACTCGAAAAATGAACCGATCTCCTCGACGAGGAATTCATCGGGGGTGGTGCGGCATCCCGTTGCGACGCGCGGGACTTGTGAGAGTTCGATCAGGTCGATCAAAGATCGATCGACGGCTGGGATGCGATCCGGGTGCGAAGGGCGCATATAGCGGCCTACGGCTCCCCACTTCAAATGGGCCGAACCCAGACGGGGATCTGGCGTGAAGTAGAGGCTGTGTCCTGCTGCGGTCAGATCCGCGGACAACACCGCCTGATCCGTGTATGAAGTGGTCCAGGTTGATTGGTCGGCCCAGCCGCCGATCCGTTCGAGCGCGGCTCTTTCCAAGAGCAGCTGACCGCCGACGAGCTCCACCTGGAAGGCAGGAACCAGACCCGCACAGCACAAGGGCGGCTCCGGCAGATGGGTCGTCGGCCACAAGTGAAAACCGGTGCTGAATCGTGCTCGGGACATGTCCAGGCGGCCAACTTCATCCATGGACACGGTGCCGTTCGGTGCGAGGTCGCGGTAGTAGAACGGCAACATCAATGCTGCGGCGTGCGGGTCTGCGGCGAGTACCTCGTTCATGAGGTGCAGGGCGCCGGCGGCCCACAGAGCAGGCATGACGCAGTCGTCGTCGCAGTACAGCAGCCAAGAGCTCCTCGCGGCCTGTGCCGCCCTGTTACGAGCTGCGGCACTGCCCAGATGCCATTCTGGCCGTTCGACACGCACGCCGTGCCGGTCCGCGTAACGGGATAACACCGTAGAGGTATGGTCGCTTGACCCATCGTTGGCGACCACGATCTCCGCGAGAACGCTGGGAGATTGCGCGAGCAGCGAGTCCAAGGCCCAGGTTAGCGGGTTGTCCGCTGCTTGCGGCCCGTCGGGGTCGAACGGGCATCGATTGTAGGTCGCCAGCACGGCGCTGACCGGGCCGAGGCTCGGCCGCTGGCGGGCAAGGGCAGCGCGCACAAGCGGCTCCTGGTCGCGAAGATTTTGCAAGCAGTCCTGCAAAGGTTCGTGGCCAATGACGGGAAGGTCCATGAGTTTCTCCCCTAGTCCTCAGTCTTGGCGTGGGCAGGAATCAGGCCGGTCAAGCCAGCTCGCACCGCGTCGGCCACGCACAGCCAAGGGCCCACGCTGGAGACCAGGAGTGCGGGAAGCAGACCAATCAATGCCCTCTGTTGGGCACTGCGGTCTGGCAGGTGGCGTGCGAGCCCGACAGCTGGCGAACAATACGTGCCTAGCGCGAGCGCACTTGCGCCCACGGCCGCAGCGGTCCCTCGTCGAGATCCGCCCGCCGCTGCGTGCAGCACCGGCAGTGCCAGCGCACCGAATGCGACGGGTGACTGCCCCAGCCACAGTGCCCCCCGGATAAGACCTGCAGTTGTCAGACGGGCACGATCAGCTGGCGTTCCTAGGCCGCGTTGCGCAGCCAGGGCAGCCATCGCCGGATACTGGGCGTACGACCAGAACCATTGCCGGGTTTGCCCCACAAAGGCAGATACCGAGCGAGGGGCATCGCCGCATTCAAGAACGGCGACCGGACGTATGGGAGTGCCCTCGGCGCAGGCGAAGTATCCGAAAGCCAGGTCTTCGTTCATCGTCTCCAGAGGGAGTCCACCGGAACGCGCGAAATAGTCGGCACGCGCGAATAAGCCATGTCCCACGCAGTGGGCAAGGGGAACCCGCTCGCCACGCTGAGTCGCCTGCCACTGAGCGCGCAGACGAGGAATCTCTCTGGCGAGAGTCCACCTCGACTGCAATACTGCAGCACCCGAGGCGATCAGACCTGAGAAGCTCCTGGGCATGCTAGTGATGTTCGCGGTGAACAGCGCCGATTGCTGAACGATGACGCAACCATCCTCAGCTGCCGCCTGGGAGACCTTATTCAAAGCATCCGGATCGGGGCGTGAATCCGCGTTGTACAGCCCGACCCACCACTTCTGACGCTGGTCGGCTGGGATTTCTTTAAGGAACTGGTCCACAGCGTAGTTCACCTGGTGCGCCATCGCACCCTCCGACTGAGGGAAATGCACATGACGAACATCGATCCGTTGTTGCTGGCAGTGCTCGGCGAGCCGCTCAGCGATGGCCGCAGTGCTCTCCGGAACAATCTTGTGATTTCCTCCGCCATCCTCGGCTTCTTCGCGGGCCGTTGTGACCAGTAGCAGCACACTTCCCGGATATCCAGCCATGATCTGGGTGAAGTGGTCACACATGGCGCCGACGCGATTCTGCTCGCGTAGAAGCGGCATGATGATCACGAATCGTACGGTCAAGGAATCGTTAGAGCAACCTATCGTTGGCGTCGAGAGCCAATGTCGGCTCCGCTCGCTGGCCAAGGATCCGCTGACCCCTCTCCACGCCAAGGTAGCGACGCATCCCCAAGCGACGTTGCTGGCGCATCGCAGTGCGCTCCGCGCCGTCACCAGGACACCTCGCCCAGTCGCAACACGCCGAAAGCCTCACGATGCCCGCCGATAGTCATGGCTCCGCGAAACCTTGCGAGGCTGAGTCCACCGACGCCGGCGTACTCGGGCTGGCTGTCTCCCTTGGACTGCGAGCGATAGCAGGACAGTGCCACAGCCTTCGCTTCAGCATCGTCGCCATCCAGGTCAACAAAGTGTGCAGGGGACGCCATCGGAGTCCACACCTCGTAAGACAACGCCGTCGGCACCCAATGAGGCGCTCCCGCACGGGGATGGTTCCTGCTGCCAGACATGGCCAGCGCCCGCCACACCAGACGATGGGTCTGAACGTGGTCGAAGCTTCCCTCTGCCTCATGCGGAAGGATCACCATGTCCGGGCGTTCATCACGGATCAAGGCGAGCACCGCCTCGAACTGGCCAGGATCCTCGGGGCAGATCCCGCCGTCCGGGATCTTCATGAAGATCAGTCGGCTACGACCAGCTCCGAGTGCCCTCAACGCCTCGACGGCCTCGGCCTCGCGCTGCGCACCGCAACAGCCATCAACCCCCTGGTCACCTGAGGTCACATACACGATCACTACGCTCGTGCCGCATGAGAGAGCTCTTCTGATCGGGCCCACGCACCCGATGACTTCGTCATCGGGATGTGGAGCGAACACGAGAAGTTTCCTTGTCATCGCCACTCCTGACCTACCCTTACCGGCTTGGCTGTCGTTCGCGACCCGCTCGTGCAGGGGTTGCGAGACATCTGCGGCGGGGAAGGTCCCCGCATCCTCAGAGTGCGTGCGCCGTTTCCTGAACACGATGAGTCGATGCATAATCGACGAAAAGTATGTAAGCGCGCATACCGCACGTGAGGTGATGTCATGGGGAGAGCGTGCCGACGATGCGGTGTCCTTCTACGTGGACGAGCGACGGACGGCTGCTGCAGAGACTGCTCTGCAGCGATGGTCGAGTCCTCCGACCCACATGGTTGTCCGCTCTTGCCAGAGGAGGTGCGCACCAGTCCAGACATGCGCGCGGCCTTGGTTGCCGGTGACTGGGTGAAGGTCCTCCACGTGGCCGCCAAGGCGGGCGTGCGGCAGACCCACCTCGCTGTGGCTGCAGGGATATCCCAGTCTGCTGTGTCCCGCCTATCGACGGGGCAGATACGAAGCCCAAGCATCGCGACAGTTTCCGCCTTGTGTGATGCACTGGGAACGCCACGGCGCTGGGCCGGGCTAGCGGAACCGAAGGTGGACGCCACGGACCGACGGCAAGTGCTCTGCTTGGGTGCGGCTTCGGCTGCGCTCGCCGCCTCCACCCTCGCGGAGGCGGACTCGCAAGATGCTGTGTTGCTCGGGCGATCGACGGATGCCCTTCGCCGCCTCGAACAGCGCACGCCCACGCGGTTGCTCGTCAGCACTGCAGCAGCTCACGTACAGCTCGTGGCTTCGGCTAGGGCCCGCGCTCGGCACCCTCGCGAAGCGTCACAGCTGGCAGCCCGAGAGGCCGAGGCTGCCGGGCTCGTGGCTTGGCTGCACGTCGATCTGGACGAGACCGAGCGTGCCAAGCGTTACTACCTTGCCGCGGTCGAGGCCGCTGAACTCACACGAGATCCCATGCTGGTCGTGTACATGCGTGCCAGCATGGCGGATTATGCGACGCTCATGGGTGCTCCCGCCCCTGCTCTGGACCTTCTGCGCAGATGTCGCGACGATCTGCCGGCCAACGCTCCCGATATCGCATGGACGTGGCTGGAAGCGACAGCCGCAGCGGCTCTGGCGGCCGCAGGCAGACCGGAAGCCGAGAGAACGTTGAGGGCGGCCGGTGCACGTTTGCATGGACAGCCTGCGGAGCCTGTCTGGCCATGGCTCATGAACTTCGACGAAGCCAAGCTCGACCGGTACCGTGCCCGAGCAGCCGCATCTCAGGGCAATCATCAGGAGGCTGCGAGACTTTACGCAATCAGCGGAGTCGGGGTCGGTAAACAAGGAGCAGTCAACATGGTTGCCCGAGCAAAGACCTTGGCCAGTGGGGGCCAACTCGATGTGGCTGTCGATTTTGCGTGCCGGGCGTGGGATGCCAGTCAGTCCCTGGGGTCCCATCGGACAGCGCGTGCGGTGCGAGCTTTTCGGGAAACGCTACCGCCCTGCTCTGCATCAACACAGCTGACGCATCGTATGGAGGCCGCGTGGTGAAACGTGTGGGGGTCACCGGTCATCGCGGTCTGGATGAGATGACCACGGCATGGATCACCGATGCGATCCGCCGAGAGCTGGAGTCAACCGCAGGAGATCTCGTTGGTATGACTTGTCTGGCGGACGGTGCTGACCAGATATTCGCATCGGTCGTCCTCGCAGTGGGGGCATCGCTTGAAGTAGTTGTGCCGGCCCGCGAGTATCGGCAAGGGCTCCCACAAGACAGCCACGGCTCATACGATCGCTTCCTCGCAGCGGCGAAGGCGGTACACCATCTCGACCATCAACAGTCGGACCCTGTTGCCCATATGGAGGCGTCGACGTTCCTGGTCGATCACATCGATGTGATGATCGCGGTCTGGGACGGGCTTCCTTCGCGAGGATGGGGCGGCACCGCCGACGTCATCGACCTGGCTCGCCAACGTGGCAAACCCGTCACGGTGCTGTGGCCGCCAGGAGCAACACGCGCTTGACGACGATTCATCGCCGTTGACACGTCGGTCTCGTCGGCTTCGTCAGGAATCACCGCGCCACGGCGCATGGTGCAGTTCTTCCCCGAGAAGACAGGAGAACCGGGTGAGCCTGTTCGCTGATCTGCTCGCCGCGGCGAAGACCTCGGCCATCCACCTGGAACTGCGCGACCAGTACATGCAGGACGACCCGGACCTGCACGCCTGGCGCACCGGCCACCGGCCCGACCCCGCCGACAGGGCCACCTGGTGGCGCGACTGGCTGCAACTACCCGCAGACGCGGTCGCCCGGGGCGTGAGCATCCGACGCCTGCGGGTGGTCTCCGAACCGATCAGCGAGTACATCCACTACGAGTACGACGGCACCTTCACCAACATCGCCGTCGGCGAGGACATCCGCTGGCTACCTCGGCCCCAGGCCCTCGGACTGCTGCTGCCGGTGGTCGACTTCTGGGTCTTCGACGGCTCCACCGCGATCATCAACCACCTTGCCGGGGACGGATCCTGGGGCGATGGCGAGACCGAAGGCACCGACCCCGCCCTCGTCGCCACTTTCGTGACCGCGTTCGAAGCGGCTTGGGAACGGGGCATCCCCCACGCCGACTACCAGCCGCGACTGCGCAGTTGAGACACGGGAACTCCAAGGATGCCGGCGTCCTCGCCAGGATCCCTACCGCTGTGGGGGGCAGCGGCCGAGTGAGAGGCCTCGGCGGTCGGGGCCGCTTGTGTGCTGGTCAGGCGACACGGTCGCGGTGCTGCGGGGCGATCTGCGAGAACCGTTGGACGGAGATGCCCAGGAGCCGGGCCGCGTCGCGGGAGCTGAGCCCGCCGCCGAGCACCAGGCGCGCGATCTCTCGCGAGCGCTCAGATC
>JAUPKJ010000048.1 GCA_030837505.1 Actinomycetota bacterium
GCGAGGTGACGGGCTGTTCCCGGGAGACCGCCGCCCCCATGGGACTGTTCGCCGGGACCTGCGTGGCGCACGGCCGTTTCGGCAGACGCCCCGCCTGGAGCGAGCCGCTTCTCCCCGTGACCCTGACCCTTCCCGCCGCCGGAGGAGGAAAGGCCCTGGAACTGGCTCAGGTGGGTCGTTGGAGCAGGCCGGAGGACGGGCGGATCGAGCAGGTCCGGAGGACCGACAGCAGCATGGGCGCCGAGAGCCCAGGGCAGACCCCGGAAACGCAGGACGGTTCCCCTCTGCGGATCATGCGTTTTCCCGACGGGCCCGACCACGACCCCTCCGGACCGATGGTGGCCCTCGCGCGTTCCGCACGGACTCCTGGGACGCCCCCGGTGGGGTTCGCCCTGGTCGGTGAGGGCGCGATCGCCCTGACCGCCGCAGCGACGGCCGGCCTGTCCGGGGGAGTGGACGCCGAGCTGCTCGCCCAGATCGTCGAGGACGCCGGAGCACTGGGAAGCAGACTCGCCCAGGCCCTGAGAACCGACGATCGGCGTGGTGGTCCCCTTGCGCCTGCCCGGCCCTCAGCCCCCCGGGCACCGGTTCCCTCCCCCCGCCCGGCCCTCCGCCCCGAGGACGTCGGCCGGGAGCGGTGACGGGAGCGGTGAGGGGCCGGCAGCACCCCTGTCGGCGTGCCGGACGGGTCGCGCCACAGCCCGAACATCGTGTTCGCGTTGACAGGCCCCCCGTTGGCACTGACAGTGTCTAAGGTGACCCTGCCGCCGGAACCGACCCCTGACGGGCACGCCCCTTCCTCGGCGGCGAGCCCGTCCGGCCTTCCTCCCGGCGACCCGGGTGTCTCGAAGTGGATGGACCTCGACGGCCCGGTGCACTACCGCGACTACGGGGGCCCTGCGGGCGGCCCGCTCGTGGTCTGTGTGCACGGCCTGGGCGGGTGCCACGCTTCGTGGTCGGCGCTCGCCCCGCTGCTCTCCCGGGACTGTCGCATGGTCGCGCCCGATCTCGTGGGCTTCGGCCGTACCCCCACGGTGGGTCGATCAACATCGGTGCGGGCCAACCAGCGGATCGTGGATCGCTTCCTGACCCAGCTCAGCGATGAGCCGGCCGTGCTCGTCGGCAACTCGATGGGGGGCATGATCGCCGCGATGCAAGCCACGGAGCGGCCCGGGTCGGTCCGGGGCCTGGTCCTGGTCGATCCGGTGCTCCCGGCTCTGCGGGGGGTGCGCCAGGACCCGGTGGTCGCTGCGACCTTCGCTCTGTACGCCGCCCCCGTGATCGGCCGGGCGATGCTCGCCGTGCGGCGTCGGTGCGTCAACCCGGCTCGGGCCGCGAGGGATTCCTTCCGTTTCAGCTGTTCCGATCACCGCCGGGTTCCGGCCGAGGTGATCGACGAGCATGTCCGGATCGCGGTGGACCAGGCCGAGGACGAGGAGTCCGACCGCGGGTTCCTCGCGGCCAGCCGATCCCTGTTGAGGGTCATGCTGCGTTCCACCCGGTACGTGGGCACGTTGAGGTCTGTGAGGGCTCCGGTGCTGCTGCTCCACGGCGCCAGGGACCGGTTCGTACCCCTGTCCGCTGCCACCGCAGTGGCCCGGGCGATACCGCGCTGGCAGTTCGCAGTCGCCCCGGACACCGGTCACCTGCCGCACCTGGAGTCCCCGCGGTGGACGGCGGACATGATCAAGGAATGGTTCGCCGGCCCGGGCCGCATCTCCTTCGGTCTGTCCGAGGGAACCTGAGACAGCGACCCGGTCCTCGCCGGCCGGCCCTCCGTGGCCGGGCGGGTCCTGAGGACGTCCTGACCGCGGGGTGGAACAAGCGGACCCTCCTGGGGGTTGCGCAAGCCATGGACACCCGACGACAAGGTGGTGATCTGCCGCGATGAAGATCTATCAGGACGTGACCGAACTGGTCGGCAATACGCCCCTGGTCCGGATCAACCGGATCACCGATGGCGCGAAGGGGATCGTGGCCGCCAAGCTCGAGTTCTACAACCCCGCCAACAGCGTCAAGGACCGGATCGGCGTCGCCATGATCGATGCGGCGGAGGCCGAGGGCAGCCTGGCACCCGGCGGGACGATCGTCGAGGCCACGAGCGGGAACACGGGGATCGCCCTGGCCTTCGTCGGAGCGGTGCGGGGCTACCGGGTCGTCCTGACCATGCCGGAGTCCATGAGCCTGGAACGCCGGGCCCTCCTGCGGGCCTACGGGGCCGAGCTGGTCCTGACCCCTGCCGCGGAGGGGATGCGCGGAGCCGTCACCGAGGCCGAGAAGATCGCCGAACGGGACGCAGGCTTCCTCGTCCGGCAGTTCGCCAACGAGGCGAACCCCGCGATCCACCGGGCGACGACCGCCGAGGAGATCTGGCAGGACACCGACGGTCAGGTGGCGGCCTTCGTGGCAGGCGTCGGCACCGGGGGCACGATCACGGGCGTCGGACAGGAACTGAAACGGCGCAACCCACAGGTCCGGGTGGTGGCGGTGCAGCCGGCGGCCTCCCCCGTCCTCACGGGAGGACAACCGGCCGGGCACAAGATCCAGGGGATCGGGGCGAACTTCTTCCCCGAGGTTCTGGACCGCGGGGTCTACGACGAAGTGATCGACGTCACGGACGACGACGCCGTGGCCATGGCCCGCCGCGCGGCCAAGGAGGAAGGGCTGCTCGTGGGGATCTCCTCGGGAGCGGCGCTGCTGGCCGCGGCCGAGGTGGCCCGGCGCCCGGAGTACGAGGGACGGATCGTGGTGACCATCGTCCCCTCCTTCGGGGAGCGGTACCTCTCGACGGTCCTGTTCGCAGATCTCATCGGTTGAGGCAGGAAGACGACATGACCATCACTCCCCGTACGGACGGCGGACCACCCGCGACCGGTGCGGACCGCTCCGGTCCGTACGGCGCCCGGCAGCCGGCCCCTCCGGCCGACTCTCCGGCACTGCCCCCCACCCTCGCCCGAGCCCCCGGACGGCCCGGCCCCGGGCCCCGCGGGCGCTCTGCGGCGCCGGGCTGGCGCGCTCTGCTCCGGGAAGATCTGTCAACGGCCACCCTGCGGGACCCCGCCGTGCGCAGCCGGGCAGAACTCGTTCTGGGCTACCCGGGACTGCATGCGATCTGGTCCCACCGTCTGCACCATCGCCTCTGGCAGCGGGGCCATCGGCTGATCGCGCGGCTCATTTCCCAGTGGACCAGAACCCTGACGGGGATCGAGATCCACCCGGGGGCCGTGATCGGTCGGAGGTTCTTCATCGATCACGGGATGGGGGTCGTGATCGGGGAGACCGCCCAGATCGGGAACGACGTCATGATCTATCACGACGTCACCCTGGGCGGCCGCAGCCTGGCCAAGGTCAAACGGCACCCGACGGTCGAGGACGGCGTCATGATCGGGGCCGGCGCCAGGGTCCTGGGACCCGTGACCATCGGCAAGGGGGCCCGGATCGGGGCGAACGCCGTCGTGGTGAAGGACGTCCCCGCAGGCTCGGTGGTCGTGGGTGTTCCCGGACACGTTCGGCAGCCCTCGTCCTCCTCCGGAGCGCCGGGCGCCTCAGAACTCGGGACCACCGGATCCGGGGCCACCGGATCCGGGGAGTTCGAGGGGCCCATCGATCCGGCCCTGTGGATCTGACGACGATCGGCCCGGATCCGGTGGCGCCCCGCCCCGGTCGGAGCAGGGCCTCGGGACGACCGGCAACAGGCGGCTTCGACCCGTGGGGGCCGGGGGTGTTTCGTATGGACCCGACCGGCCGGAGAGAGTACGGTCCGCGTTTCATGGCAACGGCCGGACCGTACGGCTCCGGCGGTAGGCCACTCAAAGGAGGTACTGCCTGATGGGCGAGGTCGTCTACGACAAGCGGGATCAGCTGGAGAAGGTCGAGTCCGTGCTGCTGCCCGGTGAGACCGTCCACGCGGTCTACGACGCCGTCGGTGCGGGGACGGGGTTCCTCGGACTCACGGACCTGCGGATCCTGTTCCAGGACAATTCCTTCGTCGGCCGGCGGATCGCGTTGACCTCCGTCCCCTACGGGAGGATCAACAGCGTCTCCTTCGTCTCCGACAAATCGATCTTCGGGAAGCTGGTCGCGACGTCGATCATCTCGGTCGCCGTCGGCGGCGAGAACCATGAGGTGGAGTTCCGCGGACACGAGAAGGCTCGGCACGCCCACGACATCATTCTGGGACGCATCGTGGGGGCCTGAAACGAGGCGGCAACCGGCAGCTGGGGATGTCATCGTCCGGCCGCCTGCCTGAGCGGGACCGGACGTGGCAGACTTTGCGCATCTCGGTGAGTTGCCGTACGGGAGGCCCGTGTGTCCTGTGGGCACCCCAGCAGGCGCTCGGCCGTCCTTCTCGGACGGACCACCGTGATGAGGAGGGCTGTCCGAGCGGCCGATGGAGGCGGTCTTGAAAACCGCAAGGGCGGTACCCAACCCGTCCTCGGGGGTTCGAATCCCTCGCCCTCCGCGCTAGACGCCTGATTGCAGTGTTGGACCCCTGACCGGTCGACCGCACCGGTCAGGGGTCTTTTCTGTTCGCGTCGTCCAGGCACCCGTCGGCTGGTGAAGATGTCTGAACCAGACCCTCAGCGCAACGAAGACCGGGCGCAAGTAGCCCTGAAAATGACGTATACGTCATCAACCCGACAGATCGCCTTCAAAGTTCCTACACTGGAGACGGAGCCGGGCAGAGGTCCCCCCGGGTGAAACAGGCCAGGGGACGGTGGGGACGTGGCTGCAGGGGGCGGCCTCGGAGCTGCGGGCGGGTCCCGGCCGGGGACGGGGGTGATGGCGGCCTGCCGACAGGGCGGTGCCGGTCCGAAGTGCTCTTCATAACTCATAACAGAGGGTCTGGGTCAGGTTTACTCCGCGTCCCGAAGCGTCCCGAAAGCACGTTTCAGGACGAACTTTTGTCCAACGGTGTCCCCCGGGGTTGGGGACGCCCTCTCCCGGGGCGCCTCGGGGCCGCGGC
The DNA here is from genome assembly GCA_030837505.1 of Actinomycetota bacterium. Classification (GTDB taxonomy): domain Bacteria; phylum Actinomycetota; class Actinomycetes; order Actinomycetales; family Kineosporiaceae; genus JAUPKJ01. Next base: position 4,967 of record JAUPKJ010000048.1, read on the forward strand.
CGTGGTTACTCACTGTCAGGATCGGGGGGTGAGTGGCCCCGCTCCTGTCACGGGAAGTCGCCCTGTCGAAAATTGATGAAACAGGGACTTTCGGCGGAGCTGCGAAAGTTTCGATCACGGAGGGGCGTCCGCCGGACGCGACCCTCAGACGTCGGAGGCCACGCCGGGCCTCGCCTCGCTCGCTATGGGGTAGTCGTCGATGATCTCGATGCGGTCCGCGGGCCAGATGGACTCGGAAACCTCCACGACGGCTCCGCGTTCGTCCCGTGCGGTGTGGACGACATGCAGGACCGCAGCTCCCGTCGGGAGTTTCAGGGCCAGGATCTCCCCCGGCGTGGGCAAGCGGGCCACCCAGCGGTCGGTGGCGTGCCCGTAGGTCCGACCGGTCAGTTCCTCCACGCAACGGAACAACGCCTTGGGAACGACCGTGGGCTCCTCCAGATAGGTGCCGCCCGCGATCTCGACGGGCAACCAGCTGGCCCCGATCTCCTCGATCTCTCCGGTACGCCGGCTGAAGAGAGCCCGTCTGCGCAGGATGACCTCGGTCCCGGCCATCACCCCCATGAGTTCCGCGATGTCGGCCGGGGCACCGACCCGGCCCGCGAAAGTGATCTCGTGCCGGAGGTTGTCGCTGAGCAGCCCCGGTCTGCTGCGGGCGATTCCGTACCGGTCGCGGCTGCGTCGGCGCAGCCGGTGAAGGTCCCGGACGAAGGTGCCGACTCCGTGCCGGGAGATCAACACTCCCTCGGCCCGGAGCACTGCGATCGCCTGACGGACGGTCGGCACGCTGACGTCGAACTCCTCCGCCAGGGCAGCTTCCGTCGGGATCCTGCTCCCCGGTGGATAGTGCCCGGATCGGACGGACGCCCTCAGCGTTTCCGCGATCCGCTGGTACTTGGGTCCGTTGATCGGAACCTTCGAGTACATACCTGTCATCGATGACCCCCTCTGCCGTACCGGGGACGATCCACCTGTTCGGTTCGTCCAGCCGCTCGGCACGACCGTTCTGTACTGCACGTTACTGAAGGGAAATGGCATTTCTGCCCTCAAGAACCCCTTGTGGCAGAGCTTTGAAGTCTTCTTAATGTCTCGATGACCTCCCTGGAGAGAATCTCCTCGATGAGGTACCGATGCCGGTGCCATGTGGTGGGGAGGAACCGTCATGGGGTCGTCGGTGAAACCGCTTGCTGTCGGTCTGATCCAGCACCGGGCGCACGCTCCGGAGCTGTTGCGGAGTCGGTCCCGGATCGCTCTGGCGGCCTACGCCCACCGCGCGGGTTTCTGTCTGCTGAGGACCTTCGAACTGGACGGCAACGCTGTCCGGGACGACCTGGAGTTCAGGGCTCTGATCGCCATGGCCGGGGACAGCGGCGCCCGAGTGGTGATCATTTTTGGGGACCCCGGTCCAGCACGGGTGGCCGTGATGTCGCGTCGTGCGGGTCTGCGGCTACTGGCTGTGCCCGTTGACGGCCCGGTTCGCCGGGCCTGCTGAGGGGGAGAACAAGCACTCCCCCGATCCGCCGCCCCGGGAGCGACCAGAAATGGTCGCTCCCGGGGCGTGTGCGCCTCGCTCCGCTTTGCCGCTCTGCTCGGTAGTGATTACACGGAGTAGTATTTGTTGGACGGCGCGCCGCAGAATCTCCTGAAATAGCGACTCACCGTAGCCGTCATGTCAGTCTGGATCTGTGGAACGCATCCTGGTCTACCGGGCGCGCCAGCTTTCGCAGGCCCATCTGAGTCCCCTCGGACGGCGGTGGAGACATGTCCAGGCCGTGGCCGGCAGGTCCATCGAACTGTCGACGGGGCTGCCCATGGCCCAGCGCCGTCTGCTCGTTGCCGCGGCCTGGCTGCACGACATCGGCTACTCGTCGGATCTCGTCAGAACAGGTCTGCACTCCCTCGACGGTGCGGTCTTCTGCCGCGCCCAGGGCTTCCCCGACACCGTGGTCAGTCTCGTGGCCTATCACTCCGGGGCCGAGGTCGAGGCCGATGAGCGGGGACTGCTCGGAGGCCTGCGGGCCTGGGAAACCCCTCCCACAGAGCTCCTCGACCGACTGACCGCCGCGGACTTCACCACAGGGCCCGACGGTCGATCGGTCACGGTGCGCGACCGCGTCTCGGAGATCCTCTCCCGTTACGGTCCCGACCATCCGGTGTACCGGGCGGTGTGCAGATCGGGGCCTCTCCTCATCACTCGTGTCGAGCAGACCCAGAACACTCTGCTGAGGCGGGAACGCGCCATCGTCGCGGGCTTCACCCGGAGAGCAAGCTGAGGCTTCTGGGCCGCCGGCACCATGAAGAAGGTCCTTCTCGCGTCGCACTTCGCCGCTGCGTGTTCAAAACTCCTGTGCGGTCGTTCTAACTCCTGTGCGGTCGCTCTTACCGAGTTCAGCCGATGTGAGGTGTGCGACGATCTGAATCCAGGCCATGCGCGATCCTGAGCCGCATCGACGGATGGATCTCCAACTCGTCCAGGTCCCCGGGAGCGACGAAAAGGACCTGGCTGGTCTCGGGGCTCGTGCGCAGGCTGCCTCCGAGGATCTCCGTGGTGAAACACAGGGAGAACTGCTGTCTGACCTCGCCGTCGTCGTAGACGATCACATGCCGGGGATCCGAGTAGATCCCGACCAGACCCACCGCCCGCACCAGGATCCCCGTCTCCTCCTCGACCTCCCTCGTGACGGCCCGGCTGACGGACTCCCCCAGGTCCACCGCTCCGCCCGGCAAGGCCCAAAGTCCGTTGTCCGACCTCCTGACCAGCAGCAACGTGCCGTCCGTCCTCCGGGCCACCGCCGTAACCGACGGTACGAGGCTGTTGGCCGCCGGAGCGTCGGGATCCCCGTAGTGATCGACGCGCCCCAACTCGTCACCAGCTCATCATCGACGGCGAGGTGGGAGGTGTGAGAGGCGTGGCCGAGTGCCAGACCCGTTCGAAACTGCGTTGGTAGCTGGCGAAGACCCGTCCTCCCGGGACCCGACGAAGATGCATCACCGGGTTCGCCGGAGCCCCCGACCCGAAGATGTGCAGGTTGACCAGCATCGAATCGTCGCTGCGGTAGATCGAGGCGTACAGGGTCGTCGAGTGCTGACGGATCTGTACCCCGGGTGCCCCGATCGCGGGCGTGAGGTACCGCAGGGCAATGCGGATCCGCTCGGCCAGGCCGTCCCCGATCCCCTCCTCCTGCCCCCGCAACCGGACGGCGTGGGAGCCCGGGTCCCCCAGCAGGATGCGAACCTGCGTACCCTTCTCCGCCCTGGCTTTGATCAGATCCGCGACGTCCGGGTTGTTGTCCAACAGGAACAAGCCGGCATAGGCGAGCAGGTCCAGGCTCTCCCCGGCCTCACGCAACTGGGACATCCACAGGTCCATGGGGACCGAACCGCGGGTCGGGTACATCCGCAGCAGCTCGGCTTCACTCGCTGCACCGGTCCTGGCTTCCCCGAGCACGGAGGGCCACAGGTAGGCCTCGTCGTGGCTGAGCAGCCTGGCGGCCTTCCACCGATGGGTCCGGTGAGGGGTCCGACCGGAGGTCACCCAGCGTTCCACCGTCTTGGGATCGACCCCCACCTCCGTCGCTACAGTTTCGTAGCTGTAGCCCGCCGCTGCGATGACGCTGCGTAGCCGCTCGTTAGCCATTTGCTCCCCCGGGGACGTGTGTAGGTCACTCTACGATAAGACGTCCTGGAACGTCCCGTGAAGGGGTGTGATCGTCCTCTCCGCGCGTGGTGCCCTGAAGGTGCATCAACCGTGCCGACCCCGAAGCGGCGTGACCGAGGACTGTGAATCGATCGGTCATTGCTCCCCGTGACTTCGGAGGGCACCCGGGGAAGGGAGAAGCAGATGCCGTCGTCGGTCAAGCCACTCGCCGTGGGGCTCGTGCATCTCATTCCCCCGTCGACCGAGCCCCACCGCAGCCAGGCCCGCGTGGCGCTCGCCGCCTACGCCCACCGGGAGGGCTACTGCCTCCTGGAGACCTTCGAGCTCAACGGCAATGCCCTGCGTGACGAGCTGGCCCTTGAGGCCCTCGATGAGCTTGCGACCAGGACCGGAGCCCGTGTGCTCCTGGTGCGCGGCAGGGCCGATCTGGAGCGGATCGCCCCTCTCGCCGGGCGCTCGGGGCTACGGGTGCATGCCATGCCGGGCGATGCGGCGTGATGTCGATCGCCCCCACGAACACGACCTCCCTGCCGGTGAGTTCTCTTCCGGCAGGGAGGTCGATCCAATTCTCGACGGTCCCCGGCGGATCCGACGCCCGGTCGTCGCGAGTCGAAGCCTCCTGGTGTTGCCCCCTTTGAGGACGTGATGGGACGTCTTCGGTCCGTGCCACCCCGTCATCGGCCGTGTGATCCCCTCGCGCAGGATGTCTGTGTGCCCGAGACCCGACGCGTCGGACCACAGGAACGGGACACCGTTCTGTCCATGTTGGTGGAGGCCTTCGACCAGGACCGCCTCGTCCGCTGGTGGTTCCCTGACGACGACTACCGCGACCACGCCCGGGCCTTCTTCGGCGTCCTTCTGGACACCAGGATCGCGGGCGGTGAGGTCTGGGCGACCGAAGATCTGCACGCGGCCTCCCTGTGGATCCCCCCGGGGGGCAACCTCCTGGGACCCGAGACGGTCTCCCAGCGGTACCGGGCGATGCTCGCCGTGCTGCCGGACGGCGTCCAGGAGCGGATAGGCCTCGCGGATCAGGCCGTGGATCGTCTGTTGCCCCAGATCCCCCACTGGTATCTGGGGGTCCTGGCCACGCGCCCCGGACACCGTGGGAAAGGACGGGCCACGGCCGTCGTGGGGCCGGTGCTCCGCTCTGCCGACCGCTCGGGGGTGCCGGTCGTGCTGGAGACCGCCGAGCCGAACAACGTCGAGTTCTACCGCCGCCGGGGCTTCGACGTCATAGGCCGGACCCGGTTGCCGGGCCTGGCGGGAGAACCGGGGCCACAGCTGACCGTCATGCGGCGTTCCCAACGGCCCGACGGTTCGGAAACCTGCTGATCATCCCTTGGATCCGGCCCCCGGTCTGCCGATGTCCCGACAGTGGCCGGGTCTGTCCTCCTCGCGGACGCAGCGAGTTCGACGGGGTCCCTCCAGGTCCTGGGCGCCTGCGTGCTCGTGCTCGCGGCCGCCCTGCTGGCCGTGCGGGTCCGTCAGGTGCGTCGCACGAGGCGTCAGCCGATCCCGCTGGAGGGACTCCTCGGCCCTGTGCTCGCTGCCGGGGCGGGCTCTCCGCCCCGGAAGATCCCGACAACCTCGCCCACAGTGCCCTCGCCCACAGTGCCTCCCGTCCCCGAGCCCATGGCCGCCGAATCCATGGTCCCCGAGACTTCGGTCCGCGAGAGGGTCCCCGAGAGCTCGGTCCGCGGGAGCAGCCGACCCAAGCTGGTCTCCGACCTTCTTCGCGCAGGCGTTGTCTGGCCCGACAGCGGCCCTTTCGCGGCAGGGGCGACCAGAACATCCCCCGTTGACACCCGAACGCCGGGAAGGGCCACGGAAGGGCAGCGACAGGTGCTGTTGAAGGCCCGCCGGGAACTCGCCGACCGACGGGACCGGAGGGGGATCGCCGGGATCGCGGCCCGTCGGGCCAGGGAGGTGTCAGACGCCGGGTACGCCTCGCTCGTGGTGAGGTCGGTCGAGGGCCCCCGGGTCCTCTGGCAGGAGCCGGGGGGGACGGGGGCCCGGCAGATCTGGGGACCGCAGACGTTGGGGGCGCTGTTGAGATTGTCGGAACCTCTGTGCGAGGTCCTCGGCTCCGATCCGCTCTCGGCCGACGGCCCGACAGCCCTGTTGGCCGTGCCCGTCCCGGCCGGCGGGGCGCTCGTGGGCACCCTGCTGGTCCGACGCCGTGCCGAACGTCCGTTCGCCCCGTCCGACCGGGACGCCGTGTCCCGTCTGGCCCGTATGACCGGGGCCGCCCTGGACCGGCACGCGCGCAGGGGGGACGTCCACCGGGAGGCCGACGTCGACGCCGTGACGGACCTGCCGCGCCACAGCCGCCTGCTGCAGGACCTGAGGCGGGCACTGACCGGGGCCGAGCAGCACGGGATGCCGCTGACCCTCGTCGTCCTCCGTCTGCCGGGGCTGCGGCGGCTCGGGGCACAGCAGGGAGGTGCCGAGGCCGACCGGGTACTGAAGGATGTCGTCCGTCACCTTTACTCCGCCCTGAGGGTCGGGGACGTCCTGTACCGGTTCGGGCGGGAGGAACTCGCCGTTCTGCTCCCGGGGACCGACAGCTGGGCAGCGCAGGCCGTGGCCGAACGGATCAGCGCGGAGGTCGCGGCCCGAGTGCCGCCGGACGGTGGAGCGCGCGGACCCGAGGACGGGGGCGTCGATCCGCGGGGGAGGGCGGACCGCCCACCGGTCCCGGTCATCGTCAGACCGGTGACCGGTGTGGCCGAGGACGTCCTCGGGGCGGCCGTGCGAGGACTGTGGGAAGCGGACGGGGGATGAGCAGCGCCCCCGGTGGGAGCCGGGGGCGCGCTCAGGACAGGGTGTCTTCCGGAAAGAACGGGACACGCTGGAAAGGGTGGGACACGCCGGGTGATGCAATTGATGCAGATGGATTCCGCACCGTACGCCGACGGAATTCGTGGCGTCTTCCCGTGAATTCCGCAGTGGATCTTACCGGGTCATCGTGGGAGACCCGGGTCGTCGTCCAGATGTTGCACGACCTTGTGGAGGGCCTCGGTCAGGACCTGCCGCTCCTGGCCCGTGAGGGCCGCGACCGTGTGCGTCTCCTGCCGGTTGAACTCGGGGAACAACTCGTCCATGAGGCGCCTGGCCTTGGGGGTCAGAGAGAGCAGAACCCTTCGGCCGTCCGCAGGATACGGACGTCTCCGGATCAGCCCTCTGTTCTCCAATGTCGTGACCACGCCGGTGAGCGTGGATTTGGAGATACCGGCCTGGACCGCTGTGTGTCGGGTCTCGATGTCGGACCAGACCCACACGACCCAGAGCACTATCCACGCGGTCCAGGTCAGTCCCTGTTCCGCGAGCACTGTTCGTTCGAAGTGATTTCGCACCGCACCGGCTGCGCGGTACAGATTCGCTACAGCAGCCATGGCTTCACGGTCGGTCGGCAATCCGGCCAGTCGTTCGTCAACGGCATGCTCTGTCTGTTCCAGAGAGTATTTCCCCGTCACACGCGATCCCCCTCTGCTGGGCCACCCGCACCCCGGACGCGTTGTCATCGGAGATCGTAACGTGCCGAAGCAGTTCGGGGGGCCTGTCCGTGAGGGTGGGACGGGGCTGGGACGGCCCCGGCAGGGCAGTGGGACCCCGGGGGAGCGGACGGTCGCCCGGGCTCCTCCTCGGCGACTCGTTGCGGTGAACCGTTGACTACCAGCGACGATGGTAGTTCGTATCGACTCCGTTACGGGGTGGCCGCGCCACGTAAAGTAGCTGAATTTGGCATCGAGTGCCAATATTCGGACACTGAGTGTTTGCTGAAGTTACATATCATGTGAAAAAGGTTCATAGCTCGTGAACAGTGTTGGTGCTCGTGGCAGGTCCTTCCCCGGCCCGCAGTCCGCAGTCCGCAGCTCGGGGTGGGCAGTCAGGAGTGTGTCAGGAACAGACGCCCTTCACGTCCTCGGCGACGTCCTTCCCCGGAGAATTCCCGGATGTTCCCGTGGGAGGGACGGCCGGTTTCGAACCGGTCGGGGCCGAGGGAACCGGGGTCCGGGGGGAGGCCGCCCCGTGGGCGATGGCCTGGACGACGAGGGAACGGATCTTATCGAAGTCCGGGCGGGCCGTGTTGACGACCTGATCGGTGACGGCAATGCTCTTGATCTTGCCTTTCTTGACCCTCATGGCCAGTTCGGTCCAGGCGTCGAGTTCCGAGGTCTTGATCGAGGTATGGAGATTCTTGCCCACGGCTGCCATGATCCCTGTGAAGTTCGCTGCGAGGGTCTGGGGCTCCGACTTCTCCACGACGGCGTTGATCACACAACGTTGACGTTGCATTCTCTCGAAGTCGGAGCTGTCCGATCGGGACCTGGCATACCACAGGGCGTGATAGCCGCCGAGGGTCTGCCTACCGGCCTCGATGTATCCGCTGGCGGGGATGTTCTTCTCGACGTTGGCCCCGATGGGCAGCCTTCTCCTGACGTTGATCTCGATTCCGCCGATGGCGGTGATGAAGTCGCGGAAACCACGGAGATTCAGGATGATGTAGTCGTCGGACTGGATCCCCGTGACGACCCTGACGGCCTCGACCGTCGCCGTCAGCCCGGCGTTCTCCTCGTTGGGGTAGTACTTCGCCTTGTTCTCCTCGGCCCAGTTCCAGATCCCGTTGAGCAGACACTCCTTGTTGACCCCGCCCTCCAGGCAGTAGAAGCCGTCGGGGAAGTCCTGGGCCTGGGGGGTGCCCTCGGGGAAGGGGACGTGTTCGAGGTTCCTGGGCAGGCTGACCAGGGTGGTGTTGCCCGTCCTCGTGTCGATGCTCGCCATGATGATCGTGTCGGGGCGGATACCGATGCGCCCCTTGCCGTCGTCGCCGCCGAGGACCAGGACGTTCCACCGGGGATGGGCCGCCCACGGGTCATGGGCCTTCGCGTCGATCGTCCGGGAGGCCCCGGCGATGTCGTCGCCGCCGTCGAAGACGGATTTGAGGGTCTCGCGGGTCACCCAGGCGTAGTTGGCGGCCTGGGCCGTGGGGACGAGGACTATTCCGATGAGGGAGACGACCAACAGGGAACACAGGTGCCGTTGAACGTTGGTCAGGTCGGCGTACTCGCGCAGGGAGATGTGGGTGCGCACGATGAGGACGGACCAGCCGGCTGCCACCGCAGCCAGGACGAGCGCGACCAGGAGGAAGCTGTCGGGGTTCGACAGCATCGTGCGCGCCGACGCGATCGGGTCGAGAAAGAGGGCAGTGGCCCCGAGGGCCAGGAGGACGGCTCCGGCGAGCCCCAGCACGGACCTGCCCGCGGTCCGACGTCCCGCGATCAGCAGGCCGGTGCCCGGAACGATCGACCCCAGGATCGTCCACCCGACCACCCGACCGAACCCCTGCCCCTGAGGCGTGGCATGCCGCCCCCGGGCCGAGGCCGCATCGGCAGGGCCTGCGCTGTTGGGTGGCTGCTGGTCGACCTGAGGCACTCGTTCCTCCCACGGGACACCGGACGGCCGTCAGCACGTCCCCGCCCGGCCTGCACAGCAGCCTCCCACTCGGGGAACGTCGCGAAGGACGTCTCCTAGGGAAAAGACGTCACAGGACTCGGTTCAGTTGCACCCGGGCGACAGATATTTCAGCGGTTGTGCCCGGCAACCCACCGATCTGCCCCTCAGCTGTCCGCCAGACGGGGCGGATCAGCTGCAGACGTCCTTGACGTCCTCCGTGTCCTCGGGAGAGGTGGTCGGGGAGGTTCCCCCGGTCGAGGAAGCACTGGGCTTGGGGGTCGGGGTCGTGCCGGAGCCTGCGGAGGGGGTCTTCTGCGTTGAGGCGGGCTGGGAGACCAGGGCCTTCTCGACCAGTTTGCGCATCTTGTCGAAGTCCGGGTCCGAAGGGTTGATCACGTTGTTGGTGAAGGCAATGCTCTTGATCTTGCCCTTCTTGACCCTCATGGCCAGTTCGGTCCAGGCGTCGAGCTCCGAGGTCTTGATCGAGGTGTGGAGGTTCTTCTTGAGGGCCGCCATGACGCCGGTGAAGTTCAGGGCGAGGGTCTTGGGCTCAGCCTTCTCGACGACGGCACTGATCACGCACCGTTGGCGACGCATACGGTCGAAGTCGCCGTTCGTGGAGGACCAACGGGATCGTGCGTACCACAGGGCGTTGTAGCCGTCGAGCTTTTGTTTGCCCTTCCTGATCCAACCGGTGGCGACGGGGTTGGAGGTGCTCCCACCGATGGGCAGGTCCTGCTTGACGTTGATCTCGATCTTGCCGACGGCGTCGATGAAATCCCGGAAACCCTGGAGATTGAGCATGACGTAGTCGTCGGCCTGCAGGCCCGTGGCGGTCTGCACCGCTTGCACGGTCGCAGCGAGTCCCGCGTTCTCCTCGTTGGGGTAGTACTTGGCCTTGTTGGCGTCGGCCCAGTTCCAGATCCCGTTGAGCAGACAGTCGTGGTTGATCCCGTCCTCGGGGTTCTCGCAGTAGAAGCCGTCGGGGTACTCCTCGGCTTGGGGGGTGCCCTCGGGGAACGGGACGTGCTCGAGGTTCCTGGGCAGGCTGAACATCGTGACGCTGCCCGTCTTGGTGTCGATGCTCGCCATGATGATCGTGTCGGGGCGCATGCCCGTGCGTCCCTTGCCGTCGTCGCCGCCGATCAGCAGGACGTTCCAGCGGGGGTGGGCTGCCCAGGGGTCCTTGGCTCCCGTGTCGAGGGAACCGGAGCCCGCGATGTCGTCGCCGCCGTCGAAGACGGAATTGAGGGTCTCGCGGGTCACCCAGGCGTAGTTGGCGGCCTGGGCCGTGGGGACGAGGACCATTCCGATGAGGGAGACGACCAGCAGGGAACAGAGGTGGCTCTGCCCGTCGGTCAGGTCGGCGTACTCGCGCAGGGAGAGGTGGGTGCGCACGATGAGGACGGACCAGCCGGCTGCCAGCACAGCCAGGACGAGCGCGACCATGAGAAGGCTGTCGGGATTCGACAGCATCTTTCGCGCCAGAGTGATCGGACCGGCGATGAGGGCGATGACCCCGAGGATCAGGACGATGGCCCCGATGGATCCCAGCACGACCTTGCCGGCGGTCCGACGTCCCGCGATCAGCAGGCCGGTGCCCGGAACGATCGACCCCAGGATCGTCCACCCGACCACCCGACCGAACCCCTGCCCCTGAGGCGTGGCATGTCTCCCCCGGGCGGACAGAAGGTCAGCGGGGTCTTCTTCGTGGTGATGCCTGCACGCGATCGCCTTACCGCTCTCGTTCTCACGGCGTGCGCGTCGAGGGGACTCCGACGCGACCTGGGTCACTCGCTCCTCCTGGAGGGCAATCGAACGCCTGCCAACGACCTCAGCTGACGGACCATTCTCACATGTGGATGACAGGCCGGGTGCCGGAGCCGGGCGGCGCGGGCAACTGTTTCACCCGTTCTCCGCTTCCTTGGCCTCCTTCCTGAGCGGGAGCTGGGCGGATTCTGCTTCGGGGCCGATCGGGGAGAACCCGATCGGCGACCCTGCGTCGCAGGAATCCCTACGCAAGGTCACGAAGGGCGGGGGCGAGTGCCCCCGGGGGCTCGGCTGCGGCCGGCTCGGCAGCCGGAGTGATATCAGTCACGTTTCACAACAACGGGCGGTCGGACCCCCCTGACAGGCCCTCGGTGCCCGGAATCGCCGGACCGCTTTGCCCATCCTCCCACCATGCCGGTAGCCTTGGGGCAACGCGGGGAGGCGTCGCCTAGCCCGGTTTATGGCGCCCGCCTGCTAAGCGGGTTGGGGGTTCAAAGCCCCCTCGCGGGTTCAAATCCCGCCGCCTCCGCAGTGAACGGGTCCCGGTGATCGCCGGGACCCGTTCTCATGTCCGGGGCCTTTCCCCCGCCGGGGGCCGTCCGAGGGCCGCCGGCGCACGGATCGTCCCGCTCGTCCCGTGCCGGTCCGTGAGGATCAGGCCAACCGTGCCTTGAGCAGCTCCAGTTCCTCGCGCAGGGCCTCCGGGAGTTTCTCGCCGATCCTGGCGAACCACTCCTCGATCAGAGGCAACTCGGACCTCCACTGCTCGGGATCGACCCTCAGCACCTCCTCGAGCTGCTCCGCCGAGATGTCCAGACCGTCCAGGTGAAGGGACGAGGGCTCGGGGACCAGGCCGATGGGGGTCTGGACCGCCTCGGCCCGGCCCTCGACCCTCCGAATGATCCAGTCCAGGACACGGCTGTTCTCGCTGAATCCCGGCCAGAGGAAACGGCCCTGGGCGTCCTTGCGGAACCAGTTCACGAAGTAGACGTGCGGCAGCTTCTCGGGGTCGGCCGACTCGCCGATCTCCAACCAGTGCCGCAGGTAGTCACCGACGTGGTAACCGATGAAAGGCAGCATGGCCATGGGGTCCCGCCGGACGACGCCGACCTGCCCCGCGGCAGCGGCCGTCGTCTCGCTGCTGGTCGTCGCTCCGAGGAAGACCCCGTGCGACCAGTCCCTGGCCTCGGTGACGAGAGGAATGACCGATCCGCGCCGTCCTCCGAAGAGGATCGCGGAGATCGGAACTCCCTGGGGATCGTGATACTCGTCGGCGAGGATCGACGAGTTCGTGATGGGGGTGCAAAATCTGCTGTTGGGATGGGACGAGAGTTTTCCGCTGTCGGGGGTCCTGCTCTTCTGGTGCCAGTCCGTCAGATGGCCGGGAGGTTCGGCCGTCGCGCCTTCCCACCAGACGTCGCCGTCGTCGGTGAGGGCGACGTTGGTGAAAATGGATCCCCCGCCGTCGATGGCCCTCATGGCGTGGGGATTCGTGTCCCATCCCGTCCCCGGGGCGACTCCGAAAAGCCCGGTCTCGGGGTTCTGGGCATACAGACGGCCGTCGTCGCCGAAGTGCATCCAGGCGATGTCGTCCCCGATCATTTCCGCGGTCCATCCGGGGACCGTGGGCTCGATCATCGCCATGTTCGTCTTGCCGCAGGCGCTGGGGAAGGCCGCGGCGACGTAGTGGACTTTCTTCTCCGGGCTCGTCAGTTTGAGGATGAGCATGTGCTCGGCGAGCCAGCCCTCGTCCCTGGCCATGGAGGAGGCGATGCGCAGGGCGAAGCATTTCTTGCCGAGAAGGGCGTTCCCGCCGTATCCCGATCCGTACGACCAGATCTCGCGGGTCTCGGGGAAATGGGTGATGTACTTCGTCTCGTTGCACGGCCAGGGGACGTCGTGCTCGCCCGGGGCGAGGGGTGCCCCCACGGAGTGCAGGCAGGCGACGTAGTCGGAGTCGCTCCCCATGGCGTTGAGCACGTCCTGGCCGACCTTGGCCATGATGCGCATGGAGACGACGACATAGGGGCTGTCGGTGACCTCGACCCCGAAACGGGGCGAGACGGCGTCCAACCTGCCCATGACGAAAGGAATGACGTACATGGTGCGGCCCCGCATCGAACCTCGGTAGAGGTCCGTCATGATCTTGCGCATCTGGTGGGGGTCCATCCAGTGATTCGTCGGACCGGCGTCCGATTCGTCTGCTGAACAGATGAATGTTCGGTCCTCGACCCTCGCCACATCCGTGGGGTCGGAGGGGCACCAGTAGCTGTCCTTCTTCCCGGACAGGCGGGTGAAAGTGCCGTTCTTGATCAGGATCTCATTGATGAGAGCGTTTTCTTCGTCGGAACCGTCGATCCAACGAACCGAATCAGGAGTGGTCAGTTCAGCGATTTCAGCGACCCACGAACGGAGGCGCCCGTGGGTCGTCGGCGCGCCCGACAACGGATCAATATGCATGTCCACAGTGGTCACGGTCTGCCCTTTCTCGCGCTCGACACCGCGACGACGTCCTGTGATGACCGACAGTGATGGGCAACGTCAGTCGGTCGTATGCGGCGATCGGCTCCTTCGCTGACGAGAGGATTCGACCGTAAACGTGGCTGTTTCGAACTCACCCCGGACCGAGGTCCCGGGTTGTCCCGATGCTCGCACACGGTGACGATCGGGTTTCCGTTCGCAGAAGTCAAAAGTCACAAAAACGGTTGAGTAATCCATGTCTCTGTTGCCGAAAGTGGAACGTCCTTCGGGGGGAGCAACGGCATGTTCACTCGTTGTCCTTCGGTATTGGGGGCAGGAAGTATCCGTCCGGCGGCTCGGTTTGCTCCGGTTCTGGGTGGTCCCGAGAACATCGGCGTTCTCGGGACGACAGGTCTGGGTCCTGCAGGACGGATCGGGTGCTCCCGGTCGTGGAGGACCTGGTGCTCCGAGAAACATCGCTCGGAATCACGAAATAAATGGACAAATAACGCGGACTTCGTCCGTGCGGCCGAGGACGGTCCGATGAAACCCTGGTGCGCGATCGCGGGAGCATCCCGGAGACGGCTGCTCCTCCTCCCAGCATGAGGGCGACAGGTGTGGTCTGCCAGGGGCTTTCGATCCGAACCGGGGCCGATTCGCCGGAACTCGGAAGCGCTGCTCTTTCCGGCCGGGGATGAGCGAAGTGTTGTGGGCGCCCCGGCAGCGTGCAGTCCTCCCGCGGCAAGCGTGCGGTCCTGCCGGCACTCGCCGCGGAAGGCGGAAGACCCCTCCTCCGAGGGCACGGCAAAGTGACTCTGATCACACCCCTAGGCACCCCGGACCTGTCCCCGGAGCACGCCGGTGTGATCGGGGTCCGACTCCCTGAAGGGCTCTTGTCGGCGTGTCGCAGGACCAGCGAGTTCTTGACCATGGCTGAGGGGTGCCTGCTGAGCGAGGGGATGAGCGTTCTCCGGCGACCTCCCGTGCCCCGGCGGGCGGCGTCTTCGACACCCCAGGCCACCCTGGAGTCCCATTACTCCCAACGGACCGGTATGGGACGGTACATGCCTGAGGATCCGATTCGGCGCAACGGGCGGGGAGCCGCTATCCTCAGGTGAGTTCGGCGGCACGCCGCACTGAGCGCCCGTAGCTCAACGGATAGAGCATCTGACTACGGATCAGAAGGTTAGGGGTTCGAATCCCTTCGGGCGCACCAAAGCACCAGCTCAGAGCCCTGACCGGGGGCTGTCCCCTCGGACTCCCCACCCTTTACCCACCCTTTTTCTCTTCCTGCGTATCCTGGCTCCCGCCGATCCGGCCAAGAACGTCTGCTGCCCTCGAAGGTGCGGCGCGCCGGCCGAAGTAGGTGTCCTGCGTCACGCTGATCCGTTTGTGACCGAGCTGATCCGCGATCTCCCGAACCGTCAGACCACCCGCATCCAACAAAGTCGCGGCAGTCTTTCGGAAGGTATGACTGGTCACCCACTGCAGACCCAGCGGGTCCAGCGCCTCCCGCAGATCCGCGTTCGTGTTGGAGCGCTCGCGCAACTTGCCTTGCTGCGAAGGAAACACGACGTTCCAGTCATTGGCCACCGACTCACGTGACCGCAACACTTCCACGAGCCAAACCGGCAGGTGGATCGTCCGCCAGCCGGAAGCCGTCTTGGGCGCTGGTTGGATCACCAATCCGACGCCCTTCTTGCGGACCACGGTTCCACGGACCTCCACCTTCCTGGTCGTCAGGTCGAGGGCATCCCAGGTCACGGCCAAGGTCTCCCCGATCCGCAGCCCGGTGGCCAGCATGAAGTCAGCGATCGCCGGTATGTCTCGCTCCACCGCTCGGGAATCGGCCCACAGCAGGGAACGCATCCATCGCACCTCTTCGAGAGTCAGAGCCCGTGCGGCGGACCGGGTACTGGTGATGGTTGCTGCGTCTCTCACGGGGTTCGACGCCACCGCATCGTGCCGGGCTGCCAAAGCCATGACCCCGGACAAAACCGTGCGACAGTGCTTGGCAGCCGCAGGCCCGGTCAGGTCCTGCATCTTCCCCAAGAAACGATCCACGACGCCCACGGTCACCTCTCGGACCCGCAACATCCCCACTGCCGGGATCACGTGGATCCGTAGCGTGTCCTCATACGTGGCCATCGTGTTCGATGCTCTTCTCTTGCGTTCCAGTTCCTTCAGCCACAGGGGTGCGACGTCCCGCACCCGGGTGTCCCCGGTGATCTCGCCCACGCCGCCGGCCCGGGTGCGACGGGTCAGGTCCTCGACGAGCCGCCGTTCCGCTTTCGCCCCGGTCGACCCGAAACGTTCCACCCTGCGGGTCACACCGTCGAAATCTCGAAAGTTCGTCACAGCCCGCCAGGACCGTGCCGTCATTCGATACCTCCGGATCCGTCCCCACGTTCCGAGAGGAAGAGGTGGTCTGGCCACGATGCCTCCCCTCACGCCGACCGCGAGTCGATCTGGTCGAACCAGGTCGTGACCTCGTCAGGTTTGTACCGCAGATACTTGCCGATCCGTCGGGCCGGTGGCCCATAACCGGTGGAACGCCATTGGTAGAGCGTCTTGAGCGGGATACCGAGGTAATTCGCGACGTCCTGGGCCGTCCAAAGCCTGACCACGACATTCCTTTCTTCTGTAGTTGACACGTTGAGAGGAAACGGACCGGGCATCAGGCCACCCCCGACTCGGAAGGAGCACAGGTTGCCGAACCTGTCCCGGAGAGCTGGGTTCTCTCGGGTGGTTCCCCGTGGCTGGGTGGTGGGTGGTTTCTGGTTGCCTGGTAGGTGGCGCGCCACCGGTGGCGTTGGGCGATGGCGCGCAGGAGTCGGTGTCCCAGGGGTGGGAGGTGGTCGGGTCGGGCGTGTTCCCAGTGGTAGCGGTCGCGGGTCTTGTCGCCGATGTCGTCGGGGTCCAGGCCCAGGGTTGCCAGGACGTGGCGGCGTCGGTCGGCTCGGTGGTCGGTGAGGGTTTTCCCGGACCATTGGCGGGACACGAGGATCCGTCTGCCCGGGTAGCCGAGGTGTTCGGGGCGGTGAGCCCGGGAGCGGCAGGAGTCGGGGGTCTGGTCCGGGCGGGCGCCCCGGGGTTGGAGGCCGTGACGCAGCCAGCACGGACAGGAGGGAGAGCAGGGTTCGACCGCGAGGACTTCGGCGAGCCGTCGCGCGTGCGCCCGTTGGGTGGGGGTGGGGTTCTCGTGCGCGCCGCCCATCGACTTGGTCAGGTACTTCGTGAGGTACCCGATCCGCCGGTCGGCTTGCGGGGACCCTGCCAGGAGCCCTTGAACGTCGTGTTGGTCCCCGAAACGGATCACGTGCGCGGGAGTCGCGTCGTCCCCCAGGGCGTCGAGGGCCTGGTCCCAGGTCGGCAACGGCGTGCGGGTGTCCGGGTCGACGAACCCGCCCTGCCCGTCGGGTCCGCTGGTCGGGTCCCAGAGGGGGGTCCGGTCCGGGCCGTAGACGGCGGGTCCGAGGCGTGGCCACCAGACTTGGTGGTAGGTCGCGCGGAGGACGCGGCGGATCAGGGCCCGGGGGAGGGTTCCGCGGAGTGCGAAGTGCGCGTGGGGTGCCAGGCGTCGTTGCGGTTCCACGACGGCGAAGTACTGCAGGTCGTACCCTGCGACGCGGCGGAGGTTCTGCACGAGGCGGTCCAGGAGTTTTGCGAAGTGCCGGGCGTCCCGGGCCGCCCGCGCGTAGTCATAGGTGTCCGGATCCACCGGGGTCCCGTCGGAGCGGACCCGCCCGTAGGAGGGCAGGGTCACGGTCAGGAACAGCGACGGGCGGAACGAGTGCCCGGTCCGCGCATCGACATACGTGCGGCCGAGGGTGGTGGAGGCTCTGGGGCAGCGGGGGAGGTCCGGGGCGTCCTGCCGGCGGCGGGTCGAGCGCACCCGCCGTCCCCGCGTCGGGGGTTCGATGGTCCCGCGGATCCCGGTGCGGCGTAGGTGGGTGTCGACGTCGTCGAGGGCTTCCTGCGCCGCCACGGCGGACAGGGTGTCGCCCAGGTCCCGGAGTTCGTCCCGGGCCGTGGTGATGTCGGCGCGTTCGATCATGAGCGCGATTTGCCCGGGGGTGGCCGGGTCGGCCGGGGGGAGGGGTTCGTCTTCCCGGTGCCAGCCTTCCCGGCATTGCTGGATCCGCAGCCGTCGGGCCCGGTCCGCGCA
>JAUPKJ010000347.1 GCA_030837505.1 Actinomycetota bacterium
AGACCGTTACCTCGCCGAATGGATTTCGGGAGGAAACAGGATCGACATTCTGCGCTCCTGCTTTCGTGCGAGGAATCTTATGTTCCACCAGAAGCGCTGGAAGCTTCTGCTTCGAGATCGCCGGTTCGTCGTGACGAAGCCGGAGAGCGTGGCAACCATTGTGCTGAGCTGCGGTCATGCCGGTTCGGCATGACCGGTTCCGATGTGGTTGATGAAGGTGTTACAAATGCAACCCTTTCACCTGCGACATGCGGTTGAGGGTGAACCGGTGAGCCGATGCGTTGTGTCCTGGGATCACAGTCCGGGAGGTGTGCTGCTCTTCCTGACCACCAAGGTGGTGCCGAACTCGATCCGATGGTCCTCAGGGATCTCGCGCCGTCCCATGTCCAGCACGAGATCGGTCGCCGCGACGGCCATCTGGAACAACGGCTGCCGGACGGTGGTGAGCTCGGGAACACACCAGTCGGCGATCGGCAGATCATCGAACCCCACGACGCTCAGATCCTCCGGAATGCGCAGACCGAGGGCGCGGGCGGCCTTGTAGACCCCCAGGGCCTGGAGATCATTGCCGGTGACGACGGCGGTCGGCCTCCTGGGACTGTCGAGCAGTTCGAGCGCCGCGCGCCGTCCGTCCTCGGCGAGGAACGCCGCCGACCAGGTCCGGCGGGGGACTGTCAGCCCGGCGGCGTCCATCGCCGCCCGGTACCCGTCGTGACGAGCACGGGCGCAGGCGATGTCGAGAGGGCCGCTGATGGCCGCGATGTGACGGTGGCCGAGACCGATCAGATGACGGGTGGCGGCATACCCACCGCTCCAGTTGGCTGCCCCGACCGAGACCGTCCCGTGGATCGGATCACCCGACGGGTCCAGGGCCACCAGGGGCGTGCTGCTCCGTCTGAGCACCTTCTTCTGCTGCTCGCTGAGTCCTGCCGCGACCGTGACGATGCCCTGCGGCTGCCGGGAGAGAGCCTTCTGCAGCCAGTCGGCGCCCGAGGGCGGTACCTGGGTCACCTCGTCCACGAGAACGTCGAACCCCGCTGCGTGGGCGCGTTCCCTGACGCCACGGATGATCTCCACGGCCCACAAGCTGTCGAGCCGCTGGAAGACGAGCGTGATGACGGGACTGCGGTGCGTCTTCCGGGGCCGGGGCTGGTATCCCTCTTCGAGGATCACCTGCTCGATGCGTGCCCGAGTGCCAGGGGCGATGTTCGTACGCCCGTTGAGGACCTTCGAGACGGTGGGTGCGGACACCCCCGCCCGTTCGGCGATCCGGGCGATGGTGACTCTTCTGTCGGCGTCTCCCGCCATCGGCGTCCCTCGTCCCCCGTGATCCCCCTGGCCCTGCTGGAGCCACGGTCAGTGTAGGTGACCTTCAACGGATTTCGAAAACGGTCCTCTGAAAGAAACTTTCCGTCGCGGGTTCGGGAAGTCTCTGTCTCTTGGAGGACCTTCTGGTGCCGTGACCTGGGCGAAAGTGTTTCAGGTCAGGGGCCTTCACCGCCTCACTCAATGCTGCTGTCGATCATTAATGCTTGACCTGCCTCTGCCGGGAAGGGAAATTTCCTTGAGCCGGGGTCCGCTCCGGGAACAAGCAGCCATCCGTATCCACACCTCCACGGAGGCATGACGATGAGATCGCGACATCTGGCCCGACTCGGCAAGGCGGTGGCCGCCGTCACGGTGTGCCTGCTGGCCGGCGCGGCACTGACCCTCCCCGCGAGCGGGGCCACGACCGCCACCTCGGCCACCAAGTATTTCGCGGTGTTCCGTGAGGCGTCGCCCACGGCGATCGCGTCGGCGGCGACCGCCCAGGACGGCGTCAAGCCCGCCAGCGTCATGTGGTTCGACAACTGGGCGAGTGGCAGGGCGTTCCCCGTCAGCGAGGCCAAGTCCCTGTGGAATCAGGGGATCATGCCGCATTACACCTGGGAGCCCTGGGATACCTCACTGGGCGTCTCGGACGGCGCGCAGATTCACCTGAAGGACATCATCAACGGTACCTGGGACAATTACATCAAGGCCCGTGGTGCCGAGTTCGCCTCGGTCGGATCGCCGGTCATGGTCCGATGGGGGCACGAGTTCAACGGGAACTGGTACCCCTGGGGCATCGCCAACAACAATTCCGACCCCTCCTTGTACGTGAAGGCCTACCGCCGTGTCCACGACCTCGTGACGGCCGTCGGCGGGACCAACGTGCAGTGGATCTGGGCCTTCAACAACGGTTCCACGCCCGACGCCGGCTACAACGACCCCGCGGCGTCCTACCCGGGTGACGCCTATGTCGACTGGGTGGGTATCGACGGCTACAACTGGGGCTACGGACCCTCGTGGGACACCACCGGTAACCACTGGGTGAGTTTCGCCAGCGCTTTCGACGCCTCCTACGCCAAGGCACGGTCCATCGCTCCTAAACGACCGGTGACGGTGTCCGAGTACGCCTCCAGCGAGGACGGCGGCAACAAGACCCAGTGGATCAACGACATGAACTCGGCGCTTCAGTCGGGCAGGTATCCCGACCTGAAGATGCTCGTGTACTTCGACCAGGACAAGGAGGAGAAGTGGTCGGCCGCCTCCTCCACCGGCAGTCTCAACGCCTTCGTCTCCTGGCTGCGGTCCTCCTATATGAACGGGACCGGCACGGAACTCGCCACGGTCGCCGGGCAATACGCCGGAACGAGGCCGACGGCGACCATCACCCCGACGGCGACCCCGACCCCGACGGCGACGTCAGACTCACCCTGCACGGCGACGTTCACGGTGACCAGCCAGTGGAACTCCGAGTTCCAGGCTCAGGTGTCGGTGCGTGGTTCCGGTGCCGCTGTCCTGTCCGGATGGCGGCTCACGTGGACGATCCCGTCCGGTCAGAGCATCTCCCAGCTCTGGAACGGGACTCTGGCCAAGAGCGGGTCTTCGGTGACCGTCACCAACCTCGGCTGGAACGGTGCCCTCGCCCCGGGCGCAGCCGTCGAGGTCGGCCTTCTCGGGAGCTCCACCGGATCGCCGATCACCGTTCCCTCGGTGACCTGCAGCGCGGCCTGATCCTCGCAATCCGACGTGGGCCGGTTACCGGACTCCGGTAACCGGCTCAGTCGTGGTGACCCGGCGACGTCGCGTCGAGGAACTCCCGGATCACCTGCCCGACCTGTGCCGGATGGTCCAGGGGAGCGGTGTGCCCGGCGCCCTCGATGACCGCGAGCCGGGCCCCCTCCACCCGGCTCGCGGCGTCCTGGGCGTAACGCAGGGGAACGAGGGCGTCGTCACGGCCGTGGACGAACAACGTCGGGCAGGAGATGCGTCTCAAGCCGGGCCGGAAATCGACGAGGGAACGTCTCGGACCCATCGAGAGGCGCTGCCAGTCGTCGAGGAACTGTCCCCGCCGCCGTGCGGCCTCCTCCCGGATGAGGTCCTCCAGTTGCCGACGCTCCCGTTCCCCGACGTCGTCGGTGAAAGGCATGCCGTCGATGAAGCGCCGGGCGACGGCGGGGCGCCGAAGGATCAGGCCGAACAGCCACGTCATCGGTCTCTTGGTCATGAGGTAACTGAGCTCGTGATGGGGCACACGATCCTGAATACCTCCGCTGGAGACGAGGATGAGCCGGTCGACGCGGCTGGGGGCTCGCAGCGCCGTCCCCATGGCGATCGCTGCCCCGAGCGAGAGCCCGATGAGCGTCGCGGAGCGAAGTCCCCAGTGGTCGAGAAGACGCAGCGTCACGTCCTCCAGCCCACGGCCATCCGCACAGGCATTCCACGGTCTGCTCTCCCCGTGCCCGGGAAGGTCAGGGGCGAACACCCGATGGTCTTCGGAGAGTTCACGACCCAGCCGCGCCCAGGAAACCTGGTTGTTGTCGAACCCCGCGCCGTGCAGCAGGACGACGGCGGGGCCGTGATCTCCCGACGTCAGGTAGCTGAGGTGGCCTTCAGGGACGTCCAGACCCCCGTGTCCCGGTGTCTTCACCACAGTCGGTTCCTCCTTCGGTCTCACGGTTCGCCTGCTCGGTCTCACGGTTCCCGTTGACGGGCGACGTGGTGTTCCCATCGGGCCCACAACTGAGGCAACTCGCCTTCGAGGAACCGGTAGAGCTCAGTGACGTTCTCCAGCCGTTCCCGGCGAGCCGGCGATTCTCCGTCGAGACATGTCAGACCGTGTTCGAGGATCTGGCGGAAACCCGCGGTCGTCGCGTACCGGTTCGCGAGCATCCGGCTCCAGCCGTCGGTACTGATCCGGTAGTACTCCTGGCGATCTCCCCGGCGGTGGAAGCCTTCGACGAGCCCGCTCGGGGTGAGGAGCCTCATGGCATTCCCGATGGAGCTCCGGCTCGCCTGGAGATCACGTGCCAGATCGGCGGCGCTGCGCTCAGGCGGATCGCAGATCAGCAGACACCCGATCACCCTCCCCGCGATCAACGGAAGACCTTCTCTCGCGAAGAAGGTCGCCACGTCGTCCACGAAGGCGAGATCGGCGTCGTCGGTGATGTCGGGCATAGCCTGATCATACAGTCATTGCAGTCGTGACTGCAATGACTGTACGGGGGTCGTGGCCGGACTCGGGGCAGGCACGATTGCCGACCGGGCGAGGACGGCGATCACGGCGTCCTCCGGAGGGCCTGGACGACGACGGCAACCCGGAAGTCGAGATCCATCTGCGGGTGGACGTCCTGCCCTGCAGGCTCACTCAAGCCAGACCATCGACGTGGGCATGATGCTGACGCTGCCGCAGGAGGTCTTCATCGCGGTGTTCCGCGACGAGTACTTCATCGAGCCCGGCCGCGAACCGGGTCTGTGCACCGGCCGGATCCTTGACGAGAGGCCGGCCACCCTCTCCTGGCCGGCTCCGCGGGATTCTTTTCGTCCCGGGGCGGTCGGTGGTGTCCCGGACGCAGCGTCCTGCGGTCGTCGGGCTGTGAACCTCGCAGCTCAGCGCCCGGATCCCGACCCGGCGGACGCCGGGAGGCCAAGAACACGTATGGGCGCTATACCCCTTTTGGCGGGCGGAGATCTACTGTGGCCGCCCCGCTCGTGGAGATCACCTCCGGAGGCCACACATGAACAGACTGCTCGCCCCAACCGTCACCGCAGCCCTTGCCGCGGCGTTCCTCGCGACGACGCTGACCGGAACCGCCGGTGCGGTCCCCGTCTCTGCCGGCGTCGGCGCCGTCAGACCCGCCGCGGCGCCGACCAGCACCACCCCCGCCCCCACTGTGCCGTCGAAGGATCGCGGCGTCCTCGTCGAGGTGCCCCACAACACCGCGGCGAGCGTCGCTCTGTCCCGCTGCTTCCACGTCGGCACGGTCTTCTCGGTGAGCCTGTCCGAGAACCCCAGCACCGGGTACGGCTGGAGCCAATCGCTCCCCGCCGCCGGGAGCGGCCCACTCACTCTCCTGGACAGCGACTACGTGCAGGACCCTGCTCCTTCGGGGATGGTCGGTGTCGGCGGGACCCGCTACTTCCGGTACCGGGTCACCGCGCCGGGCACCACCGACGTCACCTTCGCGTACCGGCGCCCGTGGGAGACCGGGGTGGCACCGATCCAGCAGGTCAAGCTCACCGTCCTCGGGCGGTGAGCCGCTCGTAGCCGATCCCTTCCGGACCGGTCACCGCGACGCCGACCGGACCGGTCACGGTCGTGACCGTCCCGCCGGGCGCAGCATCATCACCCGGCGGGACGGGCCGGACGCGATCGGAGGAGGTGAGCTGTCGGTGTCGGTGACTATGGTCGATCGCCAGTGGCAGAACGAGTATCGGGGTGACCTCTTGACTACTTTCAGGGACCGGTCAAACACCGCACTTCTGGTCATCGACGTCCAGAACGGTGTCGTGTCGGACGCCTGCAACCGCGACGCGGTGATCGCGAACATCAACACTCTCCTCGACCGGGCTCGGGCGGAGAGCACGCTCGTGGTGTGGGTGCAGCACTGGGACGACGACCTGCCCCGTGACAGTGAACCCTGGCGGTACGTGCCGGAACTGGAGCGACGCGACGGGGAGCCGCTTGTACACAAGCACTACAGCGACGCCTTCGAGGACACCGGTCTGGAGGCCGTGCTCGCCACGCACTCCGTCGGCCAACTCTTGGTGACGGGTGCCCAGACCGATGTGTGTATCCGCTCCACCCTCCACGGCGCCGTCGTGCGGGGATATGACGCGACCCTGGTGGCCGACGCCCACACGACGGAGGACTGCACCGGCCACGGCGCGCTCCCGCCGGAGCAGGTGATCGCCCATACGAACTACTACTGGAGATGGCACAACGCGCCGGGGCGGCGCGGCGGCATCCTCGAGACGGCGCAGGTCAGCTTCGCGCCCCCCGCCGACGAACCGCAACGTGACCGCGCGGAGTGACCGGCGGAGTCGTCCGTCGTCCGTGGGCTTTGACGCCGGTGACGCATCTGCGCGACCTTCCCCACCCGTGCGCTAGGATCGTCACGACATCGAGGGACGGCTTCGCGCTGTGTTCGGTGTCACCGGGACGTGGCGCAGTTTGGTAGCGCACTTGACTGGGGGTCAAGGGGTCGTGGGTTCAAATCCCGCCGTCCCGACAGTGAGAGGGTTCCTGCAGGTCACAGGCCTGTAGGGACCCTCTTCTTCATGTTCGGCACGTCGCTCGGGTCTAGCACGCCGCTGTTGGACTCTTTGACTCGGGCAGGTGCACATGCCAGTACTGGATCTTGCGAAGCTCACCGAGGGACTGTCCCGGACCTGGGCCGGGTACCTGCGTGACTGGGACCGGTCGCTGCGGTCGGGTAACTATCCGGAGACGACGCGTTACAACTATCTGCTGGCCGCCGCGCAGCTGGGCCGGTACCTGGGGGAGTACTCCCCGGATCCTGACGCGGACGCCGCGGCGGAGGATCCGTGTGCGGTCACCCGGGGGCACGTCGAGGTGTTCCAGGCCTGGATGATCGAGACGCGGTCGGCGTCGACGGCGTTGAACAAGCACAAGGGGCTGCAGCAGTTCTTCAAATGGCTGCGGGAGGACGAGGAGGCGATCGACCGGTCGCCGATGGAGCGGGTCCGTCAGCCGAAGACCCCGGCGCGGTTGATCCCGGTGATGCCGGCCGACGACACCGCCCGGCTGCTGGCGGCGTGCAAGGGGAAGGCGTTCGTGAACCTGCGGGACGAGGCGTTGATCCGGGTGTACTGCAGTACCGGGGCCCGGCTGTCGGAGGTGGGCCGGTTGCTGGTGGAGGACGTGGACCTGACGACGGAGTCGGTGCGTTTCCACGGCAAGGGGGCCAAGGACCGGCGGATGCGGTTCGGGCCGCGCACGGCCCGGGCGCTGTCGCGGTATCTGCGGGCCCGGGACAAGCACAAAGGCACAAGCCTGCCGGATCTGTGGCTGGCCGACCGGGGAGCTGCCGCGTTGGCACCGAACGGCATCAAGATCCGGCTCAAGCGGCTGGGGAAGCTGGCCGGGGTGGACGTCGTGCACGCCCACCGGTGGCGGCACAGTTTCGCCCACGAGTGGAAGCGCGCCGGTGGCGACACCGGGGATCTGATGCTGCTGCTGGGCTGGTCGTCCGACGACATGCCCCGCCACTACGGCGCCAGCGCGGCCGCCGAGCGAGCGCAGGAGACCCAGGCCCGGCTGGGTATCGGCGAGTGTCCCTGACCTGACACCGGCACCTGCACACGCCGGGAGCTGTCACCGGCGGTGAGATCGCGTCAGCCACCTGCCGGCAGGCGCATCCTCATACCGTCTCGGGTGAGGGCGCGCCTGTCCGGAATGAGGGCGCAGTTCGCGCATCGCGCCTGACGGTCCGTGTGGTGATCGAGCACCACACGCGGGTATTCAAAGGTGGGTGAACACGGCGACGTTAAACATGCCGAAGACGCGGTTTTCAGACGTTCGGGGGGATTCGTGCCCCCATGTCCGATGCATCCGCAGCAAGCGGGTGTGCGTGCGGTCGGAGCTTCCTGGAGTGCAAGGGATTCGTCAACAAAGCTTCGCTGGGGCTCCCCGGCAGGGGTCTACGGGTGAACTCCGTCAACTCTGCCCATGGTGGCGGATCTTATTCGGGCACCGATGCGCGTCAAGTCCCGTGGGGTGGTGTCGGTGGCCAGGTCGCTGGGGGCGGCGGCAGGCTGGCCGGTCTTCCGGTTCAACCGTCCCCAAAAAAAGGATTGGTGGGTCATATCTGACGCCATACCTCCGTGGGGAAGGCGGCGAAGGCCAAGACGTCGGTGTGGGTTTCCGTGAGGTGGTCGGCAACCCTCGGCAGGGGGCCCGAGGTTTGAGCTGGAGGTGTTGTCGGCCGAGGTTCATCCAGGACAAGTCTGGGATGGGTATTGGCACCCTGCGGTTGACGCGGGCGGGTGGGGGAGGGGTGCGGCATGGTCAGGTTCATGGCGGATGCGGCGTTCCGCGCCGAGCAGGATGCCGGGCGGTACGCCGCTCATGTACGACCGATCAACGAACTTGTCGACGAGCTGCAGGACACCGGAGGTCGCGGCTGGCTGCCTCACGTTGCGCCGATCCATGGCGGTGTGCTGGCCCGGCTCCTGTTCGTCCTGCGTGATCCTGGCCCAAGGACCCGGGAAGGGACCGGGTCGGGGTACTTGTGCGTTGAGAACGACGACCCGACCGCCGAGCAGCAGGCCCGGGCCTTCGACGCGGTCGGCATCGTCCCCGCTGACAGAGCGTGTCGGATGGTCTGTGTAACGGAGTGCTCGTGAATCATCACTTGTAGTGAGATGC
>JAUPKJ010000348.1 GCA_030837505.1 Actinomycetota bacterium
CCCGGAACTGGGTTCCTGTACTGCCACGTCCCGAAAGATTCTCCGATCGCTCCGACCTTCTCGAACCTGCTGCTGATGATCGGACGACGGCGGCCGGTCGAGGAGACGATCGCTGTCGGGAAAGGACCGATCCGCTGGGACCAGAACCAGTTCCGGAAATATTCGAGCATACAATGCCATAATGCCCTCAGCGGGATGGCGATGCTACGGGCAAACCTGATCCGTCAACGCGTCGAACAAGCTCCGGATCCCTCCGGTGAAACAGAACCCGGTCATCCTGGCCCACCGTCGCGGAGCGACGATTCCCCGGTGGTGACCCATCCCGCGCCCCACAGCTCCTCGGTGATCACACGGTTCCCGGTGGAAGATGATGGGGTGGAGGAAAGCCTGATCCCGTTGGGCGACGCCGCGACACCTCACCGGGCAGACGAGGAACGCTCGCCCGACATCGGAGGCCTTCGCCTCTCGGTCGCTGAGACGCTCCGCCTGATCAGCATTGCGAGATCACCGGCCACAGCGGCCAGGAAACAGATCCTGCTTCGATGGTCGAGGCGGCGGCGCAGGCCTCAGGCGATCGCCCGGTGGCACCACAGCCGGGCCCGGCTCGCAGGCGCGCCGCTGTCCCCGTGAAAAAGGTCGACCCGAAAGAGGTGACATCGTGCAACCAAACGCGAATCAAGAACGACATTACCTCGAGTTGCGGTCTGACACTCATTGTAATAACGGAACTGTGGGGTGTGAAGCCAGCGCATCGCACAGCTCCCCGTCAAGCAGACGCCGAACGTAGCGATCCACGGCCGCCGACCTCCCCCGCTACGTGAGACATGATCCAACAACGGTTCAGCACGTGATCCAACAACGGTTCAGCACGTGATCCAACGAATGGGCGACGGTGCGGTGGCCGCCATGGAGAAACTGCGATGGGCGAACATCTGAAGGCCGGCCCATTTCGAAAAGACTCCTGCGCAATGCGCGGACCTGTGAAAGTGCCCCCGGCAGGATTCGAACCTGCGCTCCCGCCTCCGGAGGGCGGTGCTCTATCCCCTGAGCTACGGGGGCTCGGGGCGTCACCGACGATACCAGCCCACCCGGACCGGGCTGAACTCCGTTCCCCGACGCCGCCCCTCGCCCCTCCGGCGCCCGCTGATCGCGGTTCGGCCGTCGGGGTGACCTGTTCTCGGCGTCGTCCTGGCGGACGGACCGCGATCAGCGGGGTTGCGGTCGGCGTCCGCTGATCGCGAACCCGCCGTCCTGCCGACCGGTCAATCGCGTCGTCCTGGTGGACGGACCTCGATCAGCCGGTCTGCCCGCCCGCGCGGCGCCGGTCCGACGTGCGGCCTTGCCGGGGCAGAGCGGGCAGGGCAGGGCAGGCCGGGCGGGCAGGGGCGGGGCGGTTAATCGGGCGACAGGCCGCGGCGGGGCCCCGATACGCTGGGGAGGTGAATCCCGCAGCACTCTGCGCATCTGTCCGGGCCTGTCTGGAGGCGGCCGTGGCCGCCGGCGAGGTCGACGTCGCCGTACCCGACGACATCCGCCTGGAGCGACCCAAGCTGCGCGAGCACGGCGACTGGTCGACGAATGTGGCCCTGCAGTTGGCCAAGGCAGCGCGCCGGCCGCCGCGCGAGGTCGCGGGGGTGATCGCGGCGCGGTTGAGCCGGGTGCCGGGGATCGCGCGGGTCGACATCGCCGGTCCGGGGTTCCTCAACGTCGTGCTCGACGCCGCTGCTGCGGGGGAGCTGGCCCGCACGATCGTGCAGGCCGGCGTCGAGTACGGGCGCAGCGACAGCGGCGCCGGGCAGAAGATCAACCTCGAGTTCGTCTCGGCCAACCCCACCGGGCCCATCCACCTGGGGGGCACGCGGTGGGCGGCTGTCGGCGACAGTCTCGCCCGGATCCTGCAGGCCACGGGGGCGCAGGTCACTCGCGAGTACTACTTCAACGACCACGGGGCCCAGATCGACCGGTTCGCCCGGTCCCTCCTGGCCAGGGCCCACGGCCGCGACATCCCCGAGGACGGCTACGGCGGCCGGTACATCGACGACATTGCCGCGCAGGTCCTGCGCGGTGCCGCGGCCGCGGGCGAACCCGACCCCCTGGCCCTGCCCGACGACCAGGCGGTCGAGGTCTTCCGCTCGCGCGGGGTCGATCTCATGTTCACCGAGATCAAGCAGACGCTGCGGGACTTCGGCGTGGAGTTCGACGTCTACTTCCACGAGAACTCCCTGCACGAGTCCGGGGCCGTCCAACGGGCCATCGACCGCCTGCGCTCCCTCGACCGCATCTACGAGGCCGACGGCGCCACCTGGCTGCGCACGAGCGACCACGGCGACGACAAGGACCGGGTCGTGCTCAAGAGCGACGGCATGCCCGCCTACATCGCGGGCGACCTCGCCTACTACCTCGACAAGCGCGAGCGCGGGTTCGACCGGGTGATCATCATGCTCGGCGCGGACCACCATGGGTACATCGGCCGGATGATGGCCATGTGCGGGGCCTTCGGCGACACTCCCGGCACGAACCTCGAGATCCTCATCGGCCAGATGGTCAACCTGCTGCGCGACGGCCGGCCCCTGCGGATGAGCAAGCGCGCCGGCACGGTCGTGACCCTCGAGGACCTCGTGGAGGCCGTGGGGGTCGACGCCGCCCGGTACGCCCTGGCCCGTTCGTCGGTCGACTCCTGCATCGACATCGACCTCGACCTGCTGGTCAAGCGCAGCAACGACAACCCCGTGTACTACGTGCAGTACGCGCACGCCCGGTGCGCCGGGGTCACGCGCAACGCCCGCGAGGCCGGGGTCGATCTCGCGGGGGCCTTCGACCCGGCGCTGCTCACCGACGAGACCGAGGCCGTGCTCCTCGCGGCGCTCGGGGAGTTCGGCCGGCTCGTCGCGCAGGCGGCCGAACTGCGTGAACCGCACCGGGTCGCCCGCTACCTCGAAGAACTCGCGGGGTACTACCACAAGTGGTACGACGCCTGCCGGGTCACGCCCCGGGCCGACGACGCCGTCGAGCCCGTGCACCACACGCGCCTGTGGGTCAACGAGGCCACCCGCACCGTGCTCGCCAACGGGCTCACGCTGCTGGGCGTCACAGCGCCCGACCGCATGTGACCGTCCACCGTCTGTGACCACCCACCGTCTGTGGCCGGTCGGCGGGCTCCGATCGGGCCCGCCCCACCGGCCCTGTTCGTATCGAACCAACCTGGCCGAACCCGGCACCCACCCACCGTCATCGCACGCCCCGGACGGCGCCCCTCGCGCCGATACCGGGCCCAGAAGGAGAACCGGAGAAGCCATGGGAACCCACGAAGCCGGAGCCCTGCACTCCCCCGGATACGGGGGAGTGTCGGCAGTGCCCGCCTGGCTGCGCCCCCCGGAGGACCCCAACGCCCTCCTGCCGGCCCTGTGGGCCTCCACCGTCCACCGGGGCGCCGGCGGCGCCCTGCACGTGGGAGGGGTCGACGTGCACGACCTCGCCCGCGAGTACGGAACCCCCGCCTATGTCCTGGACGAGGCCGATTTCCGTGCCCGGGCCGTCGCCTTCCGGGAAGCGTTCCACACGGCCTTCGGCGGCCGATCCGAGGTCTACTACGCCAGCAAGGCCTTCACCTGCACCGGCGTCGTGAGGTGGATCGCCCAGGACGGGCTCGGCCTGGACGTGTGCACCGGCGGCGAACTGGCCATCGCCCTGCGGGCCGGTATGCCCCCGGAACGGATCACCCTGCATGGGAACAACAAGTCCCCCGAAGAACTGCGCCGCGCCCTGCTGGCCGGGGTCGGCCGGATCGTCGTCGATGCCCACAGCGAGATCGACCTGCTCACGGGCCTGGTCGAGGATCTCGACACCGACGCGACAGTCCTGCTGCGGGTCACCGTCGGGGTCGAGGCCCACACCCACGAATACATGTCCACTGCGCACGAGGACCAGAAATTCGGGTTCTCGCTGGCCTCGGGGCACGCGCACGACGCAGCCCGCCGCATCATCGCGCATCCCCGTCTCCACCTGTGCGGAGTGCACAGCCACATCGGTTCGCAGATTTTCGACACGGGGGGGTTCGAGGTCTCGGCCCGGCGGCTGCTCGAACTGTGTGCCCGCCTCGGCGCGGAAACCGGAACCTGCCCGGAGGAGATCGATCTCGGGGGCGGTTACGGTATCGCCTACACCAGCGAGCACGACCCCCTCGAACCCAAGGCCATCGCCGACCAGATGGCCCACATTGTCCACAAGGAGTGCCGCGGGCTGGGCATCGACGTCCCCACGGTCTTCGTCGAACCGGGGCGCGCCATCGCCGGGCCGAGCACCTTCACCCTCTACCGCGCCGGAACCGTCAAGGACGTCCCTCTGGACCAGGGAGCCCAGCGCCGCTACGTCTCCGTCGACGGCGGCATGAGCGACAACGTTCGCACGGCCCTGTACGACGCCGACTACTCCTGTGCCCTGGCCGGCCGCACCTCCGACGCCGCGCCCGTCCTGACCCGGATCGTGGGCAAACACTGCGAGAGCGGTGACATCGTCGTGCGTGACGAGTTCCTCCCCGGGGACATCGGCCGCGACGACCTCCTGGCCGTCCCCGGAACCGGCGCCTACTGCCGCAGTCTGGCCAGTCAGTACAACCAGGTCCCCCGCCCGCCCGTCCTCGCCGTGCGCGACGGACACGTCACCACCCTGCTGCGCCGCGAGACAGAGGACGATCTGCTCGGCCTGGATCCCGGCGCGTGAACCCCGTTCCGCGACGTGCGGCACACCGTGGATCACCGGGTGTTCAGAACGGGCTGTCCGGAGGGTGGGATGATGCCACGGGTCGTCCGCCGGATGTGGGAGACAGGTTCGGGACCGATATCGGTCAGGGAGAGGAGCTGGACGTGGAGCCCCTGAAAGTGGGACTGCTGGGCTGCGGCGTGGTCGGCACCGAGGTGGCTCGACTGCTCACAGAACAGTCCGAGGAATTCGCCCGCAGGGTCGGAGCTCCGCTGCAGTTGGCCGGGGTCGCCGTCAGACGGCTCGGCCGGGCCCGCGGCGTCGATCTCGACCCGGGGTTGTTCACGACCGACTCCGGGGCCCTCGTCGACAGGTGCGACATCGTCATCGAGGTCATCGGTGGCATCGAACCGGCAAGGACCCTCATCCAGCGGGCCATGAACTCGGGCGCGAGCGTCGTCACCGCCAACAAGGCCCTGCTCGCCGAGGACGGCGAGAGCCTGTTCCGCACGGCTGATCAGAACGGGGTCGATCTGTACTACGAGGCCGCCGTCGCCGGGGCCATCCCGATCCTGCGTCCCCTCAAGGAGTCCCTCGTCGGCGACACCGTCCACAGGGTCCTGGGGATCGTCAACGGCACCACCAACTACGTGCTCGACCGCATGCACAGTTCCGGCATGGGTTTCTCCGAGGCCGTGGCCCAGGCCCAGTCCCTGGGCTACGCCGAGGCCGACCCGACCGCCGACGTCGAGGGGTTCGACGCCGCGGCCAAGGCCGCCATCCTCGCCTCCCTGGCCTTCCACACCCGGGTCACGGCGGCCGACGTGCACCGGGAGGGGATCACCGAGGTCACGGCCGCGGACATCGCCTCGGCCGAGCGCATGCGCGCCGTCGTCAAGCTCCTGGCCATCTGCGACCGGACCGTGGGCCCCGACGGCACGCCCGGGGTGTCCGTGCGGGTCCACCCCGCGATGATTCCCCAGAACCACCCGCTGGCCGGGGTCCGGGACGCCTACAACGCCGTCTTTGTCCAGTCCCAGGCCGCCGGGGAACTCATGTTCTACGGCAAGGGTGCCGGGGGAGCCCCCACGGCGAGCGCCGTCCTGGGCGACGTGGTCACCGTGGCCCGGAACAAGGTGGCCGGACGGCGCGGTCCGGCCGACTCGGTCCACGCCGGGCTGCCGGTCCGCCCCATGGGCGAAGTGATCACCCGCTACCACATCAGCCTCGATGTCCTGGACCGTCCCGGGGTCCTGGCCACGGTCGCCGGGGCGTTCGCAGAGCACGGGGTCTCCATCGAGACCGTGCGTCAGCACCAGCACCAGAGCAGGCAATTCGATGACGAGACGGCGGCCCAGCGGGCCTGCCTGGTCGTCGTGACCCACGCTGCCACCGACGCGGCCCTCTCCTCGACCGTCGAGGCCCTCGCCCACCTGGATTCCGTGCACGCCGTGGAGAGCGTGATGCGGGTCGAGGGCGACACATGAGGAACCGGCGGGGGACTGCGGGCGAGGTGCGCGTGAGCCGTGACCCGGTCGGGGTTCTGGTCCCGGCGTCGACCGCGAATCTGGGACCGGGATTCGACAGTATCGGCCTGGCCCTGGGCCTGTACGACCGGTGCGAGGCCGTGGTCCTGCCTGATCCGAACGAACTGGTCGTGCGGGTCTGCGGGCAGGGGGCCGACGAGGTGCCCCTGGACGAGAGACATCTGGTCGTACGGGCCCTGCGCGCGGGTTTGGAACGGGCCGGGGTACAACAGCCCGGTCTCGAACTGACCTGCACGAATGTCGTTCCGCACGGGCGTGGGCTCGGGTCGTCGGCCACGGCTGTCGTGGCAGGGCTGTCCCTGGCGCGCGCCCTGGTTTCGGCCCAGCCCCTGGCCTCGGCCCAGCCCCTGGCGTCGGACCGGCAGGACCCCGCCGACTCCGGACCGCTGGACGTCGCGACCTTGCTGGACCTGGCCACACAGTTCGAGGGCCATCCGGACAACGTCTCGGCCAGTCTGCTGGGCGGACTGACGATCTCCTGGACGGACTCCGAAACGGGCAGGACCGGCTCGACGTCGTTGGCGGTGCACCCGGACATCCACCCGGTCGTCTGTGTGCCCTCGTGCGAGTTGGCCACGGCGAAGGCCCGGGCCATGCTGCCTCCGACGGTCCCGCACCGCGATGCGGCCTTCACGGCCGGGCGTGCTGCGCTGCTGGTCGAGGCCATGTCCCGGAGTCCGGATCTGCTGTTCGCCGCCACGGAGGAGCGGCTGCACCAGTCCTTCCGGGCCCCGGCCATGCCCGCCAGTCTCGATCTGGTGCGCAGGCTGCGTGCCGACGGCCTGGCTGCCGTCGTCTCCGGGGCCGGGCCGACGGTCCTGGTCCTGGCCGTGGGAGGATCCCCCCTCGAAGGGGTGACCCGATGCACCGGGGACGAATGGGACGTGACACACTTGGCCGTGGACACACAGGGGGCGCGGTTGGTAGCGGTTGGTAACTGAGGGTGTACATTGATGCACGGAAGATGTGGGGCGGCACTTCAGGTCTCGGATGCGAGTGCCGAGGTGAGTGAGGGAATCGACCCGGCGAGAACGTCGGTGTGGCGGATACCTCCTCGCGGAGCGCAACTGCCCGTGCTACGCCACTGCACTGGTGCTGCCTGCGGTGTTACAGTGTGTGTGCAGCCGTTGGGAGCCGTGAGTCCAGAAGTCTTGAGTCTCTGTCCCCGCTGCAGAAATCTGCCGTGATCTCTTTGTCGCCTGAGCGCGCTCACGGCATTTTCATCCCGCCCGAGTATCAAGAGTTCGGGCACCGACCCGCTGGCCGTGCCGATGTATCTCACGGCCGACGAGGGGAAGGAACCTTCGTGACAGACACCACCGACATAGCCGCTGCGGCACCGGCCTCCGCCGGGGCCGACGCAGCCACCCGCGGCAGCATCGCCGCGATGCGGCTACCCGAGCTGCAGGCTCTGGCCTCCCAGCTGGGGATCAGCGGCACGGCGCGTATGCGGAAGTCGGATCTCCAGGCCGCCATCCGGGCCCGCCTGGCCGGCGCAGAGGCGCCGACCGCACCGGCGCGTCCCCGGACGCGTCGGGCAGCTGCCCCGGCCGGACCGCCCACGACCAGGTCCCGGACCCGTAGGACCTCCACCGGGACTGCCCACGGCGCGAGCGACGGCGACGTCGTCACGGAAACGACCACGACCAGCAGCTGCGAGAGCTCGCCGAGCACTGGGGCCGTCACGTCGACAGACCCGGCCGGTGGGGGACAATCCCCCGCCGAGCAGATCATCACCCGCAGGGTTCGTCATGAATCCTCGGGCACCCGGCGCCAGGTCCGCCCCTCCCGCTCCGACAGGGGCGGCGAGATCGACGGTTCCACGGGTCAGCAGAGTCTGCCCGTGGGCGGTGCCGAGGGCTCGGCCGACGGCGGGCAGCGCTCCGGGGAACCGGCCGAGGGCCGTCGCACCAGCGGCGACCAGAACCACGGCCAGAACGGACACCGGGAGGGCCGCGGCCGTGACGGCCGTGACAACCGGGACCGCGACAACCGGGACCGTGATAGTCGCGATGTTCGTGATAACCGTGATAACCGGGACAATCGCGATAACGGTGATGACGACGACGACAACGACGGCAGGGGCCGCCGTCGTCGGGGCCGCTACCGCGACCGCAAGCGTCGCCAGCGCGGCACCGAGAGCACCGGCACCGAGGACGTCGAGGTCACCGACGACGACGTCCTGCTCCCTGTGGCCGGGATCCTCGACGTCCTCGACAACTACGCGTTCCTGCGCACCACGGGCTACACACCCGGGCCGACGGACGTCTACGTCTCCCTGGGCCAGGTGAAGAAGTCCGGTCTGCGCAAGGGCGACCTCATCTCCGGCGCCGTCCGCCAGCCCCGTGACAACGAGCAGCAGCGGCAGAAGTTCAACGCCCTCGTGCGCTTGGACGCCGTGAACGGTGCCCCGGCCGAGGAGGCCCGCAAACGTCCGGAGTTCAACAAGCTCACCCCGCTGTACCCGCAGGAGCGCCTGCGCCTTGAAACCGAGGCCAACCTCCTGACCACGCGGATCATCGACCTCGTCGCACCGATCGGCAAGGGGCAGCGCGGTCTGATCGTGTCCCCGCCCAAAGCGGGCAAGACCCTTGTCCTGCAGGCCGTGGCGAACGCGATCAGCCTGAACAACCCCGAGTGTCACCTCATGGTCGTCCTCGTCGACGAGCGGCCGGAGGAAGTCACCGACATGCAGCGCACGGTCAAGGGCGAGGTGATCGCCTCAACCTTCGACCGTCCGGCCGAGGACCACACCACCGTGGCGGAGCTGGCCATCGAGCGTGCCAAACGCATGGTCGAGCTCGGACACGACGTCGTGGTTCTGCTCGACTCGATCACCCGCCTCGGGCGCGCCTACAACCAGGCCGCCCCGACCAGCGGGCGCATCCTGTCCGGTGGTGTCGACTCCAGCGCCCTGTACCCGCCCAAGCGGTTCTTCGGGGCTGCCCGGAACATCGAGCACGGTGGCTCCCTCACCATCCTGGCCACGGCCCTCGTCGAGACCGGGTCCAAGATGGACGACGTCATCTTCGAGGAGTTCAAGGGCACGGGGAACATGGAACTGCGCCTGTCCCGGCAGCTCGCGGACAAACGGATCTTCCCGGCGGTGGACGTCAACGCGTCCGGTACCCGCCGCGAGGAGATCCTCATGTCCAAGGACGAGCTGGGCATCATCTGGAAGCTCCGCCGCGTCATGGGCGCGCTGGAGCCCCAGCAGGCCATCGAACTGCTGTTGGACCGGCTCAAGCAGGCCCGCAGCAACATCGAGTTCCTCATGCAGGTCCAGAGGAACACCCCGATCCCCGGCCGCGGCGACGACGACTGACCCACCGGCCTCTGCGCAGGCTCAGGGCCTCTTGTGAGGGCTCAGGGCCTCTGCGCAGGGTCGGGGCCGAGGTCTGGCACACTGGTTCCGGCTGCCGGTTCACGTCGTGCACCAGCATGCGACCCGGCGCCCTCGACCTAGGAGCGACATGAGATCCGGAATTCACCCCGAGTACGTGGTGACCGAGGTGACCTGCACCTGCGGTGCCACCTTCACCACCCGCAGCACCGCCACCAGCGGCCAGATCCGCGCCGACGTGTGCAGCAAGTGCCACCCCTTCTACACCGGCAAACAGAAGATTCTGGACACCGGTGGCCGGGTCGCGCGCTTCCAGCAGCGCTACGGCAAGAAGACGGTCACGAAGTAATCAGACCTCTCACGCCGGCCGCATCCCTGACCGATGCGGCCGGCGATGTCTCACTGTGCGCCCCGGCCTCGCGCTGAGCACGCACGACCCGTCGCGCAGGACCTGTGATCGGTCGTGCCGAACGTTTGCGACCTGCCGC
Source organism: Actinomycetota bacterium (assembly GCA_030837505.1). Taxonomy (GTDB): domain Bacteria; phylum Actinomycetota; class Actinomycetes; order Actinomycetales; family Kineosporiaceae; genus JAUPKJ01. Next base: position 10,077 of record JAUPKJ010000348.1, read on the forward strand.
GTGGCGTACGTCGGCTCCGACGGTGCGACCTGTGGAGGACGGAAACAATGCCGCAGCCGGGCAGCGGGCCCGAACACGACGCGCGCGCAACCCTCCACTCGACGGCCGGCCCCCTTCTGGCCGAGTACCACGAGCTCGAGGAACGCCTGGCCGACCCGTCGATCCACTCCGACGCAGCCCTGGCCCGGCGTCTCGGACGCCGCTATGCCGAACTGAGCGGCATCGTCGCCACCTACGGGGAATGGCGCAGCGCCGTCCAGGACATCCGGACGGCCCGGGAGTTCCTGGCGGAGGACCCTTCCTTCGCCGAGGAGCTGACCGACCTGATCAGCACCGAGACCGAACTGGCCGGCCGCCTGCGCCTGTTGCTCGTCCCACGGGACCCCGACGACGACCGCGACGTGATCATGGAGATCAAGGCCGGCGAGGGCGGCGAGGAATCGGCACTCTTCGCGGCCGACCTCCTGCGGATGTACCTGCGGTACGCCGAACGCCGGAGGTGGCGCGCGGAGATCCTGCAGGCGACCGACAGCGACCTCGGTGGGCTCAAGGACGTCTCCGTCGCCGTGAAGTCCACTCGGGCCGCGCCGGGCGAGGGCGTGTACGCCCGTCTGAAGTTCGAGGGCGGGGTCCACAGGGTCCAACGCGTCCCCATCACGGAATCCTCCGGGCGCATCCACACCTCGGCCGCCGGAGTGCTCGTGCTCCCGGAGGTCGAGGAGATCGACATCACCATCGACCCCGAGGACCTGCGGATCGACGTGTTTCGCTCGTCCGGCCCGGGCGGACAGTCGGTCAACACCACCGACTCGGCGATCCGGATCACGCACCTGCCCACGGGCCTGGTGGTGTCGTGCCAGAACGAGAAGTCCCAGTTGCAGAACAAGGAACAGGCCCTGCGGATCCTGCGGGCCCGGCTCCACGCCGTCGCCC
>JAUPKJ010000349.1 GCA_030837505.1 Actinomycetota bacterium
CCCCCCCCCCCCCCCCACCCCCGATCAGTTTGGGAAAATTGATCCCAGTGGGAGACAGAGAGCCTGGATCGTAATGTTTGCAACAGTCCGTACACTGTCTCGATCCTGATACGCGTGACAGGAAAAGCGTCGCGTCCCAGAGAAGCGAGGCAGCCGGGTGACGGGAACCGGTCGGAGCGATCGCCGTCAGGCAGAGTCCTGCGCACGCAGGACGTACGTGGTGCCGACCGAGTTCGGAACGAAGGCGTTCGGGATCTCGGTGGCGATCCGGAACTGGGCCTCCCAGCCCGTGCAGTGCGACGGGACGATCAGATCGGGTGGATCTTCCGCCAGTCGGCCGACGGTCGGATCGATCCGACCGACGCGGTCCGCGCCGCTCAGGTGCAGCCCTCCGAGCACGGCATGGATCCGGTCGATCCCGGTCAGGCGGCGGGCGTGTTCCACAGTGTTGATGACTCCGGAGTGGCCGCATCCGGTGAGCACGACGAGCCCCTTGCCCCGCACCAGGACCACGAGGGCCTGATCGTCCAGCAGATCCGGGTCGGGGACCCACTTCCCGTCCCTGAAGGCTTCATGGAACGGGGTCCCTTGTTCGAACGGCGTGATTCGATCGATCTGGCCCGTTACCAGGACCTGACCTCCGGCCAGGGTCGAAGGCCCGGTGCGTTCCTCGATCCGGTAACCGGCCCGCTCGATCGCGGAACGGTCCACGGTGGGCAGCGGCCTGACCCCCTGACCGGGCCTGTCGAACCGGCGGCGGGACCAGACCCCGGGATGCACCACCAGGGGCAGACCCCCACGGCGCTGCGCGAGCGCCGTCAGCCCTCCCGTGTGGTCGTAGTGCCCGTGGCTCAGGACGACGGCCTCGACCGCAGCCAGATCGATCCCCAACGTGTCCACGTTCGACAGCAGACCGTCGGGAGAGATCCCGGTGTCCAACAGCAGTGTCCGGGTCGAGTCCTGCGACCGGACCGTGACCAGGGCGCTGTAGCCGTGTTCCGCCCTCAATCCACAGCCGGTCCGCCCCTCCATGAACTGTTCCGACGGGGTCGAGCGCAACCGGGACGAGCGCGGCCGTACCGCGAGGTCGGTGTCCTTCGCCAGGGAATCGAAACAGTTGTCCACCAGGACCGTGACGCAGACCTCGTCCACGGGCTCCAACGAGATCGTGCCGGGGACGGGCCCGACCGACTGTCCGTGGGCCGGATCCGGAGGGCCCGGAGCCCCGTTCCCCCGCTCGTCGTACTGGAGTCCGTCGTGCCGTGTTTCCGAAGACATGATTTCGACGCTTCCTCTCCGGGATCAGCTCCCACGCACCGTACCCGGGTCGGTGAGAACTCCCCGACGACGACCTCGCCGGCCTGCCGGACCGTACCCCGTCGTCGACTCCGGACCTCTCACGATTCGGGACATCCCGGGCTCTGGCGTCCTACGCCCGGGTATTGCCGTGGTTCTGCTTCCCCCGTGACAACACGACAGGTCAACGAGCCTTTGCGGCACGGGGCCGACCGGTTCGGCGCAGGAGGGACAGCCGGATGGTCGGCAATCCTGCGAACGATTGCAGTTCTCTGTAACGGCACTGGTCCGGTGTAAGGAAATTAATGACAGAACACAGGCTGAGGAAGGGTGGTCCGGGCGGGGAAGCTGACTTCCCTAATGTTCGTACTATTAGTATTGTCTGATTATCGTGTTAATATCCCGCCGCTCGAAATGAGTGGGGCGAACGCGTGACCGCGTAATCGTTCCGGACCTGTTCGGGCCCTCGAACCGACCGGCGCCGGGAACAACTCTCCCGGCAGGCCGACTCGTACGGCTGGACACCGAGGAGGGAACACATGATCGAGGCACACGACAAGGACGAAACCACCAGGACCGCAGGACCGGCCAGGACCGACGGGCCGAGTGCGCGCAGACCGTCCCGGCGAGGACCGTTCCGGGGCGGTGCACCTCGCCGTTGGGCGGCGGTACTGTCCGCGACGGCCCTGGCGGGGACGATGGCAGCCGGCGCAGCCCTGGCGGACTCCTCCCGGGCCCCGGCCGGGTACCGGTGGACCTCTGTGGCGGTCGGCCTCGGACACACCTGTGCGATCCGGGACGACGCCTCCCTGTGGTGCTGGGGTCTGAACGACTCAGGACAACTCGGGGACGGAACCACGACCGACCGGGTGTCCCCTGTGCAGATAGGACAAGAGTCCACGTGGACGGGGGTGGCCGCAGGGGACAAGCACACCTGTGCGATCCGGGACGACGCCTCCCTGTGGTGCTGGGGAACCGGACCGGCCGCCGCCCCCGGGACACCCCCAACTCTTCCGACTCCGGACCCGACTCCGGACCCGACTCCGACGCCGGCCCCGACTCCGGACCCGACTTCGACTCCGGACCCGACTCCGGACCCGACTCCGACGCCGGCCCCGACTTCGACCTCGGACCCGACCTCGGACCCGACCTCGGACCCGACTCCGACGCCGGCCCCGGGCACGGCCCCGGCGCAGACCGGCCAGGGGATCCGGTGGCTCAGCGTCCAGGCCCGAGGTCTGAACTCCTGTGCGATCGACTCCGCGGACGATCTGTGGTGCTGGGGCGAGAACTCCCATGGGCAAGTGGGTGACGGCACGACGGACACCCGTTCCGAACCCGTCCGGGTCGACCCGCAGGACAAGAACCCGGACAGCGCCCCCTGGACCACCGTCTCCCCGGGGAACGCTTTCACCTGCGGAACCCGCGCCGACAACAGCCTGTGGTGCTGGGGCCGGAACGAGGACGGCGCCGTCGGGGACGGTACTGACGTCGACCGCCATCGTCCCGTGCGGATCGACCCCGGCACGCCCTGGACAACAGTCCGCTCCGGCCACAACCACTCCTGCGCGTTGCAGGACAACGGCATCGCCTGGTGCTGGGGCGAGGACAGCACGGGACAGCTGGGCACCGACACGTACTTCGCGGTCCCGCTGCCCGTCCCGGTCCTGGACCGCGGGACCTGGTCGGACCTGACCGCCGGTGAGGACTTCACCTGCGGCCTGCGCCCCGACGCGACCCTCTGGTGCTGGGGCACGAACGAGCACGGCGAGCTGGCGCTCTCCCGCCCGGACCAGAAGACCGCCGGTGTCCCGGCGCGCGTTCCCGGCGATGCGGTGTGGCGGACGCTGTCCGCGGGTTCCGGCACGGCCTGCGGGATCCGCCGCGACGAGACCCTGTGGTGCTGGGGCGACAACCACTGGGGGCAGATCGGCGACGGCACCCGCGAGAACCGTTTCGAACCCGTCCCCGGTGGCCTTCCCGCCGCAGCCCTCCCGTCGTCACCCGACCTCCTGCCCGCCCCGCCCGCCTGACCTCCTCAGACGACGGCGCCGTCGTCGGGGTCGTCCGGGCGCTCGCTGGGCAGGCGGGCGACGAGGGCCACGAAACCGGCCAGGAATGATCCGATCGCAGCCAGCAGCATCCAGGTGGGCAGGTCCTTCCAGAACATGGCGCACAACAGCAGGAAGGCCGGTCCTCCCAGGACGCCGTACCAGGCCAGGCGGGTGGCCCTGTCGCCGGGCGGCAGCGGGGGCGGGTCCGGCGGGACGAACTCCTCCAGGAGAAGGTCCTCGTCCGGCCCGGCCCCGGGCAGGTCCAACAGGCTGTAGGGCAGGGCGGGCAACACCTGCGGGCCGGGCCCCTCCTGAGAGGGGGCGCGGCTCGTCCCCTCGGGGCCCTCGGCGGGGCCCGGATCCCGACCGTCGCGGTCGGTCCCCCCACGGGGGCCGGGGGCCGGATCGTCGGTGTCCTCCGAGGCCGACCACGGGCCGACCCCTCCGGCCACGGGATCGGACAGATGTGCGACCAACTCCGCGAAGGCGCTGTCGACATCGGTGGTTCCCGGCGCTGAAGGGACCTCCGGTTCCGGGGCGGGGACCGTTTCCTCGTCGGGGCCGTCGGGGCCGGCCTGTTCGGCCTCGTCCGGTTCCGGGGCCGGGGCCGGGGCCTTGCCGGGGGCCGACGGCTCGGTGGCTCTGTCCCCTCCGGGGACGGCGGGCCGTTCCCGAGCTGCCCGTTCCCGAGCTGCCCGGTCCCGGGCCGCCTGTTCCCTGGCTGCCTGCGGACGCTCGGAACCTGTACCGGGGTCCTGATCAGCACTCATCGGGGCACCTCCGACCCAGCGGTGTTGGGGCACGCGCATCGGGATGATCCTCCATGGTGCAGGATCCTCCGACGGTCCGGATCCCCCGAGGCGGGCACGGCACGCTCCTCCTCGGGGCCCGGGCGCCGGACAACCGCCGACGGGGGCAATCGTGACACGGGGAACACCTCCGGTCGAGACCGCCGTGCCGGAAGCAGAACCGTACCCCTGTCCGAAGTCTCCTCTTGCCGGTCGCTCTGAGGCCCGTTCTCTTGAGAACCCGGCCCGCCCACAGCCCTCGGAGGACGGCGTCGGTCCGCGCACTCCGTAGAGTGAGGTCACGGCCCCTGCCGGGCGATTTCCGGTCGTGTCACTGGAGGTGACAGGTGTTGTACTGGTTGCTGAAACGGGTCCTCCTGGGTCCGTTGCTGCAGGTGCTGTTCCGGCCGTGGGTGCGGGGGGACGACAACGTTCCCGACGTCGGTCCGGCCCTTCTGGTCAGCAACCATCTGTCCTTCTCCGACTCGTTCTTCCTCCCGCTCGTCCTGCGCCGCCGCGTGACCTTCCTGGCCAAATCGGACTACTTCACCGGACGGGGAATCAAGGGTCGTCTGACGGCCGGGTTCTTCCGCGGCGTGGGGCAACTGCCCGTGGACCGCTCGGGCGGCAAGGCCTCCGAGGCCGCCCTGCGCACGGGGCTGAAGGTCCTGCGGCGCGGTGACCTGCTGGGCATCTACCCCGAGGGCACCCGTTCCCCCGACGGACGCCTGTACCGGGGCAAGACCGGGGTCGCGCGGATCGCCCTGGAGGGCAAGGTCCCCGTTCTCCCCGTAGCCATGATCGATACCGAGAAGGTCCAGCCCATCGGCAAGGTCGTCCCCCGTATCGGCCGTGTGGGAGTGATGATCGGAGAACCTCTGGACTTCTCCCGCTACGAGGGTCTGGAGGACGACCGGTTCGTCCTCCGGTCGATCACCGACGAGATCATGTACGCCCTCATGGAGCTTTCCGGACAGGAATATGTCGACGTCTACGCCTCGACCATGAAAGAACGGATCGCTGCCAACCGTCGTGTCCCGGGAGCGGCGCCTCCCCGCGTGGCCCTGAAGGACGGCAGGACCCCCGGCCTGGACGTCCCACCCCCGGCACCGCCCGCGCCCCCGGTGTCCTGCCCGGCCGGACCCGATCTGCCCCAACCCCGCCCAGAACCCCCGCGGGCACCGACACAGGCACCGGAACAGGCACCGGAACAGGGCGGGGGCGACCACGGATCCGGGCAGGACCCGGACCGCCCCGCGAGCTGACGGTGTCCCGCGTCGCCGACGGCCGCGCCGCCGACCGCCTCCCGCCCCACAGCACCCCCGACCGCACCGACTCGGGCCTGTGGACGGCCACGAACGCCTTCCGGACCGTCGGATGGACCTACGCCGCCGTCATCGCCGTCCTTGACCGCACCGAGTACCGCCACCCGGCCGGGGTCCTGCTCATCCTGGCGGCCATGGCGGCCTGGACACTCTTCTTCGCCCTGTTCCGATCACGTCCCCCCTGGCTCATGGTCGTCGACCTGTGTCTGCCCGTCGCGTTCATCCTGCTGACGCCGGTCGTGGACACCTCCGAACGGATCCAGGACGGCGCCCACACCGTCCCGGCCCTCTGGTCCGCCGCCGCGGTCCTGGCCTGGGCCGTGTGGGGCGGCAGACGGGCCGGGATCGCCGCGGCCTGCGCCGTCGCCGCTGCGGATGTCCTGGAGATCCAAGGCCGCGTCACCCCCCAGACCCTCTACAACATCGTGCTGCTGCTCCTGCTCGGAGTGATCGTCGGCTACGCCGTGGAGGTCCTCCGACAGGGGCGACGGGAGCTGGCCGCCGCCATCGCCGTCGAGGCCGCCACCGAGGAACGCGAACGGCTGGCCCGCGACATCCACGACTCGGTCCTGCAGGTCCTCGCCTACGTCCAACGCCGCGGCGCCGAGATCGGCGGAGACGCCGCCGCCCTGGGCAGACTCGCCGGCGAACAGGAGGCCCGGCTGCGCTCCCTCGTGGCCACGGGCCCGGCCCCGCAGGACCCCGACGCCGAACAGGACCTCAGAGCCCTCCTCGGCCCCCTGTCCGGTGTGGGCGTGACCCTGACCGGCCCCGCCGGGGAAGTTCCCCTGCGGGGCCCCGTGGCCAGAGCACTCGCCCAGGCCACGGGCGCGGCCCTGGACAATGTCCACAGGCACGCCGGGGACGGCGCCCGGACCTGGATACTGATCGAGGACGAGGCCGACACCGTCGCCGTGACCGTCCGGGACGACGGGGCCGGGATTCCCCCGGGACGCCAGGCCCAGGCCGAACAGAACGGACGGATGGGCCTGTCCCTGTCCATCCGAGGAAGAATCGAACAGGTCGGCGGTACGGTTCAGGTGACGAGTGCCCCCGGGGAGGGCACCGAGGTGGAAATGCGAGTGCCACGGGAGAACACACGGTGACGGCGGACCGGACCGCACCAGTACCCGGCCGACCCCTCAGGGTCATGGTCGTGGACGACCACCCCATGTGGAGGGACGCCGTCGCCCGGGACCTGTCCGAAACCGGCCTGGACGTCGTCGCCACGGCGGGCGACGGCGACGAGGCCCTGCGGAGGCTGCCCGCCGCCCGGCCGGACGTCGTCGTCCTCGATCTGCAGATGCCGCACATGGACGGCGTCCGCCTGACTCGTTACATCCTCTCCGCCCACCCGCGCGTGCGGGTCCTCGTGCTCACCGCCAGCGGCGAACAATCCGACGTCCTGGAGGCCGTCAAGGCCGGGGCCACCGGCTACCTGGTCAAATCGGCCTCCCGCGAGGAACTGCTCGACGCCGTGCGCCGCACGGCCGACGGCGAGGCCGTCTTCACCCCCGGGCTGGCGGGGCTGGTCCTGGGCGAGTACCGGCGTCTGGCCGTCGCGGCCCCGGACCCCGGGCCGAACCCGCGCGACACCCCGAAACTGACCGAACGCGAGACCGAGGTCCTCCGGTTCGTCGCCAAGGGACTGGGCAGCCGCCGCATCGCCCAACGCCTGCAGATCTCCCACCGCACGGTGCAGAACCACGTTCAGAACACCCTGAACAAGCTTCAGCTGCACAATCGTGTCGAACTGACCCGCTACGCGATCGAACAGGGCCTCGACACCGAAACATGACCCCGCAAAAGCCTCCGCTCGCCGCGCCTCACCGTCCACCAGGCGGAATCCGCTGCGACCCGAAGCGCCCTCTCACCTAGTCTTGGCACGTGAACGCCACCGTGCCCCCCGCCCCGCAGATCACCGGAGAGGCCGCGCCAGGGACCACCGCAGTGACCACTCCCGACGAGGCCCTGACCCGCGGCCTGGACGCCTGGCGCGACCTGCCGGCCGCCCAGCAGCCCGACTGGCCCGACCGCGCAGCGCTCGCAGAGGTGACAGCGGAACTGGCCGGGTATCCGCCGTTGGTTTTTGCGGGGGAATGCGACGCGCTCAAGGAGCACCTGGCCGCCGTCTCCCGCGGCGAGGCCTTCCTGCTCCAGGGAGGGGACTGCGCCGAGACCTACGCCGAGTGGACGGCCGACCGGATCAAGAACAAGGTCAAGACGATCCTGCAGATGGCCGTCGTGCTCACGTACGGCGCGAGCATGCCCGTCATCAAGGTCGGCCGCATGGCCGGCCAGTACTCCAAACCGCGCAGCAAACCCACCGAGACCCGCCAGGGTGTCGAACTGCCCGCCTACCGGGGCGACGCCGTCAACGACTACGCCTTCACCGAAGCGTCCCGTATCCCCGACCCGCGCCGTCTGCTGCGCGCCTACCACAGCAGCAGCGCGACCCTGAACCTCATCCGGGCTTTCACGGGCGGAGGTTTCGCAGACCTGCGGCACGTGCACGAGTGGAACAGGGGTTTCGTCGCCACCTCCGCCAACGCCCGCTACGAGGCCATGGCCCGGGACATCGACCGGGCCATGCGGTTCATGGCGGCCTGCGGCGGCGACTTCGAGGCCCTGCGCACCGTGGAGTTCTTCTCGAGCCACGAGGCCCTGCTCCTGGACTACGAGCACCCGCTGACCCGCATCGACTCCCGCACCGGACTGCCGTACACGGTCTCGGCGCACTTCCTGTGGATCGGCGAGCGCACCCGTCAGCTCGACGGGGCCCATGTCGATCTGCTGTCCCGCGTGAGCAATCCGCTGGGGGTCAAGCTGGGGCCGACGACCACCCCGCAGGAGGCCCTGGCCCTGGCCGAGCGGCTCAACCCGCAGGCAGAGCCGGGCAAACTCACGTTCATCACCCGCATGGGGGCCGGCACCGTCCGCTCGGCCCTGCCTCCGCTGGTCAAGTCCGTCAGCGACAGCGACATCCCCGTGGTGTGGGTGTGTGACCCGATGCACGGCAACACGTTCGAATCGGCCACCGGCTACAAGACCCGGCAGTTCGAGGACGTCGTCGAGGAGGTCCGGGGCTTCTTCGAGGTCCATCAGGAGCTGGGCACCGTTCCCGGCGGCCTGCACGTGGAGCTGACCGGTGACGACGTCACCGAGTGCCTCGGCGGGGCCGGGCACATCGACGCCGAGGGCCTGTCCAGCCGGTATGAGACCCTGTGCGACCCGCGCCTGAACCACCAGCAGTCCCTGGAGATGGCGTTCCTGGTGTCCCAGATGCTCTCGGAGCGCGCCTCATGAGCGTTGCTTCCCCTTCCGACCCGGCCCCTCTCGTCCCGGATCCGGCCCCCCGCGTCGTCGATCTGCGGTCGGACACCGTGACCCGGCCCACGCCCCTGATGCGTCAGGCCATGGCCCGGGCCCCGGTCGGCGACGACGTCTACGGCGAGGACCCGACGGTCCTGGCCCTGCAGGAGCGGATCGCGGAGCTGCTCGGGCACGAGGCGGCGCTGTTCTTCCCCACCGGGTCGATGGCCAACCTGATCGGGGTACGCCTCTTGGCGGAGCCGGGGCGGGAACTGCTGTGCGATTCCTGGGGACACGTCGTGCGGGCCGAGCTGGGCAGCCACGCGGCCCTGGGACAGGTGACCACGCGGACCTGGCCCAGCACGGCCGGCCGCCTGGACGTCGAGGCCGTCCTGGAGCTGATCGCCCCGCCCGCGAACCCGTATCTGGTGTCCACGGCGGCGGTCGCGGTCGAGAACACCCACAATTTCGGGGGCGGCACCGTCCAGCCCCTGCCCGAGATGCAGTGGTTGCGGCGTCGGACCCGGGAACTGGGGGTGGCGGTCCACCTGGACGGCGCCCGGCTGTGGAACGCCCACGTGGCGACGGGCACGCCCCTGGCAGAGTACGGGGCCTGCGCCGACACCGTGTCGGTGTGCCTGTCGAAGGGCCTGGGGGCGCCCGTGGGGTCGGTGCTGGCGTCCTCGGCCGAGAACATCGACCGGGCCCGCGTGCTGCGCAAGAGGCACGGGGGAGGGATGCGCCAGGTGGGGATCCTCGCGGCCGCCGGTCTGTACGCCCTGGACCACCACGTGGACCGGCTCGCCGACGATCACCTCCGGGCCCGGACCCTGGCCGAGCGTCTGGCGCAGGTCGTGCCGGGGTCCGTGGACCCAACGGCCGTCGAGACCAACATCGTCCTCGTGAGGGCCCCCGGGAACGCTCCCGCCCTGGCCCGGGCCGCGGCGGAGCGGGGAGTGCTGTGCTCGGCAACCTCCCGGCACGAGGTGCGCCTGGTGACCCACCTGGACGTCGACGACGAGGGGATCGACCTGGCGGCCGACGTCCTGGGCACTCTCCTCAACCCCTGAGGGTGTTGGGAAGACCCCGGATCGAACGTGGGATCGAACGTGGCAAGGGCAATCCCGCTCCGGCCACCGTGACCAACGTCAGAACGCCACCGTGACCAACGTCAGAACACTTGAAGGGTCACGGTGGCGCCGGGTGCTGCCTGTTGCCCGGCGGCCGGGGTCTGGGAACGCACGAGTCCCATGGGCGCCCCCATCATCCGGTCGACCTCGACCTTGAACCCGGCCTGCTCCAGGATCTCCTTGGCCTCCTTGGCCTTCTTGTGCATGACGTCGGGCACCCCGACCTGCGCGGGCCCGGCCGAGACCACGAGCGTCACGGACCCCCCGCGGGCCATGCTCTGCCCCGCGCCGGGGGTCTGCGAGATCACCTGTCCCGGGGGCAGCGCCGGGTCCTGGCGGCGTTCGCCCACCTTCCCGCTCAGCCCTTTGCCGGTCAGGGCCTGTACGGCTTGGTCCTCGGTGGAACCCACCACGTTCGGAACGGTCACCGGCCGCGGACCCTGGCTCAGCACGAGATTCACCGTCGTGCCGTTGTCGACTTTCCGCCCTGCGATCGGATCCGACGAGACCACGGAGCCCTCGGGGACGGTGTCGTGGTACTGCTCGCTGTTCTCGCCCGCTACCAGATGCGCCTTCCGGAGAGTCTCCGTCACCTCGTCGACCGTCCTGCCCTGCACGGAAGGAACGGTGACGGTCTGCGGGCCCGCGCACACGAACAGGGTGACGCGGCCGCGCTCGCGGACCTTTCCGTCGGCCGCCGGATTGGTCCGCAGGACCGTCCCGGTGGGGGCGGTGTCGCTGAAGGCGCTCTCGGCCCGCGTGCTCAGGCCCTCGGCGCTGAGCCGTTCGGTCGCCTGCTGCTGCGTCAGGCCCACGACGTTCGGGGTTGTCCGGTACGCGCCGGGACCGGCAGCCACCCACCACGCCCAGCCGGCCAGAAGCAGCGAGAGCCCGACGAGGACGGCGACCCCGATGGTCCCCTTGCGGCCCCGCGGGTCGATCATGCGTTGCAGGGTGGCCGCTCGCCCCCCGGGCAGGGCTCCTCCGAAGGGCTGCTGATCGGCGTCGGGCGCAGGCGGATACCAGCCGGGTCCGACCGGCGGGTGGGGGGAAGGACGCCGGTCGGCGTAGGGCCCGCCGGGCCCGCCGGGGAACCGAGGATCCTGGCCGTACGGGCCCCCGGGGGCGTCGTACGGGTGTCCGGCGGCTCCGTACGGATCAGCGGCTGCGCCGTAGGGCGTCCCGGGGGGTCCGTACGGGGCGCCCTGGACGGGGCCGGGCATCATCTGCGTGGAGTTGCCGACGGGCTGCCTGCCCATGAGCTGTGTGGACTCGGGGTCCACCACCTGTTCGGGCGCTGCGGGGCCCGCCTGTCCGACGGCCTGGACCTCAGGATCCACAGGCATCGGTGTCGGCAGTGTGGGCGGGAGCGTGGGCGGGAGCTCTGGAACGGGCGACGCCGCCCCTCCCGCCACGGCGCCCGCCGCCCCTCCCGCCACGGCGCCGGGCTGCGGGCCGCCGGCGGCGAG
>JAUPKJ010000006.1 GCA_030837505.1 Actinomycetota bacterium
CGCACGCGCCCTCAATTCGTGATCCCCCAACAGGACGTACACGGGCACGTCGAGTTCCCGCACGTCGCGCCGGAAATCGATCCCCTGCAGCTGCGGGTACACGACCGCGAAGGTATCGATCAGCCCACGGATGACGTTCACCTTGTCGATCAGGCTGTACTCCGAAGCCAGAATCCCCATCGGCCCCACCCGATTGCCCGGCTTCCGGGCCAGCTCCTTGTAGTCCCACGGCGGATCGTAGGGCTCGATCTTCTCGTAGTACGCCATGACCAGGGCATAGGCAAGTGGATCGTCGTACGGCGGCCTGCCGTACCCCCGCATCGTCCTGAGCAGATCGTCGTTCCCCGTACGGGTCGCGTAGTCCAGGACGTCGTCGTACAGACGGCTGTCCGTCTCCCGAGGGCTGACCATCTGCCCGGACCCGAGGTAGGCCAGGAACAACTCAGGGTGGCGCTGCACCGTCAGAACCCCCAGCACAGTGCCCCAGGACTCCCCGAGCAGGTAGATTTTCTGTTCGTCGAACCGGTCGCGCAGGTACTGCACGACCTCGACGGTGTCCCCGACCGCCCGGTCCAGGGTGAGGGTCGAGGCCGGTTCGAACGCCGGGTACGACAAGCCTGCTCCCCGCTGCTCGTACACAGCGACGACGAAGTCCTGCTCCAACTCACCGAAGACCACACGCGAGCTGCCGGCACCGCTGCCTCCCGGCCCACCCTCCAAATACAGCAGCACAGGGGCCTGAGCGCTGCGACCACGCAGGGTCAACCGCTGGTCGTGCCCGCCGACGTGCACGGTCGCGATCTCGGCGATGCTTCCCGGCGTCCGGCGGCCATCGCTGTCCAGGATCGGAGGGGTGGAAGCCGGCTTGGTGATCAGAACAGCGAGGGCAGCCAGGGCCACGGCCGTGGCCACTGCGACGCTTCGGCGGAGGACGCACCCACTGCGGGCCCGCAGCCCTGCCGGCCATCGTCTTCCTCCTGCGCGGCGTGCTGCCATCCCCGTTCCGAACGCTGCGAACAGAATCATGGGCAGGCCGGTGAGCAGCCCCTGCACCCCCCGGCCGGCCAGGAAGGCGACGATCCCCCACGTCGAGTCCAGGCGCGGCCCCTCCACGGTGATCCCCTGTTGTCCGATCCGTCCCACCTCGACGACCACGAGGGCCCCGAGCGGAGCGCTCGCCAGGGACCAGCGCGAACGCGCGACGTACCCCGCCGCGAGACCGCCGATGGCCCCCAGGAACAGGGCGAGCAGGGCCTGAGCCGTCGTCACCGGTCCCCGGGGCATGGCCAGGGCCGCCACCAGACCTGTCACGGCCCCCGGGCCCAGCAGCGCCAGTGCCCGCAGCAGGCGCCCGGAGCGCGCGGCGACGCGCAAGGCACGCCCCGCCGCGCAGCGAACACGATGGGAGGGTCTGCGAGCGGGGCCGGGCCCGGCGCCGACGGGCCGGTCACCGGGAACAGCCGGATCGGTCTCAGAGGTGTTCGAAACTCGGGAGGGATCGTCCTGGCGTTCGTCCATGGTCCTTCCCCGTCCTCTCCGGTTCCACGAGCCTGGCACGGGTCCCTGGTAGTTTTCCCGGTTCGACTCGCGTTCCGAGCCGTGCCGGTCGCTCCGAGAGCGAACGCGCCACGGCGGCCGTGGCCGGTCCGACGTGCCCTTGTCACGTGACGGTCCCGTGTTCCGTGAAAGATGCAGGGCGGAAGCTGTCCATCGGTCGGGTCCCGGCGGGGGGAGTCACCGGAGACATGCTGGTCAGCGAGATCCCCCAGGCGGGGAGAGTGTGATTCACAACGTTCGGGGCCCGTGGCCCCCGGAGGTACTTGACCGGTTCACTTCCAGCGCGGACGATCGCCGGATCAGCCGGGTTCTGTGCTCGTCCTCTGTCCTGTCCGCGCAGTGGACCCGGTCACGTGCGGACAGCTGTGCCCGTGGTTCGTCCGAGGAGGGGTCCTGATGGCCGTGCATGAACCCCGTGGGATCCCGTCCCCGCGCAGGCTCACGACCGCACTGGTATTCGTACTGGTGACGGCCTTTCTCACCGTTGTAGCGACAGGCGATCGAAAAGCCGAGGCCGACACCGGGGCCTTGTGCACAGGCACCTACACCATCGGTTGGCAGTCGCCGTCCAAGACCCCTGCGACGTTCGGGGCCACCGTCACGGTGACGAACAAGTCCCCCTACAAGATCAGTAACTGGACGATCAGCTGGAAGTTCACCGCGGGCCAGAAGATCCTCGAGGGCACGCCGTACAGCGCGAACGTCGTTCAGAACGGCACGACGGTGACAGCCACGCCGATGGGTCCGTACAACGCGATCCTGGCTCCGGGGGCGAGCACGACGTGGGGGTTCCACGGCACCTACGACGCGAGGACCAACCCGATCCCCACGATCGTCTGTTCTGGGCCGACCCAGGGGTCCGCGCACTCGACCCTGTCGAAGAGCCTGGAGCCGCTGGGGGTGAACACGGCGTCCTGGGACAGGAACTTCACCGACCCCTCGATCGCCCGTGACCTGGAGGCGGCGAAGGTCGGCCTCATCCGGTACCCGGGCGGGTCCTGGGCCGACGAGTACTTCTGGCAGACCAACACCGCCAAGAGCGAGAAGCAGCCCGTGGGCTTCGCTACGTTCTCCCGGCAGGTCAACGCTCTGGGCGGGCAGAAGTTCGTCACGGTCAACTACGGGTCCGACACCCCGCAGAGCGCGGGGGCCTGGGTCGAGGAGTCCCAGAAGAGCGGGCAGGGCGTGACCCTGTGGGAACTGGGCAACGAGCTGTACGGGTCGTGGGAGAACGACACGCATCCGGATCCGCACACCGCGGCCTCGTACGCCACGAACGGTCTGCCGTACCTCAAGGCGATGAAGGCCGCCGATCCGAACGCGCAGATCTGTTACGACTACGCGATGGACGGCGCCCTGGCCCCCGGATCGGGGGTCGAGGACTGGCAGAACTGGAACGCCACGGTGCTCAAGGCAGCGGCCCAGTACTACGACTGCGCCGACGTCCACTGGTATCCGATCAACGGGATCTCCGAGACCCAGACCACTCAGTCGATCATGCAGCTGATCGACAACGTACCTGCTGCTGCGGCCCAGGTGAAACAGACGCTGGCCCGGCACGACCCGACGGCCTTCTTCATGGTCGGCGAGACGAACATGTCGCAGACCCACAACGAGTGGAACCAGCAGATCGTCGGGGGGCTCTTCGCCGCAGCCAACACGATGGAGTGGCTGTCGTTCGGAGCGCAGAGCGTGCAGTGGTGGGATGTTCACAACTACGGCACCCAGACCGCCGACTTCGGCATGTTCTCCTCGGCCGGGGAGGGGCAGCCGGCCCTGAACACCCCGTTCCCGCCGTACTACGGCTTCAGGATGGCCTCACAACTGGCGGTCAAGGGTGCGACGGTCGGGACGCTGCTCCTGCCGACCCCGGACATCTACAGTTTTTACTCGCAGCTGCCCGACGGGTCGTACGCGGTGATGCTGGTCAACGCCAACCCTTCCGAGGCGGCTTCCCTGAAGGTGTCCGACCTGGGCTTCTCGGGGACCCCGAAGACCCGTCACGTGTACGACGAGACCCACCCGACGATCACGTCGGCTGCGTTCTCCGGCGGCAGCGTTCAGGTTCCGGCCGAGTCGATCGTGGTGTTGACCGACGCCGAGGGGACTGCCCCGACGCCAACGCCGTCCGTCTCGGACACCCCGTCCCCCTCGGACAGCCCGTCCCCGAGCCCGTCCGAAACGCCCGGGGACTGTTCGGCCTCCTACAGCGTCACGAGTGCCTGGACCGGCGGGTTCACCGGTGAGGTCACGGTGACGGCCGGGAACACCGCTGTCCCGGGCTGGAAGGTCACCCTGGAACTGCCGTCCGGAACCACCATCACCAACCTGTGGAACGGCTCGCTCAGCGGAACCGGCAGTACCGTCACTGTGACCAATGCGAGCCACAACGGGGCGCTCTCCCCCGGCAAGTCCACCAGTTTCGGATTCCAGGGCACCGGCTCGGGCACCGGCATCACAGCCACCTGCGCCCGGAACTGAACCTCCGGGGTCGGAGGTCCCTCGCCGCGCAGCCCACAAGATCCGTCCGTCACCGGCGTGAGGGGAGGGATCAGAGAGTCGTGACAGGGGGTCAGACCCGCCACTTGATGGAGCAGCCCAGACTGGGGGCGTGAGGCTCGGGCACGGGGCGTCCCGCCAGGACGTGGCCGATCGCGGCGCCGAGCGACTCCCCCGTGACCGGCAGGCCGTTGCCGGGGGTCGAGGGGTCGAAGGCGCCGCGGTAGGCCAGGCGACGCTGCGCGTCGTACAGGAAGAAGTCCGGGGTGCACGCAGCGCGGACGTCGCGCGCGAGGCGCTGGTCGGCGTCCACCAGGTACGGGAAGGTCCACCCGGCGCGCGCGGACTGTTCGGCCAGGGCCTCGGGACGGTCGTCCGGGTAGGCGTGGGCGTCGTTCGAACACACCCCGACGGCGGCCAGGCCGGTGGACCGCGCCACCACCTGTCCCAGGCCGATCTCGAGATGACGCACGTACGGGCAGTGATTGCACAGGAAGGCCACCAGCAGGGCCGGTGCCCCGGCGAAGTCCGCGGAACGGACCGTGGCCCCCGTGACGTCCGGCAGGGCGAAGTCTGGCATCTCGGTCCCCAGGGGGACCATCTGCGAAGGAACGGCCATGGCACTCGACTCTAGAGCGGACCGGTCTCCTGGTCGATCCAGGCCAGGTAGAGCGGGTCGCCTCCGAGCGCGGGGACGGCGAGGACCTCCGGGACGTCGTAGGGGTGTTCGGCGGAGAGGTGTTCGACCAACGCGTCGGCGAGTTCTTCGGTCGTCTTGAGCACGACGGTGAACTCCACGGCGTGCTCGATCTGGCCCTCCCACCGGTACACGCTCGTCAGGGGCCCGCCGACCTGGGCGCAGGCCGCCAACCGCGCCCGAACGGACGATCGCGCAAGGTGTTCGGCCCTGTCCCGGTCGTCGATGGTCGTCGTCACGATCACGGCTTTCACACCCATGGCGGACAGTGTGCCAGGGGTGTCCCGCCCCCGCGAGGGGTCTGCGCGATCTTCGTCGGTCCTTCCGGGCCGTCAGCGCAGGCGGTCTGCTGCGGCGCGCAGACGTTCCAGGGTGCGTTCGCGCCCGAGGACCTCCAGGCTCTCGAACAGCGGCAGTCCGACGCGGCGGCCGGTCACGGCGACCCGGACGGGGGCCTGGACCTTGCCGAGCTTCATCCCGCGCGCGGCCCCGACCTGCTCCAGGGTCTCCTTGAGGGCCTCGACGGTCCAGTCGGCCCCGACGCAGGCCGCAGCCATGTCGTCGAGGATCCCCACGGCGTCGCCCTTCATGGCCTTGGCCCAGGAGGGCTCGTCCGAGGGCGGCTCGGGCAGGAAGAAGTGGTCGACCATGGGCACGACGTCGGACAGGAGGGCCGTGCGGGTCTGGGCGAGGGGCGCGAGGGTTTCGAACACCGCTGGGTCGTAGTCCTCGGCCTTCCACGGGGTGTCCTCACCGGTCAGCCAGGGCCGGCAGGCCGCAACGAATTCCGGCACGCTCAGGGCGCGGATGTACTCACCGTTGAACGCCCGCAGCTTGGCCTCGTCGAAGAAGGCCGGGGAGGGTGTGACGTCCTCGATCCGGAATCGCTGCGCGATCTGGTCCCAGGGCAGGATCTCCTGGTCGTCCCCG
>JAUPKJ010000350.1 GCA_030837505.1 Actinomycetota bacterium
CGGGGCGGTTCGAGCCGGGGCGGGTCAGTTCGCCGTGCAGGTCAGGGTCGGGGACGCGGGGTCTGCTCCCGAGGTGTCGCCCGTGAAACCGAACGTCGTGGAGGCACCCACGCCGAGGGCGCCGTTCCAGGCGAGGTTCGACACGGTCACGGAGCTGCCGCTGCCGGTGAGTGAAGCGTTCCACACCTGGGTGACGGTCTGTCCCCTCGGCGCTTCCAGGGTCACCGTCCAGCCGGTCATCGGAACCTTGCCCGTGTTCTTCACCGTCACCTCGCCCTGGTAACCGTTCTGCCAGGAGTTCGCGGTCCGGTAGGTCGCGGCGCACAGGGTGTCGCCCGTGGGGGTCGGGGTCTTCGTCGGGGTCTTCGTCGGGGTCTTCGTGGGGACGGCGCCGCTCTTGGCGGCCAGGGCTGCGGCGTGCGCGCTGAAGACCGCCAGGGTGGGGCTGCCGTGCTTGACCGCGTGGTTGTCGCCACCGGCCTGCGAGTCCGGGTACCACCAGAAGGCGCTGCCCGCGGCGTCCTCGTCCTCCAGGACCTGGAAGATCGCCTTCCACCACTGGGAACGGTCGACGTTCTCGGTGTTGAACTCGCCCATGAAGAAGGGCTTGCCGACCTTCTCGTGGGAATCGCTGATCCACGCGCGGATCAGGGCGAGGGTCTTCTCCAGGGACAGGGCTGCCCAGCCGGCGTTCGGATAGGGGTGGGCCGAGGTGAAGTCGATGTACTCGGACTGGTGGATCCCGATGAACGGGTTGCCCTCGTCACCCCCGAAACCGTAACGGCTCTCGTGGCCCTCCAAGCCTGTTCCCAACAGGTGGTTGCCGTCTAGGCCCTTGAGGTAGGCCCCCATCTCGTCGACCCACGCCCGCAGCGTCGTGCCCTGGGTGCTCTCCTGGGTGCCGCGGCCCTCGAACCGGGGCTCGTTCATCAGTTCCCAGGCGAAGACGGTCGGATCGTCCTTGTACTGCACCCCCGTGTAATGGTTCTCCCTGTTCAGAACGTACTTCACGTAGTTCTTGTACTGGGTGAAGCAGCCGGGGCAGGCCGACTTGTCGAAGAAGCGCCACCGGTTGGCCTGGCCCGTGCCCAAGCCCTCCCATGTCAGGCGGGTGTCGATCCCGCCATAGGCCTCCCAGTAGTTCTCGAACACCGGGATCAGCCGGATACCGTGCTCGGCCGCGGAAACCATCACGTAGTCGAACAGCGCGAACTGCTGTTCGTTGTACTTGCCCTCCGACGGTTCGAAACCGTGCCACTCCTCGTGGCTGAACATCCACAGCCGCAGGACCGTGACCCCGTCGGAGGCCAGGTTCGCCAGGTGCGTGTCGATCCGGGCCTTGTTCATGTACTGGGTCTCGGTGTCCCCGTAGCTCCCGCCGTACGTGAACACGTCGTAGGTGTTGGTCCCCGCGACGTAGAACGGCTTGCCGTCCAGGCAGAAATGGGTCCCGCAGCGGGTCACGAACTCGTTGACGGCTGCTCCCGCCCGACGCGCGGGCAGGGCGAGGGCCGCCAGGGTCGCCAGCAGCGAGGCCAGGGCGAGGGTCGCGACGACGGACACGACGCGCGAGGACCCCGCACGATCGGGACCGCAGAGGGCTCTTGTTCGGGACAACGGGAACTCCTTCCCCGGCGACGGACCTTCCGGATCCGCGTCGCCGGTCCGGGTCGGTCCGGCCGAACGCCGAGCCGAGCGGTCCACGGTGCGCCGGACACTACGGACCCCCGCCGAACGCCGTCAAGGGTGAACCGGTTGAGAAGCCCCTGACCAGCCAAGTCCCTCCAGAAACTCCCGAAAGCTACCCGGGATCCTCCTGGCGAGGCTCCCCGCAAGCTGCGCGCTCAGGACACACAGCTCCGAACGCCTGTAGCATCTCTTTTCAAGCATCTGCCGGGAATCCAGACACCCGCAGGAAAGGGAACCACAGGCTTCCGGGGCGGACCGGACGATTCCGTCGGCCCAGTTCGAACAATCGAGATCGACAGAAGGAACACCGGGATGCGTATTCGCCAGTGGACCCCCCTGACGTGGCTGGTCCTGTGCGGGATCGGTTCCACCGTCCACTACTGCGTGTTCGACCGGGCGATGAGCACCTGGGAATGGATGTTTCTGGCCGTGCTGGTGGCCTCGGTCCTCGGGATCGTCGAACTGGTGCGCTCGCGCCTCGCGGCGAGGTCCGCAGCCGCGAAGCGCTGACCCCTGCTCCCCCGACCGTCCGCCCGGGACGGGGGCAAAGTTCACCCCAGGCGCGGGTGCTCGGGCCAGGGGGCTTCGGCGGGCCGCAGGGTGGACCAGCCCAGGTCGCGGGCCACGCACGCCGCCAGGATCCCTGCCACGGCCGTGGAGTTGTGCATCCTGCCCGCCAGGATCCGGTCCCGGGCCTGCTCCAGCGGCACCCAGCGCAGGGGCATCCCCAGTTCCTCGGCCTCGCGGACGTGCCGCTCGGCCCGGGGGACCGCCGTCAGGTCCCTGGCCAGGAAGACGCGGATGGCCTCGTCCATCCCCCCGGGGGAGGGGAACCAGTCCAGCAGCACCCACCACCGGTCGGCCAGCAGGTCGGTCTCCTCGGCCAGCTCCCGCCGGGCAGCCGACAGGGCCGGTTCGCCCTCGACGTCCAGCAGCCCCGCCGGAAGCTCCCACAGCTCGTGGCGCACCGGATGCCGGTACTGACGGATCAGCGCGACCCGATCGTCCTCGTCGAGGGCCAGGACGGCGACGGCCCCCGGGTGACGCACGTACTCCCGGTGCACCGTCCCCGCCGGGCCGAGATCGACGACGTCCCGCACGACGTCCCAGACCATGCCGTGGTGGACGACGGTCGAGGCCGTCACGGGACGGCCTCCGGGCCGGTCGGCCGGACCGTCGGCCGGAACGGAAGCCGGACCGGACCCGGCGACGGGCACGTTCATGCCCCGGCCGGGGTCGGTTCGATGTCCAGGAGGCGTTCGGCACGCTGACGGTCCAGGGCCGCGGCCACCAGGCCGAGGAACAACGGGTGCGGCCGGCTCGGACGGGAGCGGAACTCCGGATGGGCCTGGGTCCCCACGTAGTACGGGTGGACGTCCGCAGGCAGTTCGACGTACTCGACCAGGGACCGGTCCGGGGAGACCCCGGAGAACACCAGTCCGGTCTTCTCCAGCCGCTCCCGATAGGCGTTGTTCACCTCGTAACGGTGGCGGTGCCGCTCGTTGACCCGCTCGCAGCCGTAGGCCGCCCTCACGATCGACCCCTCGGCGAGAACCGCCGGGTAGGAGCCCAGGCGCATCGTCCCCCCGAGGTCGCCCTCCCCGGAGACGATGTCGCGCTGCTCGGTCATGGTGGCGATCACAGGGTGTTTGCAGTTCGTATCGAACTCGCTGCTGCTGGCATTCTTGAGCCCCGCGCACTCCCGCGCATGCTCGATCACCATGCACTGCATGCCCAGGCACAGTCCCAGAGCGGGCACCTGGTTGCGGCGGGCCCAGGTCAGGGCCCCCACCTTGCCCTCGATCCCCCGGATCCCGAACCCCCCGGGCACACAGACGGCGTCCACCCCGGACAGGGCGGCCCTGGCACCCTCCGGGGTCTCGCAGGTGTCAGAGGCCACCCAGCGGATCATCACCCTGGCGTCGTTGCCGAACCCGCCGGCACGCAGGGCCTCCGTGACAGAAAGGTAGGCGTCGGGCAGATCGATGTACTTGCCCACGAGGGCGACCTCGACCTGGTGCAGCGGCCGGTGGACCCGGCGCAGCAGTTCTCCCCAGGCCGACCAGTCGACGTCCCGGAACGGCAGCCCCAGACGGCGCACGACGTAGGCGTCGAGCCGCTCGGTGTGCAGGACCTTGGGGATGTCGTAGATGCTCGGCGCGTCCACGGCCGCGACGACGGCCTCCTCGTCGACGTCGCACATCAGTGCGATCTTGCGTTTGACGGCCGCGGGGATCTCCCGGTCGGCCCGGCACACGATCGCGTCGGGCTGGATGCCGATGCTGCGCAGGGCCGCCACGGAGTGCTGGGTCGGTTTGGTCTTCAGCTCGCCGCTGGGAG
Organism: Actinomycetota bacterium; assembly: GCA_030837505.1. Taxonomy (GTDB): domain Bacteria; phylum Actinomycetota; class Actinomycetes; order Actinomycetales; family Kineosporiaceae; genus JAUPKJ01. The sequence goes on from JAUPKJ010000350.1 coordinate 4,030, forward strand.
CCAGGTACGGCACGAGGGACACGTGCACGAAAAGCACGTTGTCCCGGCCGACGTCCTGCCGAACCTGCCGGGCCGCTTCCAGGAAGGGCAGGGACTCGATGTCCCCGACCGTCCCACCGACCTCCGTGATGATCACGTCGAGGTTGCGCTCGTTCGTGGCCTGAGCCCGCATCCGGCTCTTGATCTCGTTGGTGATGTGGGGAATCACCTGGACGGTGTCCCCCAGATACTCCCCGCGCCGCTCCTTGGCGATCACCGTGGAGTAGACCTGCCCGGTGGTCACGTTGGCCGACCCGTCGAGTTCGATGTCCAGGAAACGCTCGTAGTGGCCGATGTCCAGGTCCGTCTCGACGCCGTCCTCGGTGACGAAGACCTCACCGTGCTGGAACGGGTTCATCGTTCCGGGATCGACGTTGAGATAGGGATCGAGTTTCTGCATGGCGACCCGAAGACCTCGGGCCCGCAGGAGTTGGCCGAGGCTAGAGGCGGTGAGCCCCTTGCCCAGCGAGGAGGCTACGCCCCCTGTGACGAAAATGTGTCTTGTCTGAGTCCGCTGCACGACGGTCCGCTGCACCACGGGCTTTGAGCGTAACAGGCTCTCGGGGCGGGTTGCGGGCAGCCCACCCGGTCGTCCTCTGCGGGGCAGCCCCTGAGCACGGATCGCCGTGAACCGCGTCCACCCTGCACCGACTTGCACCGCTCGCGTTGCTCGCACCGGCACGGACCGCCTCGCGACGACTTGGAGCGACCGGCAAGAGGTGGCTTCGGCTCGCGACGACCGTTCGACGCCTCACGACGGGTGATCGGTGTTCACTGTCGCACGGGAGGTTCCGTGAGGTGTGTCACACGCCCCCGAGCACTCCGAACGGCCTATCGTCGTTGTGTCCGGGGGGACGCATCGGGAACGTCTGGACGTCGCACGGGCGGCACGCCGTCGCCCGTCGGCCGGCCGGTGCGGGGATCCGTCAATCGTGATCACCGGTCGAGCATCGCCACGGAGAGCTCCTCCTCGCGCAGGGCCAGAGGTTCTCACAGCGCCCCGGTCACTCGCCGCACAGCGGTCATCCCGCACGAAACAAGTATTCGTTCGTGCAACGGGCCCCGCAGGACGACCGCGGTGGATCACCGGCACCACAACTCGGGATCCCCGCGCAGGTCCGGGGCGAGCTCTCGATTCCGGATCGATACGGATCCAATGAAAGGGATGCGATGCGAACTCTGCGAACACCCGGAGCAAGGGAAGGCAGAAGCACGTTCCGCGCAGGACGACGCCGGGGCGGACGCACCAACGCCCTGATCGCGATTGCGACGACGGTCACGGCCCTGTCCCTGTCCTGGCCCGCAGCAGCCGGCGAACCGGCGGACGTCGCGGCCTGGGGCAGCAACAACCACGGTCA
>JAUPKJ010000049.1 GCA_030837505.1 Actinomycetota bacterium
ATCACCCCCTCTCAGGAAGTGCCGGCGACGAAGCCCACGAGCTCGACGCCGACCCTCTCCTCCCCCACGGACTCCCCCTCGGCGTCGGACTCCCCCTCGGCGTCGGTCACCGTCTCGGCCCAGGTCACCACTGCTACGTCCCTGACACCGACGGTCGGCACGGACTGAACCCGGACAGCCCCGGCGCTCTCCGGCCCCGAACCGGAACCTGTTCGAACGAACCGGAACCAGTTCGAACAGCAATGAAATACCCGTGACACTCCGAAACACCCTGCCTGAGCCATCCGCCGTTCGTCGACGAAGCGACGGCCCCGAGGAGCCCTTCGGATGCACCAGCACTCCGCTCAGCCCCGTACCCGGTCAGCAGCGCTGGCCTGGTTCGTCGTGGCCGCGCTCGTGCCGGTGATGACCATGACGGTCGTGACTCTCGCGGGTTGGATGCAACCCGCGTCCAGAACAACGGCTTCGGGGGCCGAGGCCGGCAAGGGCGAAGGGGCGCGGCAGCCCGGGAACGCCGAGGTGACCTCTGCGGTCCTGCCTACGCCCACGGGAACGGGCAGCCCGTCTCCCGGCGGGCAACAGGCCTCGCCACAGGACAACGTGTCACAGCCCGGACAAAGTCCCACGGGCCCGGAACGGGCCCGTGGGACTGCAGACGGCAAACCGTCGGTGTCGGCGACCTCCGCTCGGTCCGAGGCACCCTTGCCCTGGGCTCCCACGCCGCCCCAGGACGAGGCGGTGGCCGCGGCCTCCGCCTCGGACCGGACCTCCGAGGAGAACCAGATCCTGGAACGGGTGAACGGGAAGCGTCGGGCTCAGGGCTGCAAACCGCTGGAACTGGACACGCGCCTGGTGACGGTGTCGAAGGACCACGCAGAAGACATGGCGCAGCGTGACTACTTCGATCACACGTCACCGGACGGGACGAGTCCCAGTGACCGAGCGGCGGGCAGCGGGTTCCCGCACGGGATCGGCGAGAACATCGCTGCCGGCTACTCGGCTGCGGAGACGGTGATGGCAGGGTGGATGAACTCCCCGGGCCACCGAGCCAACATCCTCAACTGTGCGTACACCGTGACCGGAATCGGTTACGACCCGGGTTCGGTCGGCACGGGTTGGGGCGCCGGCTCGTGGGTCCAGGTGTTCGGAACCCTGTGAGCGAATGCGTCGTGAACCGCCCTCACGGGGGAGCCGCCCGTCTGTTCACGGTGCGGCCCTCCCTACAGGGGAGCGGCGGCGTCCCCACGGACGCCGTCCCTCCCCTGCGAGGGGGGGTCAGTCCTCGTCGACCCGCTGCTGCGGGATACCGGCGAGCAACGCACGGACCTCGGATTCGCGATACCGGCGATGGCCACCCAGTGTGCGAATCGAGGAAAGCTTGCCGGCCTTGGCCCAGCGCGTGACCGTCTTGGGGTCGACGCGGAAAAGGGCTGCTACCTCGGCCGGCGTGAGCAGCGGCTCGGCGTCGGGCGAACGGGTGGTCATGTCATCCTCCAGGAACGGGGCGGATGCCCCGACTAGGGACATCGTGCCCTGACAGGAGCCGTCTGGGGAACAATTCCGACGGATGATCCCCCGGAGGGAGGAGGGTCCCCACCGACAGAGTACGTTCGGTAACGCACCGCTGAGGGCCTGGCCGAGGTTCCCACATACGCACCTGACCGCGACATCGCAGCCGGAGCATCTCATGATGCACGAGACAGGCTAACCAACATACGCGATCGGCGCCGGATCCGCTGATAGGCGGCAGCCGCGCCGGTGCTGTCACCACTCTCCAGGCACTCCAGACCCCAGCCGACGTCGTCCACCCCGTCCTCTCCTCCCACAAGGCGGGCGACCTTGGTGCCGTCGATCTCGAGCCACCCCTGAGGGTGGAACTCCTCCAACCACCTCCCCAAAATCGCGATCTCCATCGTGGTCTCCGAGTCGCCCAGGACGCGGCGCAGTGTCCTCAGCCCCCGGGCCACTCGGGCCCTGGCACCGCCCATGGGGATCAGGTGCTGTCCCACGGGACAGTCCTTCGCCCTTTCCTCCGGATCGACCATGACCATCCACGCAATGGGCAGGTCCCAGGCCTTCACCAGACATCGGCGGCGTCCCTCCACGTTCCCCCCGGAGGGGGACTGTGCGCCAGCCTCCAATCGGGCGACGCCGGACTCCCCGGACTCTCCGGACTCCTCGGGATCCGCCTCGGCGGAGAGGATCGGAGAGTCCGCGGGGGACGGGGTGGCTGCTTCCGGCCCCGGTGGCCCAGGGTCGAGCACCGGGCAGGCGAGCAGGGTTCCCTCCCGGCGGAGCATCCTTACCGGATCATCACTCACCAGGGTGCTGGGGAGGCGTCCGAGCAGTCCCGACCACGAGGTGAGCAATTGCGCCCGATCCGCACGAGCGTTCACCTGTTTCGGCGTGTCGCCGCCCTCGAGCAGCGTCCCCCAGCGTTCCCAACGAGAACGGGGGAAGGCCGTTTCCGGCTCGTAGACCCGCAGCCAGGTCGCGGGGACCTCCGGTGGCAGCACACGGCGAGTCATGTCCCTATCGTCACATCCATCCCCCTCGACATGAAGCCGAAGAGGGGACCTCGCCGGGCGGGCAGCCGGCCGCCGGGTGACGCCGGCCACCGGATCGCAGCCGGTCCCCCTGCGAGTCCACTGCGAGTCTCCATGGGTCTGCCACGAACACTGCGGGGCGATCCCGGGCCGATCCCGGGGCGGGCGCAGGGCACGACAGGGTGATGACAGGCCACCATCGGGCACTGAGGGACTTCCCGAGCCGGTCGCGCCCTACGGGACCACCTTCACGGGAACGGGCGCCCAGACCCCTCTTCCCTGCCCTCCCAGGACCGCGAGATCACTGCCTGTGATCACTTCGCCGAACGGACCGGTCCTGGGCTCGGGGGATCCCTCGAAGTCGTCCTGTGGGCGCGCCCCGGACTCGTCCGGGGGTCCACCGGGGCTCGATCACCAGTCCGGTCCGGGGGTGCGTAAGGAAACCCCCCGGGCGTGGAGAACACCGCGCCAGGCGCCAGGGTGCGGCACCGTACGACGCAAGGCGGGACCGTACGACACAGGGCAGAACAAGATGATCCTGGGCGACACGGGAGAGCAAGAAGAGAGATGGAGCGACACGGCGTGACGCTTGGTAACAGAAGATGACAAGGAGTGATAGCGTGTCATCGAAGAAGGCGCGAACCATCGCATCACGTGCTGTGATCAGGACCTCTCCCAAAGGTACAAGAGGTTAACTCACCCGTTTGGACGGTCAGAACGCGGACGCCGGGATGCCGTGCACCCTGTGGACGATGTAACGTTGCGCTCACGAGAGACTGATGACCACTCCGGGGCCCCGCCACGGGCGCCTGCCCCGGTTCGACGCATGAGGGGGTCGACGCCATGGGGCGCGGCCGTCAGAAGGCCAAGCAGACGAAGGTCGCCCGGCGTCTGAAGTACTTCAGCCCGGAGACCGACTACGACGCCCTCCAGAGGGAGTTAGCTTCTTCCGACCCGAACGAGCCTGCCTCGTTCGCGGTGGATGACGCGTCGGATGAGCCGGACGACGGGGACAGCTACTCGGAGGACGGCAGATATGCCGATTGGTCGTCGAGTCGACATCATTGATGACTCGTACACCGTATTGGCTGCTCATGCTCGGTTTCTGAGTGCAGCCCGGATCCTGGTCCCCGTCGTACGTCCGTGAACCAGCGGACGTCGGCGTGGGTCCTTGCTTGCTGTCCGCCGTCGGGTTTTGCTGCCGTCGGCGGACAGGAGCAGCCCCCTCACCACAGGTGATCTTGCTGTGATGCAGGGGGGCCGGTCCGGACTGCATCTCGGGTCACCCCTTCCGGTTCTCTGTTCCCTTCGAACAGCGCATGTTCCCTTCGAACAGTGTTCGTATCTCGTTGTGATTATTGTCACCAAAAGTGCCGGTAGCTGACGTCGCGGCGTCCTGGTTCCTTCAGCGCCCCTTCGGCCGACTCCTTCCCCGCGCCGTTTCGCCCCTGCGTTCCCCCTACCGGTACCTCGGTGTTGGGGTGCCCCCGCAGTGGTTGGTGTCCAGGAAGGCCCCGGAGCGTTCCCCGAAGCGACGGGAAGAGGGTGTGTCCGGCCCTCAGCGGGGATGCTCACCCCGGAGGTGGACGCTGCCGCCGTCGACACCTTTGGTGCCCCGGACGGCGGGGACGTCGGTTCCCGTGCCCGTCCAGGAATCCCCGGGCCCGCCCAGACGCCCGAGGACCCAGGACCGGATCCCGGCCTTCTCCACCAGGGACACGGCCCGGTCGACGGCATCGGCCCCGACGACGGCGACCATCCCGACCCCCAGGTTCAAGGTGCGTTCCAGATCGTCCCGAGGGACTTTCCCCAGTTGTTCGATCAGTTCGAAAACGGGGGCGGGGCGCCAGGTCGACCGATCGAGGACGGCCGAAGTGCCCGGGGGCAGAACCCTCGCCAGGTTGGCCGCAAGCCCTCCGCCGGTGACATGGCTGACAGCGTGGAGCTCCTCCCCGAGGCTCTCGGCGAGCGAGAGAATCGCGGGAGTGTAGATCCGGGTGGGGACTAGCAGCTCCTCGCCCACGGTGCGACCCAGCTCGTCGCAGTGTCGCTCCAGGCCCCAGCCCGCGACCTGCAGGACGCGCCGGACCAGCGAGTACCCGTTGGAATGCAATCCGCTGGAGGCCAGGGCGACGACTACGTCACCCGTTCGGACGCGGTCCGGGCCCAGCACGTCGTCGGCCTCGACGACCCCGACGGCCGCACCGGCCACGTCGTACTCGTCCTCGCCGAGCAGACCGGGGTGTTCGGCGGTCTCGCCGCCGACCAGGGCGCAGCCCGCCAGTTCGCACCCTCGGGCGATCCCGGAGACCAGGGCCGCGATCCGTTCGGGCACGACCCTGCCGCACGCGATGTAGTCGGTCATGAAGAGGGGCCGCGCGCCGCAGACGACGATGTCGTCGACGACCATGCCCACGAGGTCCTGTCCGATGGTGTCGTGTCGATCGAGGGCCTGGGCAACGGCGACCTTCGTGCCGACGCCGTCGGTGCTCGTCGCCAGCAGGGGCCTGCGGAACCCGGTGAGGGCCGAGGCGTCGAAGAGACCGGCGAAGCCCCCGAGCCCTCCGAGCACCTCGGGGCCGTGGGTCCTGGTGACGGCGGCGCGCATGAGTTCGACCGCTCGGTCACCCGCCTCGACGTCGACACCGGCCTGGGCATAGGTGACGGGCTCCACGGGCAGGAGCCTACTGGTCTGCGTCCCGCACGTCGCATCGACGGGTCAGGGAATCGACCGCGCCACCGGGGAGTCCGGTGTCGACCCCTTCGGCGTCCACCGGTCCCGTCCCGGAGGAGGCCACGGGTTCGCGCAGGTCGTCCAAGGGAAGTTCCGGCTGTTCCAGACTGTATTTGCCGAGCCTGTCCTGGTCGGGCAGGGGGATCGGGTACTGACCTGTGAAACAGGCCAGGCAGAGCTGCCCGCGGGGCCGGCCCGTGGCCTCGACCATGCCCTCCAGGGTGAGGTAGCCCAAGGAGTCCGCCCCGATGTTGGCCCGGATCTCCTCGATCTCCAACCCCGTCGCGATGAGCTCCGCGCGGGTCGCGAAGTCGATCCCGTAGAAGCAGGGCCAGCTGACGGGGGCACTGGAGATCCTCACATGGACCTCGGCGGCCCCGGCCTCCCGCAGCATGCGGATGAGGGCCCGCTGGGTGTTCCCCCGGACGATGGAGTCGTCGACGACGACGAGCCGCTTGCCCCGGATCGCCTCTCGCAGAGGGTTGAGTTTCAAACGGATCCCCAGCTGACGGATGGTCTGGCTGGGTTGGATGAAGGTGCGTCCGACATAGGCGTTCTTCACCAGCCCCTGGCCGTACTTGACCCCGGACTCCTGGGCGTAGCCGATGGCCGCCGGGGTCCCGGACTCCGGCACCGGGATCACCAGATCGGCTTCGACCGGGTGTTCCCTGGCCAGACGGCGTCCCATGGCGACCCGGGACTCGTGGACCACTTGACCGGCGATCGTCGTGTCGGGCCGGGCCAGGTACACGTATTCGAAGATGCACCCCGTGGGATCGGCCTCGGCGAAGGACCGGCTGCGAGGGCCATCGGCATCGATCGTGAGCAGTTCCCCCGGGTCGATCTCCCGTACGAAACTGGCACCGATGATGTCCAGGGCCGCTGTTTCGCTGGCCACGGCCCAACCGCGGTCCAGGCGGCCCAGGACCAGGGGTCGTACCCCCCGCTCGTCCCTGGCCGCGTACAGGGTGTTCTCGTCCATGAAGACGAAACTGAAGGCCCCCTGCAGGACAGGCAGGACCTCCAGGGCCGTGTCCTCCAGGGTGCGGCCGGGGTCGCCCGCGAGCAGCGCCGTCACCAGGGCGGTGTCGGTCGTGTTTCCCCTGGCCAGTTCGCCGCGGACAACCTCATCGCTCCGGGCCGCCACCAGATCGCGCAGTTCGAGGGCGTTGGTGAGGTTGCCGTTGTGGGCGAGAGCGACTGTGCCGTTGGCGGTGTCCCCGAGGGTGGGCTGGGCGTTCTCCCAGGTGGACCCGCCGGTCGTCGAGTACCGGCAGTGCCCGATCGCGATGTGCCCGGTGAGGGACTGCAGAGAGGTCTCGTCGAAGACCTGGGCCACCAGTCCCATGTCCTTGTAGACCAGGAGCTGACGGCCGTTGCTGACGGCGATCCCCGCCGCTTCCTGCCCTCGATGCTGCAGGGCGTACAGACCGTAGTACGCCAGTTTGGCGACTTCCTCCCCCGGCGCCCATACCCCGAAGACCCCGCAGGCGTCCTGGGGTCCCCGCTCACCCGGCATCAGATCATGGGTCAACCGCCCATCGCCTCGGACCACCCGCGCAGTCTCGCACAACCGGCAGGCAGCCCGTGTTCTCCTCCCGGATGGTGGTCCTTCACCCGGAGCGACCGGCCACGGGGGGTGGTGCCAGCGGCAGGTACTCGGAGAGATCCGCCCTGGTGCCCCCGGCGAGAACCCGCCCGGTGGCGAGGGCCGTGTCCCAGGTGATCGTGCCGACGGCCAGTTCCAGCAGAGTCGCCGCATCGGTCTGGACGACGTTCGGTGGGGTCCCGCGGGTGTGTCTCGGACCGGCCAGGCACTGCACGACCCCGAACGGCGGGACCCTGACCTCCGTGGCACCGCCCGGGGCGATCTCGCTCAACTCTTGCAGGACCCAGCGGACGGCGGTCGCGACGGCGTCGCGGTCCGGATCACTCGTCGTCCGGCAGGTCTCCAGCGCCGCCCTTCCTCGGGCGGGATCGATACGTCGACGTGGGGGCATGGCCCGATCGTGCCACCCGTTCGTATCACCTGTTCGAAGGCAGGTCACCTGTTCGAAGGCCGGGACCCGGTCCCGGCGAGGAGGCGAGGAGGCCTACAATCCGATAGTTTCGACCACTCTTCATGACAACGTTGTCCGAGTCAAGGGACCCTCAATGAACAACAAAATCGTGAAATGAAAGGGGCGTAACGCCCTTATTCGATCACCAATCACCCGTACGGCTTGATCTCGGTTTGACAACGTTGTCTTCACCTACGGACCATGGAGGTACGGCCCGGTCGGCGGGTGCGCCACTATCTGCGTCAGTGGCGTACCTCGCCACCGGCCCGTATCCGACCAGCGAGACGGGCACGTTCCGAACGCTGGTACGGCGGAGGGAAGTGCATGCCGGCATTCGCCGAGGATCATGTTGGACCCCTCGGGTCCCCGATCTCCTCCGGCGCCCGCAGACCGACCATGCGAGACGTCGCGAAACGGGCCGGGGTCAGTCTCAAATCGGTCTCCCGGGTCGTCAACAAGGAGCCGGGAGTCTCGCCGTCCCTGCTGGAAAGCGTTCGCCGGGCCATCGAAGAACTCGGCTTCCACCCGAACGTCGGTGCCAGCAGCCTGCGCAGGGCGGACGGCAAGACGGCGACCGTGGGTCTTCTGCTGGAGGACATCGCCAACCCCCACTTCTCGGCCGTCCAGCGGGCTGTGGAGGACCTCGCGCTGCCCCGCGGCATCATGGTCTTCGCCGTCAGCCACGACTCGGACCCCCGCCGGGAGATCGCCCTGGCGCGGGCCCTGATCACACGCCGGGTGGACGGTCTGATCCTGGTCCCGGCCAACGAGGACCAATCACACCTGGCTGCGGAGATGCAAGCGGGTACGGCCGTCGTCTGCGTCGACCGCAGATGCACCGGGCTGGACGCCGATTGTGTTGTCACAACAGACGAAACAGGATCGGCAGAAGGCGTGCGACACCTGATCGACGTCGGTCACCGCCGAATCGCCTTCCTCGGGCCGCGCAGCGTCCTTCCCACCTGCCGTCAGCGCTACAGGGGCTACAGGAACGCACTGGAGACCCACGGGATCCGGATCGACCCCGAACTCGTCCTGGTAGATCTGAACAGCACGGCGGCCGCCGATGGCGCCGTCAGTGCCCTCCTGGCCCATCCGTGCCCGCCCACGGCCCTCTTCACTGCCCAGAACCTGCTCACGATCGGGGCGATCCGGGCTCTGCGCCGCCGGGGGCTGGAGGGCTCCGTCGCCCTCGTGGGCTTCGACGACTTCCCGCTGGCAGATCTGCTGTCCCCCGGGGTGACCGTCGTTGCCCAGGACCCGACGGCCAGCGGCAGGACCGCCGCAGAAGTGCTCTTCGGACGCCTGTCGGGGGACACGAGTCCGGCCAGGGTGCATGTGGTGCCGACGAACCTCGTCCGCCGCGGCTCGGGGGAGATCCCCCCGCCGGGCTGAGAGGGCCCGGCGGGAGGGGACTGCGGGAGGGGACTGCGGCCTGCGGCGGTCGTCCGTCAGCAGCGGCGGGGTCCGACGACCCTTCGGACCTTCCCGGTCCGCCGGTCGATGGCCACGTGGACGTTGTTCTCGCGTCCCTGGGACATGGTCCAGATCAACCAGTTCCTCCAGCTCGCGTGCACGGTGATCGGCTCGTACCAGGGCACGTTCCGCCGTCGGCACTCGGCGCGAGCGATCGCGACGGCCTCGTACCGCGTGATTCGGGGATTGACCGGTTGGGGATACAGCGCTGCCCAGGGCATCATGACTTGGTCCTTCTCCACGGGCTGTCGTACGAGACAGCCCGGCCTACCGGGATCGGTCGGACGTCCGCGTGGTCGTCCGGTGGAACCGTCCCGTTCCCACCTGCCCCCCGAGGGCCCACGCGAGAGATACAGATTCGACCCCGAAGCGGGGCGCGCGCAAGCAGAATAGGGCGACACGCCGCCCACAGGCACTCTCCGCTGATTCCCGGCACAGCCAGCAGCACATAAGAAGTAGTCAGGGACGTCTTGAGAGGCCCTTGAAAAGGTTCTTTGGGGCGAAAGCCCTGATTCCCCAGGCAGTCCCGCCCGCCTTCCACGCCCCTGGCAGACCCTCCGAACCGCCGGCCCCCGCGAC
>JAUPKJ010000050.1 GCA_030837505.1 Actinomycetota bacterium
CAGGCGGGGTATGGCGTCAGCAGACGACCCTTCTCGGGATCGCCCTGTGCGGGTGGGGGGCGGCGGTCCTCGCCGATGTCGACGACTGGGTCGGATCAACCCAGTACCAGCAGATCGCTGTTTTCCTGCTGGCGGTCGGACTGTTCTCCAGCACCCACGGGATCGACCCTCACGAAGTCCGATCCAGCCGACGCCTGATTCTTATGGCCGTCACGATCGGGGTATTACTGAAAGCGGCCCTGATATCCGCTGTAATGATCCTCGTCTTCAGAAAGCCCGAATACCTGCTGCTGGGAATAGCTGTCGCACAGGTCGATCCACTGTCTGTCGCGGCGACGCGGGAACGATCGCAGATGTCGGAACGGGCCAAGGCCGTCATGGCGGCCTGGGCCTCCTTCGACGATCCGATGACCATCCTGATCTCTTTCTACTGCCTGGATCTCACGGCCCTCCTCACGGGATCGGGCGACTCCGCCCAGCGGGGCCGGGGGGACGGGTTCCTCCTGGACCTGGGGATCGATCTCCTGCTCAATCTCTTCCTCGTGGCGGTGGCCTGGGTGATCTGGCAAATGGTCCGGTCGTCTCCCGGGTTGTTGACCAACCGCAGGGATCCCACGGCGTTGCGCGGGTTCGTCCAACTGATCGCCCTCGTGATCCTGATGTTTCTCGCCGTCCGTTGGTCCCTGCTGCTGGGTGTGGCCGTCGTCGGACTGTTCTTCCGTCCTGACCGGATCATTTCCCTCGCCCGGGTCTGCACGGGAGCATTGTTCGTGGCCACCTTCGGTCTGGGCATGGTGCTCATCGACGGGATCCGACCGGTGGAGGGAATCGTGCTGGGGGTCGCTGCCTTCGGCGCACATTCTCTGACCGCGCTTCTTCTGACGTGGCGCAGCCGCCGCGGGTACTGCCGAAGAGATCGCGGCTATCTGGCCCTGGGCCAGCAGAACGGCATCACCGCCATCATCCTGGCGCTGCTCCTGGAAGCGGAGTACTCGGGGACGGTCGCGACTGTCGCCCCCGCGATTCTCCTGGTCAATGTGATGCATTGAGCCGGAAACGCCCTGTGGGAACGGCGGGGCGACGCCGGCCCGGCCTGACCGGCACAGTGGTTCGGGCTCGCTCAGTGGTTCGGACTCGCTCAGTGGTTCGGACTCATCGGCTCAGCGGTTCGGACTCGCGTCCGAGACGGCCCGTTCCACCCTGGCCCCCAGTTCGTACAGGGAAGTCGTCAGATGTTCGATCGTGCGGGTCGTCCGTCTGCGGGCTGCCGGCCCGTCAACCGCCTCAGCCAGATCCGCGAGGTCGGACAGGCGGCTGATGGGCAGGTACTCGTAGGCGGTCTCGTACGCCCGGCACAGGACTCTCAACCGGTGGTCCCCGTCGTCCTCGGGCCGACTGTTCCACCAGTTCGTCACGGCCTTCTGGTACGTGCCCACCAGCGAGCGCAGCTGGATGCCCACGGACAGGGCCGTTCCGGTGCGACCGGAGCGCAGGACCTTGCGGATCCCGGCGCTGAGGGTGCTCCGGCCGTCCGGACTGTTCTGTGCGCTCTCGAACAGAGAATCGAACACTCTGTCCAGTTGTTGAAGATCCTCCAGGGTCTCCAGGGCAGTCTGGAACAACACGAGGACTTCGCGGGGCAGTTGTTCCTGTTCGAGCAGGAGGCTCCCGCCGGGGGCCAGGGGCTGCGAGCCGTGGAAGGCGGGTTCCTCGGCGAGCTGTTGGATGAGAACTTTCTGTCGCTGGACGTCGGACACCAGCGTCTCGAGACGGTCGGCCACGTTCTCCACGGAGTCATGGATCCGCAGCTGGTGATTGTTCATACGACCGATCTCTGTACGCATCGTGTGCAGGGGATCGGTTCGGGACTCCCGCAGGACACGGTCCTGAAGCGTCGTGAGTCGAGCCATCAGGTCGTTCTCGAAGGAGGTGTGGGGGTCGTAGCGCAGGGGGGCGATGTCCAGCAGCCGCCGGGCCTGTTCCTCGATGGCGCTCGACAGGTGTCTGCTGACCACGACCAGCAGGGGGACTTCGGGACGGTCGTGTCGGACGGAGGCGAGACGGCGGCGCAGACCGGTCAGGTCGTCCTCGCTCGTGAGGACGTCGACCACGAGGATCCCGCAGCACCGGTCGGAGTCGGGCAGGCTCACCCAGGCGTCGACGATGCTCTCGGGGTCCTGGCCGAAACGCCGGCGGGGCACATAGTTCCACCCCCGGCCATCGAGGATCCGGCCGATCCGATCGCGGACATGCAGCGGACTGCTCTGGCCGATGTGGTCGCGCGCGACCTCCTGGACGGTTCGGGCGTCGATCGGCCCGTGGTCGCTCTGGAAGCGTTGGAAGGCATGGTGGCACAGTCGGATGATCGTGCGGACGGACCCGTCGGTGATTTGTAGGAGGGCCTCGACGGCGTCCGGCGTGAAGGGTTCGATGCCCCGGCCGCTGGGAACGGATCCGAGTGACTGTCGCAGATAGTCGACGAGATCCGATTCTGCGAGGGGACGCACCGTGATGACGGGGGTGATTCTCTCGCGCACGTTCTCGTCGAGGTGTTCGAGGATGTCCGGGACGCCGCACACCACGAGCATTGTCCCGGCCTTCCGGCAGGTGGACAGGAGTGTCCTGAAGGAGGCCATGGTCGCGCGGTGGTGGGTGTCGGCGTCCTTGTCCCGCGTGATCGCGTACAGGACCTGTTGGAACTCGTCCACGGCGAGGACGAACCGGTGGCCGGGACGGCCGTAGAGCAGGGCCAGGACCCCGATCGCCCCGAGAGCGCGCTGCTCGGTGTCGATGGCCTGGTGTATGCCACGTTCCCGCAGGACTTCCTCGGGGGCGTTGCCCTTCAGCCAGCTCCAGGCCGCCTGGGTGAAGCCGGGCCGGAGCAGGAGGGTCAGGGCTGTGCCGAAGTCCGGGTTGTTGGTCACGGTGGACAGGCTCGACTGGACCTCTCGGAGGATCTCGGTCTCGGGGAGTCTGAGCCGGTGGACAATGTCCTGGGCGTCGGTCTCCCGGTCACGCACGTGAGGCGCGAGGTCCTGAGTCAGTTCAGAACTCGCCAGCAGGGATTCGACGGCGTCCGCGTAGTACTCGCGGACTTGGGCGATGATCTCCTGCTGCGAGAACTTTTCCAGAAGCCGTTGGAAAAGACCGACGAAACTGTCTGCGGTGGCCGGCAGGTACACCGTGGTGGTGGTGTCGCCTCCGTCCCGCAGGCTGCGACGCACCAGGTCGATGCATAGGTGGGTCTTGCCGCTGCCGTAGTTTCCGACCACGGCGAGGACGGTGCCCTCACCGCGGCGGGGAATCCCGCCGTCCTGTGGCTGGTCTGCGAGCGGAACGGGGTCTGTCCGGCGCAGATAGCGGTCGAGTTCGTTTCTGGCAGCCCGGACGGCGGCGGTCGGGGTGGTGATGGGGTCGGGTCCGTCGGTCGTGACGGAGGCGATGGCCGCGTAGGGGAAGGGGTTGGCCACCGACAGTGACGGGGGGGTGGAGCCGTGCGAGTTCATGCTGTTCCTCCACCGTTCCTGGAGGGGCTGTTGATCCAGCTCCGGCGCGTGAATTTATTGATCTCGTCCATGGTGATCTCGGTGGTGGGTTGGCCCCCCGCCAGGACGTCCGAGTAGACCCCGTGCATGAGCCGCTGCAGCCGGGCGATACTGATGCCGTTCTCCATCAGCTCGGTCATGGTCTCCTCCGTCATGGTGGGAGGGGTCGTGAGTTCCGTGCCGTCACGTGTCAGGCGGTTCCTGACGAACAGCCACCCATCCGTACTTCCGAGATCGCCGACCTGAAGAACCAGCGGCGGAACACCGGCTCCCCGGGTCTCGAGATGCCCGCCCTCGAAGGACGAACTCTCCATCAAGAAGAGTAGACGGGGTCGGACCCATCGAAGGTAATTGGTCACCTCGGGGACGGGGGTGTCCAGGCAGCCCGGCAGCATCACGACGAGCAGGAACCTGCCGGCCCTCGCGTCCTCCAGATCGACCAGGAGGTCGCTGATGTCGAGGTGGACATGGCCCAGTTCCACACTGTCCAGGAGTTCTCGTGAATCGATCGTCGGGATCCGGTCACGGAACGACGTCCCCCAGTTGCCCCTCTGGGCCACCTTGCCCAGTTCTCGAACGATCCGGCGGCACACCTCGGTCGCCCGGCCGGGGATCGACGCCGGACGGGGGTCCTCATGGACCAGGTCCACCACGATGGTTCGCGTCCGCTGCCGGGCCGGACCGGGCGGGGTCTCGGGAGCCGTTCCCTCGGCCTCGGCGCAGAACCAGGCGACACATCTGTTGAGCAGGGAGGTCTTCCCCGACCCCTCCCGCCCTGTGATCAGAACGAGCCGACCGTCCTCCGCGACGTCCTCGGGGGTGACCTCCTGCCGGAACTCGGCCAGGGACTGCTCGGTGCGGTCGATCCCCACGTAGTACCCCTCCTCGTCCCGGTACTTGTGCGGGCGCAAGGGTAAGCCTGTCTGCCCTGCCCGCGCATGGGGCAGCCGGAAGGGATTCTCACGTCTGGTTTCGGTCTCACGGCTGGTTTCGGTCTCACGTCGGGGTCCGGTCATGGGCGTCCCTCTCCGCGGTCGTGCCTTCTCAGGGCGAGGTGGGGCCGGTACGGCCGCCCCAGGGCGCAGGCCCACCGGTCGGTCTCCCGTCGGACTCTGTCCGCCTCCGCGCGCGCTTCGGTCCACTCGCTGCGGCTCTTGGTGGCGTAGTAATCGTGCAGGTCGTCCCCGAGAGGCCCCCGGGAGGCCACCAGGCGTTCGAGGGCTTCGGGCAGGACCCACCCCGAACGCAGGTCCCGAACCTGGCCGAGGGTCTCCGCCAAGGTCCTGCGGCTGTCCCGCAAGGTGCTGAAACGTTCCTCCGAGGGGGACGCCAAATAGCCCTGGACATGTTCCTGCAGGCGTTCCCCACGTTCGCGCAGCTGCGCCCCCAAACGAACCGGGCGCTGCCAGAGGGTTACCGATGCCGTCAGGAGCGACCCGGCCACGAGGGTCAACAGGCTCGGAAGGACTGCTGAGGCCACTGCCGTCCACGCAGGGGACGTCCGGACGGGCCCCTTGTCCAGGGAACGGGCCTCCACGAGAGCCAGGCACGCACGGCGGAAGTCGCCCGGTCGATCGTGACGCCACTGTCCTACGGTCCGGTCCCCCTGCTGGGAGCGCAGACGGTCAGCGGCGGTTCCCTCCTGTGCCAGGTCGAGAGTGATGGCCGCCGCCACGAGCCGGGCGCGCTGGTCCGGGTCGAGGCACGAGACGAGCGTGCTGTCGGGGAGGGTGCGCTCCGAGCCGCTGTGCTCCGAGCCGCTGTGGTCCGGACGGGCCAGGGCGAAGGCACCCCACAGGAGAGCGGCCAAGGCGGACAGGCCGACGATCGCCGTCCCCGCACGGCGAAATCGGTGACGGTCGTCTGCGCGCGATGCCACACGATCAACGGTAGTCCGACTTGGCCTGTTCCGGCCGCTGTTCACCCAGCATCGGTCGGAACAGCGATGCGGATCGGCGTTCCGTCTCGCCCCGGGATGTCGGCAGGGGGCATCATCGACGCATGGCACAGCGGGTCGTGCTGGTCGGGGCCGGCGTCATGGGGTTGAGCTGTGCTGTCCGGCTGGCCGAGGCCGGTTACGCCGTCGATGTGCTCGCCAAGGACCTGCCTCGGGAAACCGCCTCGGCCAGGGCCCCCGGGCTGTGGCTACCGCCCCCGGGGGCGCGGGACACCGACCGGTCGGACACCGATCCGCGGGTGCGCAGGTTCGCGCTCGGGACCCTGGCCGAGCTGCGGCGGCTGTCGTCGTTGGACGGAACGGGTGTTCGGCTGGTCGAGGGGTACCTGCTGCACGCGGTCGAGGCGCCCCTGCCCGCGTGGGTCTCCGGGCTGGGACCGGACATGGCCGCGGAAGCCGTGAGGGATCCCGCCCCGGGGTACCCGTTCGGGTTCCGTCTGGTCAGTCCTGTCGTGGACATGCCCGTCTACCTGGAGTACCTGCGGGCGCGGCTCCTGGAGGCCGGGGGCACCCTGACCCGGCTCGCACTGCAGGGACTGCCCCGGCAGGGGCTGGTGGTCAACTGTTCGGGTCCTGCCGCTCGGGCGCTCGTCCCCGATCCACGGGTGCGGCCCGCCGTGGAACAGACGGTCCTTCTCGGCGGGGTCCGGGTGGGGCAGTGGTACCGGGATGCCGATCGGGGCGGCGCCCAGTTGCGGTACCTCGTTCCGCACGGGGAGCGGACCGTCGTCGGGGGGATCGTGCACGAGGGAGTCTGGAAGGCCGACCTCGACCCGGCCGACGGGCGCAGATTGGTGGGCTGGGCCCGCGATGTCGAACCGGCGTTGGAGGGGGCCGAGATCCTGGGGCACCGCAGCGATCCCCGGCCGGCGGCTTCCCGGATCCGGGTGGGGACAGAACACCATCGGGAGGACGGCGAGGAGCCGGTGAGGACCCGGGGTCCGGCCACCGGCCCGGGGCGAGGCGCTGAGGAGCAGGCGAGTGCGGGGGCGTCGGGCAGGTTCTGCGCCCGGCGGTTCCCCGGCCTGCTGCGCGTGCACTGCTACGGCTCCGGGGACCGCGGGCTGACCCTCTCCTGGGGATGCGCCGGTGAGGTCCTGCGGACCCTGAACTCGATGGACCAGGCCCGGGGCCCGACCGAGCACCCGGGCGAGCACCCGGCAGAGCATCCGGGCGAGCCCACGACAGAGCATCCGGCCGAGCACCGGGCCGAGCCGGAGGATCCCTCCGGTGCGAGACTCTCCCCATGAGCGACGGCAGCGAACCCGATTTCTCCCTCCCGGAGGCGAGCCTGCGGGCCGCGGGGAGCATCAAGTGGACCATGCAGGGACCGCAGGTCCTGCCCGCCTGGGTCGCGGAGATGGACGTTCGGGGCTGTCCGGCCGTCGTCGAGGCCCTGCATCGGGCTGTGGACGACGGCGCCTTCGGCTACCCCGCGCGGGACCGCGACACGGATCTGCCCGCGGCCACCGTGGAGTTGCTCGAACGGCTGTCGGGTTGGGTTGTCCCCGCCGAGCAGGTGGTCAGTTGCGGAGACGTGCTGTCCGGGATCAGGATCGTGTTGGACGCCCTGTGCGAAGGTGCCCCCGTCGTGCTCCCGTTGCCGGCCTACCCGCCGTTCCTGGAGGCCATTCCCCTGACCGGCAGGAAGATCGTCGGAGTTCCGTGCGTGTCCGAGAGCGGGTCGCGGCAGCGGTTGGACCTGGACCGGATCGACGATGCCCTGGCCGCGGGGGCCAGGACCGTCCTGCTGACCCAACCGCACAATCCCCTGGGCCGGGTCTTCACACGGGACGAGCTGCTCGGTCTGCGCGACGTCGTCGACCGGCGAGGGGCCCGCGTGATCAGCGACGAGATCCACTCGCCCCTCGTCCTGCCGGGTCACCGGCACGTTCCGTACGCGAGCCTTCCCGGCGCGGGCGCGCACACCACCACTTTGATAGCGGCGTCCAAGGCCTGGAACGTGCCCGGTCTGAGGTGCGCCCAGATCGTCTGCAGCACGCCGGAGGACCTGGCGGCCCTGAGGAAACTGCCGCACGTCGCCAACCACGGCGTGTCCAGTCTCGGGGTCGTCGCGACCATTGCCGCCTACCGGCACGGGGAGACCTGGAGGCAGGGGGTCCTGCGGCATCTGGTGGATCAGCGGGATCTGTTCGGACGTCTCCTGGCCGGACAGTTGCCCGACGCCTCCTGGGAGCCGCTGGAGGCCACCTATCTGGCCTGGGTGGATGCCCGCGCCTACCGTGGGAGGACCGCGGACGGGCAGGACCGGGACTGTTTCGATCCGGGGGCCGCGGCTCTGAAGCGTGGGAAAGTCATGGTGAACAGGGGGGCCGACTTCGGTCCCGGTTACGAGGGCTTCGTGAGGGTGAACCTGGGCACGTCGGCCGAGCGGCTTCACGAGATCGTCCGGCGTCTGGCCCTGGCCTGGACCTGAGCGCGACCGAGCAGGCGGATCAGGCGAGGACGAGGGGCTCCATGGTCAGGACCCGGTGGAGGTTGGCGGCCCGCAGGAGCTTGAGTTCCCGGGGCGGCACGTCGGCCAGCACGAGCCGTCTGCCGTCGTGCCGGGCTCTGCGGTGTGCCCCGACCAGGACCCCCAGGCCGCTGGCGTCCCAGATCTTCATCCCCCCGACGTGGACGAGCAGATCTCCTGTGCCCGTGGAAACGGCCTTGTGCAGCGCCGCGCGGGCCAGGGACGTGTTCCGCCCCTCCAGCCTGCCTGTGAGACGCAGCTCCGTACCTGGACGGACGACATCGATCCGCAGGTCGTGCATGGGTCCCGCCTCTCTCACGCCGTGACCGGCGGGCGGCCGCACCGAACGGCCACTCTCGTGTTCCGGTTCCTGCGCGGAACCGGAACGGTTGCGAGTGCCCGCGACACGGTGTCGCGCGGACGCTCCCTTGGGTCCGTCGGGCCCGTGGGCTCCGGACGTTCCCGGGACCTGGCACGGGCCTTGTCGACTTCGCCGCACCTGCCCGTCAGCACATCACAGGAGGCTCGGCTGAGGTCAACAGCCAATCACAGGAGGTTAATCGATCGATACTCATTGTCCGAGATTTTCCCTCGGTACGACCATCGTCGTGACAACACGTCACTCTGTGAAACAAACCAATCGCCTCGAACAGTACATCCGATCGGGTCCGTCCGTCACACGAGGGTCCGGCGAGGGTCACGCGAGCCCTGGCCGGGGCTGTCTCGAACAGATGGTCGTAGCTGTCTCGAACAGGTTACCGTGCCCCTATGTGGACATCCTTCGTTATTCGGGCCGAACACGCCTTCGACGGGGAGAGGTTCCTCCCCGGCGGTGTGCAGGTCCACGTCGAGAACGGCCGGATCGCGCAGCTCCTCCCCCGGTCCGCTCCCCTGCCCGACGGGAAACCCGTGTTGGAACGCCCCGGGGCAACCGTCCTCCCCGGTCTGATCGATACGCACGTGCATACGGTGGCGGGAGGGGAACCGGACGCTCTCGCCCTGGACGCACACCGTTCGGCCGCCGAACGCGAACAGGTCGTCCGACGATCTTTACTGGCCCAGGTGCGGGCCGGCGTGACCACCGTCCGGGACCTGGGGGACAACCGGTTCGCAGCCCTCGGCCGGCCGGTCGCCGACGACGAGCCCACCGTCGTCGGATCGGGCCCGCCGATCACGCCCCCGGGCGGGCACTGCGCAGCTCTCGGTGGCGAGGCCCAGGGGCCTGAACAGCTGGCGGCAGCCGTGGACCGCCTGTACGAACGGGGCGCCGGAGTCGTCAAGATCCTCGTGAGCGGCGGAGCGATGACCGCGGGCTCGGACCTGCTGCAACTGCAGTTCGACGTCGAGGCCGTCCGGATCGTGGTCCGCCGGGCCCACCGCCACGGACTGCCCGTGACCGCCCACGCCCACTCGGTGCCCTCGGTCGAGGTGTGCCTGGAAGCGGGGGTCGACGGCATCGAACACTGCACCTGTCTGACGCCCACGGGCATCAGGACCCCGCCCGAGGTGATCGACAAGTTGGCCGAACGCCAAGTGATCGTGTGCCCGACCTTCGGCCGGCTGCCGGATCTGCCGCCCTCCCCCCAGGCCGCCCGCATCGCCCACCGCACGGGCATGACCTTGCAGGAGCGTTTCGCACAGGTGGGGCTCCTCCACGCCGCAGGGGTTCGGCTGCTGGCCGGAACGGACGCGGGGATCCACCCTGCCAAACCCCACGGGGTACTCCCCCACTCGATCGCAGAACTCCTGAAGTCCGGGCTTCCGATCGGCCAGGCCCTGGAGGCCGCGACCGGCGGGGCCGCCAGGGCCTGTGCCCTCGCCGAGGGTGCCGGCTTCCTGCGCCGGGGAGCCGTCGCCGACCTGCTGGTCGTGGACGGCGATCCGAGGGACGACGTGGCTTGCCTGACCAGGGTCCAGGACGTCGTCCTGCGAGGGCGTCCGGTTGTCGCGCGGCTTCCCGGGGACCGCCGGGAGGCACCCTCCCGGGGACGGGCTCACGACTGAGGCGAGGCCGTCCCGGCCCGTCGGGCGACGAGGACCGAGTTGACGACCTCGCCGAGCGGGTGCACCAGGGTCCGGGGGACGAAACCGCTCTCGCGCACGTCGCACCGGTGGACCACCGGATAGAGCAGGGTCCTCAGACCGTCGGCGCTGCGCACCAGCAGGTGCGCCCCGGGGGCCAGGGCTGCCGCGATCGCACGCAGGCACTGCCGTTTCTGGTCGCGGTCCGCGCCGACGAGGGCAGCGAGCACGACCAGATCACAGCCACCCAGGACCCGGGCCATGTCCGAGACGCAGGTCGCGTCCCCCTGCTCGACCCGGACCCCGCCGTCGGGAACGAGCCGACGGACGAGACGATCGGACAGTTCGAGGGCCCGCCGGTCCCTGTCCACGATCGTGACCTCGACGGACAACGCCCGGTGCAGCAGCAGGGCCGTCAGAGGCAGCGGCCCGCCTCCCAGGACGCACACCCTGCGCAGCCCAGGGGTCGGGCACCCGCTCCCGGCCAGGGCATGCATCTCCAAGCGAGTCAGCTCGTCGTAATTGTTCCGGTAGGGGAAGGCGTCGAGTTCCTCCCAGGGCTCCTCGGCCCCGAGAACCCTGCGGGCCCAGGCCATCTCCAGCAGGGTCTCCCCCTCGGCGCACAGGCGGACCAGGTCCTCTCGCACCCCGTGGATCCTGGGATCGGACAGCACGTCCTCGGACGGCGTTTCGTCCGTCCCCAGACAGAGGCGGACCAGCTCCGTGAACAGCGAGTCCACAGCCGGGGAAGGGGTGAGGGTCTCCTGGGAGCGCAGCTGGTCGTACAGGTCCAGGAGGCGCTCGCAGGTCCGCGGGGCGGGCTCGCGGCCGAGCGAAACGAGTTCACAGTCGCGGGAAGCGTCCTCGCAGCCGCAGGAAGCGGGTTCGTGGTCGTCGGGGGCCCGAACGGAGGTCTCGTCGGTGTTCAGCACGGAGCGGTCCGCAGGATCTCCGGGACGTCGAGCTCGAAGTGGACACAGTTGAAGGGGTCCGGACGGCAGTCGTGGATCAGGCGGACCGGCAGGGACCTCCAGAAGGTCTCCGCGCCGGGGACCCCGGCGTCGGTGTGCAGGTAGACCCTGCTGTAGCCGCCGGGCCCCACGCTCCAG
>JAUPKJ010000351.1 GCA_030837505.1 Actinomycetota bacterium
AAGATGGTCCACAACGGCATCGAGTACGGCCTCATGCAGGCCTACGCCGAGGGGTACGAACTCCTGTGTGCGAAGGACCTCATAACCGACGTCCCCGGCTGTTTCCAGGCTTGGACCCGTGGGACCGTCGTGCGCTCCTGGCTCCTGGACCTCCTGGTCAAGTCCCTCGCCCAGGACGGGGACCTCGGGAGCCTGAGGGGGAGGGTCGACGACTCCGGGGAAGGACGTTGGACCGTCCTGGAAGCCGTGGAGAACTCCGTGCCCATGCCCGTCATCTCCGCGGCGCTCTTCGCACGCTTCGCCTCCCGCCAGGACGACTCCCCCGCCATGAAGGCCGTCGCAGCCCTGCGCAACCAGTTCGGGGGGCATGCTGTGACTCCGGCCCGGCAGTCCTCGGCCCGGCCCGATCCGGCCGAGCAGCTCCCGGGCTCCTCCTCGGGCAGCTCCTCGGACGGATCCGCCGGCGATCTTGTCTGACCGGGCCGCCATGCACTTGACCCACCTCTCCCTGGCGGACTTCCGCTCCTACGAGGCCGTCGAGGTGCCCCTGACCCGAGGCGTCAGCACCTTCGTCGGTTCCAACGGGCAGGGGAAGACCAACCTCGTGGAGGCCGTGGGCTACCTGGCCCATCACAGCAGTCACAGGGTCCCGACGGACGCCCCCCTCATCCGGCGAGGCCGGGAGAGGGCCGTGGTCCGGGGTTCGGTCGAACGAGCCGGCCGGACCACCCTCATCGAACTGCAGATCGTCTCCGGCGCGGCGAATCGTGTCCGGGTCAACCGCTCGCCCACGACGCGTCCTCGGGACGCCCTCGGCCTTCTGCGGACCGTACTGTTCGCGCCAGAGGACCTGGTCCTCGTCCGGGGGGAGCCCGAGGGCCGGCGACGTTTCCTCGACGACCTGCTCGTCTCGCGCGCGCCGCGCTTCGCGGGGATCCGGTCCGACTACGATCGCGCCCTGCGCCAGCGCAATGCCCTGCTTCGCAGTGCGGCGGCCGCGCAGCGGAGCGGACGGGCGGACCTTCGCACCCTGGACGTCTGGGACGGACACGTCGCTGCGAGCGGGGCAGAACTCGTGGCCGGGCGGATCCATTTGATCCGCAAGATCTCCCCCCATGTCCTGCAGGCGTACGCGACCCTCAGCGCGTGCGACGCCGAACCGCGCCTGTCCTACCGCTGCACCGTGGGGGAAGCGATCGGGCAGGACGGGACACCCTCGCGCCAGGAACTGCACGAACTGTTGTTGCAGGGGCTGGCGGCCGTCCGTCGTCAGGAACTGGAGAGGGGCCTCACCCTGATCGGCCCGCACCGGGACGATCTGGTCATCGGGCTGGGGGACATGCCGGCCAAGGGATTCGCCAGCCACGGGGAGTGCTGGTCGCTCGCGCTCGCACTGCGCTTGGCGGGGTACGAGCTCCTGCGGGCGGACCCCGGCCCGGACGGCGACGGCGAACCCGTCCTGATCCTCGACGACGTCTTCGCCGAACTGGACACGGGCCGCAGGGCTCGCCTGACCGAACTGATCTCCCAGGCCGACCAGGTCCTGATCACCGCGGCAGTCCCGCAGGACGTGCCGTCGTGTTTGGCCGGGGCGTCGTTCACCGTGGACGGCGGGCAGGTCCTCCGTGACGCCTGAACCCCCCGCTCCCCCAGAAGCCCCCCAGCTCTCCTCCGACCCGGCCTCCTCCGAGCCCGTCGCCCCGGACCCTGCGGCCACGGACGCCGGCCCGGACGCAGCAGCTTCGGACGCCGGCCCGGACGCTGTGCGGGCCGCCTTGAACAGGGCCAGATCGGCAGCCTCGGCCAAGGGGCTGCGCCCGGGAACGCCCCGGAGCTCTTCGGCGGCCCGGCGCCGTGCCCGGATCGACGCGGAGCGTCGGTCCGGGGCCAGGCCCGATGCCCGTGACCCCCAGCCCGTCGCGTTGAACATCGACCGTCTGGTCGCGGAGCGGGGATGGACCGAACCCGTCGCGGTGGGCGGGGCGATCGGTCGGTGGGGGACTGTGGTCGGCCCGGATCTGAGCGCTCACTGCGAGCCGGAGTCCTTCGAGGACGGCGTCCTGACGGTCCGGGCGGAGTCCACGGCCTGGGCCACGCAGATCCGGCTGCTGGTCCCCTCGGTGATGCGGCGTCTGGACGAGGAACTGGGACAGGGCACCGTCACCAAGATCGTCGTGCGGGGGCCGGGCGGTCCCTCCTGGCGCAAGGGCCCACGGGTGGCACCGGGCAGCCGCGGGCCACGGGACACCTACGGTTGAGGATGCCGACGACGTCGTGAAGGCCCAGAGCGGTCACCATTTCTTCCGTTGTTCGATATCACTCATTCGGCGTCGTGAACAGGTCTGAGAGCTGCAAAAGCACCTCAGGGTGTAGGGGGAGTCACGTCGGCGCCCCCTGTGCCCTCAGACACGCCCCCAGGGGCTGTGGAAGGAACGGTCAGGCCTCAGGACACGGTAGACTCTCACTGAGTACCGCGGTTCGGGGTAGCAGTACGGGGTACAGGCGTTCGTGCAGGAACGACCTTGCCTGCGCGCGACGCCTGCCCGACCGCGCAGGAGGCCCTTCGCGCCGTCCGCACTCACCGCAGTAGCTGCGATGGCGGTTTCCGCGATCGCTGTTCTCCGAGCGCACAGGAGTTCGACGAACCGTGAGCGACCAGACTGTAACCCTTGCACCGAACGGTGAGTACGACGCCAGCGCGATCACAGTTCTCGAAGGACTGGAAGCTGTACGCAAGCGTCCTGGGATGTACATCGGTTCCACGGGCGAGCGAGGGCTGCACCATCTGGTCTACGAGGTCGTGGACAACTCCGTCGACGAGGCGTTGGCAGGGGCTTGTTCGACCATCGAGGTGACGCTCCTGGACAACGGCGGGGTCCGGGTCGTGGACGACGGCCGGGGCATTCCCGTGGGCCTGCATCCCGTCGAGCAGCGGCCGGCGGTCGAGGTGGTGCTGACGGTCCTGCACGCCGGCGGCAAGTTCGGGGGCGCGGGCTACGCGGTCTCCGGTGGTTTGCACGGGGTCGGCCTGTCCGTGGTCAACGCGCTCTCCGGGCGGCTGAACGTCGAGGTCCGCCGTCAGGGGTCCGTGTGGCGACAGGAGTACGCCGACGGCGTTCCCCAGGGTCCTCTGGAACGGGGAGAGGACGCCTCCCAGACCGGCACCGTCATCACCTTCTGGCCCAGCGTGGAAATCTTCGAGTCGGTCACGTTCGACTTCGAAACCTTGCGAACCCGCTTCCAGCAGGTGGCCTTCCTCAACCGGGGCCTGCAGATCACCCTGGTGGACGAGCGCAGTTCCCACGCTGACGAGGACGGCACCGCCCCCGCAGTCACCTTCCGGTACGAAGGCGGGCTGGTGGACTACGTCCGACACCTCAACGTCTCCCGGCGCAGCGAGCTCGTGCACAACGAGATCATCAATTTCGAGTCCG
The DNA here is from genome assembly GCA_030837505.1 of Actinomycetota bacterium. Classification (GTDB taxonomy): domain Bacteria; phylum Actinomycetota; class Actinomycetes; order Actinomycetales; family Kineosporiaceae; genus JAUPKJ01. Next base: position 3,435 of record JAUPKJ010000351.1, read on the forward strand.
AGGACGTGCCGCGGCGCCTCTCCCTCGAGATCGCGATGCAGTGGACGTCGGGCTTCGCCGAGAGCGTCCACACCTACGCCAACACGATCAACACGCACGAGGGCGGTACCCACGAGGAGGGGTTCCGCGCCGCGCTCACGACCTTGATGAACGAGTACGCCCGGGACAAGGCCATCCTCAAGGAGAAGGACGAGAACCTGACCGGGGAGGACATCCGGGAGGGGCTGACAGCAGTCCTTTCGATCAAGCTCGGGGAACCTCAGTTCGAGGGGCAGACCAAGACCAAGCTGGGCAACACGGAGGCGAAGGCCTTCGTGCAGCGGGTGGTCCGTCAGCACCTCGCCGACTGGCTCGACAGTCATCCGGCCGATGCCAAGGAAGTGATCCGCAAGGCCATCCAGGCCGCTGCGGCCCGCGTGGCGGCGCGCAAGGCCCGGGAGGCGTCGCGACGCAAGGGGCTGATCGGCGGCGGGGGGCTGCCGGGCAAATTGGCCGACTGCCAGTCGACCAACCCCGAGGAGTGCGAGATCTTCATCGTCGAGGGGGACTCGGCAGGGGGCTCGGCCAAGAGCGGCCGGGACCCTCGCATCCAGGCGATCCTGCCGATCCGGGGGAAGATCCTCAACGTGGAGAAGGCCCGGATCGACAAGGTTCTGGCCAACCAGGAGGTCCAGGCCCTCATCAGTGCGTTCGGCACGGGAGTCGGCGAGGAGTTCGACCTCGCGAAGATCCGCTATCACAAGATCGTCCTGATGGCCGACGCGGACGTCGACGGGCAGCACATCACGACCCTGCTGCTCACCCTCCTGTTCCGTTTCATGCGGCCGCTCGTGGACAACGGGCACGTCTATCTCGCCCAACCTCCGCTCTACAAGATCAAGTGGTCGAAGGGCCTTCCCGACTACGCCTACTCGGACCGGGAACGGGACGTCCTGGTCGAGGCCGGGCGGGCAACGGGCCGCAAGCTCCCCAAAGAAGAAGGCATCCAGCGCTACAAGGGTCTGGGCGAGATGAATGCCAGCGAACTCTCCGAGACCACCATGGACCTGAGCAAGAGGGTGCTCCTGCAGGTCACGTTGGAGGACGCCGCAGCAGCGGACGAGATGTTCTCCGTTCTGATGGGGGAGGACGTCGAGAGTCGGCGATCCTTCATCCAGCGCAACGCCAAGGACGTCCGTTTCCTGGACATCTGAGCCGGGCGGCGCGACGGCCCATCCTTCGGTCGCCAACGCTGATCCGTTCAACTCATCGCAAGGCCCGACATCCCTCCGCGGCTGCCGCAGCGCAGCAGCCGGCCAGAGTGAAGGACGACAGTGACCGAGCAGCCCCCGACCGATCCGAACTCCACGTCGCCGTTGGTCTCGCCCCAGCGGATCGAAGCCATCGATCTTCAGCTGGAGATGCAGCGCTCCTACCTCGACTACGCGATGAGTGTGATCGTCGCCCGAGCGCTGCCCGACGTCCGGGACGGGCTCAAACCGGTCCATCGCCGGGTGCTCTACGCCATGTTCGACGGCGGATACCGCCCCGACCGCGGGTTCTCGAAGTGTTCCCGGATCGTGGGCGACGTGATGGGGCAGTACCACCCCCACGGTGACTCCGCCATTTACGACACTCTTGTCCGGTTGGCCCAGCCGTGGTCCCTGCGGTACCCCTTGGTCGACGGACAGGGAAACTTCGGTTCCCCGGGGAACGACCCCGCGGCGGCCATGCGGTACACGGAATGCAAACTGGCGCACATCGCCATAGAGATGGTCCGGGACATCGACAAGGACACGGTCGATTTCTCGCCCAACTACGACGCCCGCACCCAGGAACCGGACGTCCTGCCCAGTCGCTTCCCGAACCTGCTGGTGAACGGTTCCGCCGGTATCGCCGTCGGTATGGCCACCAACATTCCCTCGCACAACCTGCGTGAGGTGGCCGACGGCGCCCAGTGGCTCCTGGACCACCCCGAGGCCGGTGACGAGGAGCTCCTCGAGGAGCTGCTGCAACGTGTGAAGGGGCCGGACTTCCCGACCCGCGGTCTGATCATGGGGACCCGCGGGATCGAGGACGCCTACCGCACGGGCCGTGGTTCGATCACCATGCGGGCCGTCGTCGAGGTCGAGGAGATCCAGGGGCGGACCTGCCTGGTCGTCACGGAGCTGCCCTACCAGGTCAACCCGGACAACCTCACGGCCAAGATCGCCGATCTGGTCGACTCGGGCCGGATCCAGGGGATCGCCGACCTGCGGGACGACACCTCCGGCAAGACCGGCCTGCGGATCGTCATCGTCCTCAAACGCGATGCGATCGCGAAGGTCGTTCTGAACAACCTCTACAAGCACACCCAGCTGCAGGACACCTTCGGTGCGAACATGATCGCCCTGGTGGACGGCGTCCCGCGCACCCTGAGCCTGGACAAGTTCGTCCGGTACTGGGTCGATCACCAGATCGAGGTCGTCGTCCGCCGGACCCGTTACCTGCTGGCAGAGGCCGAGCAGCGCGCTCACATCTACCGCGGGTACGCCAAGGCGCTGGACGCACTCGACGAGGTCATGGCCCTCATCCGCCGCTCGCCCACCGTGGACGAGGCGAGGTCCGGCCTGATCGCCCTGCTCGACGTCGACGAGACCCAGGCCGACGCCATCCTGGCCCTGCAGCTGCGTCGCATGGCAGCCCTGGAACGTCAGCGCATCGTCGATGAACTGATCGAGATGGAACGGCAGATCGCCGACTACAGCGGCATCCTCGCCAGCCCGGAGCGGCAGCGATCCATTGTTTCGCAGGAGCTGTCCACCGTCGTCGATCGGTACGGTGACGAGCGCCGGACGATCGTGCTGCCCTACGACGGCGACATGGACATCGAGGACCTCATCCCCCAGGAGGAGGTCGTCGTCACCATCACGCGCGACGGGTACGCCAAGAGGACCCGGTCGGACGCGTACCGCGCCCAGCGCCGGGGCGGGAAGGGCGTGCGGGGCGCACAATTGCGCAGCGACGACGTCATCGAACACTTCCTGGTGACGACGACCCACCACTGGCTGCTGTTCTTCACGAACCTCGGCAGGGTCTACCGGGCCAAGGGGTACGAGCTGCCCGAGGGCAGCCGGGACTCCAAGGGCCAGCACGTCGCCAACCTCCTGGCCTTCCAGCCGGGAGAGCAGATCGCCCAGGTCCTGGACATTCCGGATTACGAGGCTGCTCCGTACCTCGTGGTGGCCACACGGGAAGGCAAGATCAAGAAGACCCGCCTGTCGGAGTACGACTCGAACAGGTCCGGTGGGGTCATCGCCGTCAACCTCGTGGAGGGGGACGAACTCGTCTCGACCCGCCTGGTCGACGACGGCGCCGATGTCCTGCTGGTCTCCCGCAGAGGGATGTCCCTGCGTTTCACGACCGACGACGCAGCACTTCGGCCGATGGGGCGGGCCACCTCGGGTGTCACAGGGATGAAATTCCGCGACCAGGACGAACTGCTGTCCATGGACGTGGTGCGCGACAACCAGGCCAATGTCTTCGTCGTGACCGAGGGCGGATGGGCCAAACGGACTCCGCTGGGCCAGTACCGGGTCCAGGGGCGGGGCGGGCTCGGGATCAAGGTGGCGAAGCTGACCGAGGAGCGGGGCATGCTCGTCGGAGCAATGATTGCCGGCGACGATGACGAGGTCCTCGTCGTGATGGAGGGCGGAAAGGTGGTCCGCTCTGCCGTGTCCGGTGTTCCGTCCAAGGGCAGGGACACCATGGGCGTCGTCTTCGCCAAACCGGATCGGGGGGACCGCATCATCGCCATTGCGCGCAACAGCGAACGCAGCCTGGGCGACGACGAATCCGAGGAGGAGGGCGAGAGCACTCCCCCGCAGGATTCAGCACAGGCGCCGGAGGGTCCCGCGGAGAACAGTGCCGAAGGGATGAAAGGCACAGATCCCGCATGACAATCCCGCGGCTCGATGCGGGTAACATCGATGAGCCAGGTGTCGTCAGCAGCAGGTCCCGCTGTTCCAGCGAAGGCCGACTGGGGGGCTCCGATGGCATTCCGTCGAGCTGTATCGACGTCCACGGAGGTGAGGCGTGAGCCCGTCCGAGCAGACCTACCGGCCGGCAACGGCATCCCAGGTCGCCGGCCGTCCGGGGGACAGTCCGGGAGCTGACAGCGGCAGGGGACAGGTCCAGGCCCCCTCTGCGGCGCCGAGAGCCGGTTCCGTCCGGACCCCACCGGCAGCACCCGTTCCGCCCGGACCGCGAAAGGTGCACCTGACAGTGGCCCGGGCCGATCCCTGGTCCGTGCTCAAGCTCTCGTTTCTGCTGTCGGTGGCCCTGGGACTCGCGATGGTCGTTTCGGTGATCATTCTGTGGGTGCTGTTGAAGTCGATGGGGGTCTTCGACGACCTCAACGGCGTTCTGCAGGAGATCGGGGGGAAGAACTCCCCGTTCGACATCTACGACTACGTGGGCCTGGGGAGAGTCATTTCTCTGACGACCTTCGTCGCGGTCATCAATGTCGTGATCATCATGGCGCTCTCCACCCTGGGAGCTTTTCTCTACAACCTGTCGTCGAGTCTTGTCGGGGGGCTCCAGGTCACCCTCTCCGACGACTGACGGTCGGGAGCGCAGGCCGGCTCCACCCCTGCGCTCCCGCACCGCTGGACTTCCGGACCGGTCGGCTCGCCCCTGGTTTGGGAAGTCCACCCGGCCTGCGGTAGTCTCAGGCACGCAAGTCCCGAGGGCCTATAGCTCAGACGGTTAGAGCGCTTCCCTGATAAGGAAGAGGCCGCTGGTTCAAGTCCAGCTAGGCCCACCCCTCTTGACCTGGTGAGATATCCCAGAGGACATTTTCCGGGCCCACGGATGCCCCTGCTGTCGTCAGCCCTGGTGAATCGATAAGAGCCCCGGAAGGTCTTCCGGGGCTCTCTTCCTCCGCCCGCGAGCGGCTGCAGAAGCACAGGACTCTGTGGGACAGGACGGCCTCCCGTTCCGTCCCCGGGAGACCAGGCTCTCCCGGGGACGGTCGGGAGGCCGGGGCTGCGCGGAGCAGCGGGGCCGTGGGTCCTATACTGAGTGACACGCAGGGGTCCTGCTGTCCAAGCAGCCCTGTTCCGAAGACACTGCCGCTCCGAAGACACGGCCGCTCCGAAGATATCGTCGCTCCGAGGACGCTGCCGGTTCAGGCCGGGCCCGGGCGTCCGGGACGGACGGGCGACAGCTTCGAGGAACAACATCGTCCTGTTGAATCCGTCCGATCACGGTACGGTGTTCTGTGACGTTGATGCTGCCGGTCCGACCGGACAGCCCGAGGGGAGGACACGGTGAAGAAGTTTCTGGTCCTGACGCTACTGGCCGTTGCCGGCTTCGCAATGTGGCGAAAGGTCGAGGCCGACAAGGCCGAGCAGGCCCTCTGGGCAGAGGCGACCGACTCCGCCAACTGATCTGACTCCGACCGACGAGGTCCGTCCCCTGCGGACGGCGAACCTCCCGGGGACGTGGCGCAACTGGCAGCGCACCTGCTTTGCAAGCAGGGGGTTACGGGTTCGAGTCCCGTCGTCTCCACTTTGTTTGCTCGTCCGAGCCTCCGAGCCTCCGAGCCTCAAGACAAGCTCCCCTGCGGTCGATCTACCCCCTGGTGGCAGTTGCCTCGGGAAAGGTCCTGTTCGGATGAACCCAGGCACTCGCCGGAAGAGACAGCGTCCGGCGGAACGGCGTGAGCGTGCGCTGTCCAGCCGGAATCTGTCCTGCGGGAATCGGGTCGGACAGGGATGGGGCTGCACATGCTCGCGCTCGTGATCGACGATTCCTCCACCATGAGGCGTCTGCTCACCGGTCTGATCGCGCCCCTGGGGTTCAACGTCTACGAGGCCGTCAACGGCCAGGATGCCCTCGACCTGCTGATGGAGTGCGGAACCATCCCCGACGTCGCCCTGATCGACTGGAACATGCCCGTCATGAACGGGTTGGAGTTCATCCGACACGTCCGGCAGCTTCCCGAGTTCCGATCGATGACCTTGATGATGGTCACGACGGAGAGCGAGCACTCCCAGGTCGTCAGGGCCTTGGCGGCGGGGGCCCACGAGTACATCATCAAGCCCTTCCCCCTCGAGGCGATCCAAGAAAAATTGGCCTACCTGGGCCTTCTGCCCGAATGATCATATTTTCTGCTGCGGGGTGACCGGCGGAAACCGGCTCTCCTCGCGAAGGTCCCTGCCTCTTGACGCACAGGGCGTATACCGTGAACCCAGCTCTTGCCGAAGGACGTCGGCACAACGGCGAGCGGCCCGCGCGGATCGTGCACGGGGCATCGTGGGCGCAGGGCACTGCGAAAGGGGACACAGGTGGAGTACTCCGAGGTCGTTCAAAGGCGCCGCTCCATCCGACGTTTCCTTCCGCGGGAGGTTCCGGACGAGGTCATCGAGGACATCCTCCAAGCAGCTTGGTTGGCACCCCACTCCGCAATGTCCCAACCCTGCCGTTTCGGGGTCGTCCAAGACGGGGAAATCAGATCGGAACTGGCGCAGGCCGCTGCCGGCCAGACCTGGGTCGGACAGGCACCGGTTGTCCTCGCCTATTGCGTCAGCATTGCCAAGGACTTCTCCACGCCGTCGCCCGACAACCTCCCCGGAACCCTCGGTCGTGATCGTTACGGGTCCGATCTCATCGACTACCTGGGGGCCTACGAGGACAGTCGGGCCATGAGGATCTTCTGGGAGAACAGCGCCCCCCTGCTCGCGGGCCAACAGGCCTATCTGGCAGCGGTCTCCCACGGGCTGAGCGCCTGCTGGGTCGGGCACCTGGACATTGCCCGGGCCGGACGGATCCTCGGCCTGCCCCAGGACCTGGCCTGTCTGTACCTGATGCCTCTGGGGTACCCAGCTGAGGAACCGGGGGAGACGTGGCGCCGTCCGTTGTCAGCACTGGTCTTCCACGATCGCTGGAAGAGCTGACGCAGACCTCTGCTCCCGGGGAGGCGACCGCTGCCGTGCCCGTCCGACAGGTTCGACCGCGGCGTGTGGGTCTTTCACGCCGGGGCGTCCCGACGGGCGTGGTTTCGCTGGACCGTCCGTGCCGTCCGGACCTCCGATGGGCCTTCCCCGACTCTGGACCATTGCGTTGACCTGCGATAACGGGCCTTGCCCCGCGGTGGGCACGCATTGTCCCATCGGAGGGGCCGACAGCACCGCGGTTTAACATAAAGGACATCTTGTACCGAAACAGTCGATCACGTACGTTTGGGGTGTGGGAGCGCTCCCAGGGTGGATTGCCCCCACAAGGGATCCAGCGGGCGGCAGCTGGTGACCGATCCCGAGGCACCCCGGCCCCGGGAAAGATCGATACCTGCGGACTTGTGCCCTCGGGAACAGTGCGGCTGCCGTCGCCGGACTCTCCCGTCGGACGAACACCCGTCACATTGTCCGGGCCACCACCCGGATGATCAGCCCTGTCGTTCTGTTTCACACAGATCGCTCCGGACGAGTGACGTGTCCGCAGTCGTCCGTTTCTCTCCCTGATCATCTCCCGAAGCGCGGCCGGGTCGTTCTGCGTCCCCGGTCGCCGACATAGACGTCTCGAGGAGTTCCCCCCATGTCACGCACGTTACTTTCTGGGTCGATCGTTCCCGGAGCCCGTCGAGGGCTCACCGTGATGGCCGCGGTGGCCCTGGGATCCGCTCTTCTCGTCGCGGCCTCCGCGCAGGCCGAAGCAACACCCGAGGGCGCAACAGGCACACAGGATGTCGCTGTCGACGGCAGCGCCCACGTCGACAATCCTTTCCTGGGCAGCAACAAGGCGACCACCCTTGCTTCAGCGCATTTCCAGGGCAAGGGCTATGTGAACCCCGAGTGGTCGGAGAAGGCCAAGAATGACGGCGGGAGCGCGATCGCGAACCAGCCCACAGGTGTGTGGTTGGACCGGATCGCCGCGATCGAGGGCACGGACAACAGCAGCTCCAATGGGAGCATGGGCCTGCGGGACCACCTGGACGCCGCGCTGGAACAGGGCGCGGACTACGCCCAGTTCGTGATCTACGACCTGCCCGGTCGGGACTGCGCCGCGTTGGCTTCCAACGGTGAGCTGGGTCCGGACGAGATCGACCGCTACAAACAAGAGTACATCGACCCGATCGCCGAGATCCAGAACGACTCCGCCTACGCGGATCTGCGGATCATCAACATCATCGAGATCGACTCTCTGCCCAACCTCGTCACCAACGTCGGCGACCGGGAGACCGCGACCCCCGAGTGCGACGTGATGCTGGAGAACGGGAACTACCAGGAGGGCATCTCCTACGCCCTGAGCCAGTTCACGGCGAGCAACGTCTACAACTACATCGACGCCGCGCACCACGGCTGGATCGGTTGGGACGACAACTTCAAGTCCTCGGCCTCCCTCTTCGCCGACACCGCGAAGATGGCCGATGGCGGCGTGGCCACCGTGGACGGTTTCATCGTGAACACGGCGAACTACTCGGCGACCAAGGAACCCTTCATCAAGGTCACCGAGGAGTCCCGCAAGACCAAGTGGATCGACTGGAACCGGTACGTCGACGAGACCACTTTCGCCAAGGCGTTCCGCAAGGAACTGGTCTCGGCCGGCTTCAACTCCAAGATCGGGATGCTGATCGACACCTCCCGCAACGGGTGGGGTGGGTCGAAGCGTCCGACCAAGGCCAGCACCTCGAGCAACATCGAGACCTTCGTCGAGGAGTCGCGGATCGACCG
>JAUPKJ010000352.1 GCA_030837505.1 Actinomycetota bacterium
CGCCCTTCTTCTACCCGGGCCCGCCCCCGAGCCCGACCGCCGCGGCGCCGCCCCCCGCGCGCGGGGGCCGGCGCCGCGTGACTTCTCGCAGGCCCTGCTTCTCGCAGGCCCTGCTTCTCACCCCGTGGGCTTGACCGCCGGGGTCGTGGCCGTTCCCGTACCGGGATTCTTCAGTTTGGCCTGCGCGTCGGAGGCCCGTTGGACGGCGTCCTTGAGTTTGGCCTGCGCCGTGCCGTACGCGGCGAAGTCGGAGGCCTTCAACGCCGTATCGGAGTCCTTCAGGGCCTGGGCCGCGTCCTGCAGCGCCGTGTCCAGCTGGTCCTGGGCGGTGGCGGTCTGCGAGGAACTGCCCGAGGGCGGCGCAGCCCCCGACGGGGTCGGGGTCGGGGTGGTGCCCGGGGGGGTCGTGTTCCCGGTCTCCCGGGCCTCGCCCTTGAACACCTGGTTCAACGCGGCGTCCAGCGTGTCGGCGAACCCGATCCTGTCGCCGAAGGCCACAAGGACCTTCTGCAGCAGCGGATAGGAGTTCGCGCCGGCGCCCCGCACGTAGACCGGTTGCACGTACAGCAGGCCACCGCCCATCGGCAGGGTCAGGAGGTTCCCGCTCTCGACCTTGGACCCACCGCCCCGCAGGATGTTCAGCAGCTGGTTGACCTGCGGATCGGCGTTGAAGTTGTTCTGCACCTGGCCCGGGCCGGGAACGACGGCGTCCCTGGGCAGCTGCAACAGGCGCAGGGCGCCGTAGTCGTCGCGTCTCTTGCCGGCCTCACTGCCGGCATCGGCATCGACCGCCAGGAAGCCCGTCAGGACGTTCCGGGTGTTCGTCGCACCGCTGGCCGGGATGAACGTGGAGGTCAGGGAGAAGGTCGGTGCCTTCTGGTCCGGCATCTGCAACGTCAGGTAGTACGGGGGCTGCTGGTCGTCGGCCTTGATGTTGCCCGTCGGATCGGACGGAACCCGCCAGAAGTCCTGCTGGCCGAAGAAGGCCCCCGGGTCCTGCACGTGGTAGCGGGAGAGCAGATCCCGCTGCACCTTGAACATGTCCTCGGGGTAGCGCAGGTGCGACATGAGATCGCCGTCGATGGCCGACAGCGGTTTGATCGCGGTGGGGAACACATTGCGCCAGGCCTTGAGAACCGGGTCGGCCTCGTCCCAGGCGTACAGGGTGACCGTGCCGTCGTAGGCGTCGACCGTGGCCTTGACGGAGTTGCGGATGTAGTTGACCTGCTGGTCCCGCAGGGGCACAACGCTCTCGGACTGGGCTGTCAGGGAGTCAGAGGTCACACTCTCCAGGGTCCGCAAGGTCGAGTACGGGTACCGGTTCGTCGTCGTGTAGCCATCGATGATCCACACGACCTTGCCGCTGACGACGGCCGGGTACGGGTCGCCGTCCAGGGTCAGGTACGGCGCGATTTTCTGCACGCGCTCACGCGGGCTGCGATCGTAGAGAATCTTGGACTTGGAGTTCACGGCGTCCGACAGCAGGATGTTCTGCTCCCGGAACTTGATCGCATACAGCAGCCGGTTGAAGGTGGAGCCCATCTCGACCCCGCCGGTGCCCGTGTACGTCGTGTTCTGCTGCCCGGAGGCGTTCTTGTCGTCGGGGTAGTCCAGCTCCCGTTGGGGACCGTCCTGCGAACCGCCGACGATCGAGTACTCGGGGGCCTTCTCCCCGAAGTACACCCGGGGCTGGTACCCGCCCAGCTCGCCCGTGGACGGGATCCCCTTCTGGAAGAAGGCCGGCTTGCCGTCCGACGTGCGCTCATTTCCCTGAGCTGCGACGACCCCGAAACCGTGCGTGTAGACAATGTGGTCGTTGTACCAGTTGCGCTGCCCGGTCGGGGCCTCGGCGAGGTCCAGCTCCCGGACGGCGATCACGGTGTCCTTGGTCTTGCCGTCGAGGGTGTACCGATCGACGTCGAGGGTGTCGGGGAAGGAGTAGTACTGCTTGTTCTGCTCCAACTGGCCGAAGGAATCACTGACCAGGGACGGGTCCAACAAGCGGATCCCGGGGATGGTCGCGGCGTCGTCGCGCAGATCCTGCGTGGTGCCCTGGGTCTTGGCGTCGTACTGCGTGACCTTGATCTTGCTCAGGCCGTATGCCTCGCGTGTGGCATTGACGTTGTGACGGATGTACGGCGTCTCCAGCTGCAGGGCGCTGGGCGTCACCTGGAACCGCTGGACGACGGCCGGGTAGATCCCACCGATCAGGATCGCGGAAACGACCAGCAGAGCCACCCCGTAGACCGGGAGCAGCCGCCAGCCGTCCAAAAGCGCGCCGACCACGAACAGCACCGCAATGATCACGGAGATGGCAGCGAGGACCCCCTTGGCCGTGAGGACGGCTCGCGCATCGGTGTACGTCAACCCCGTGATCAGCTCGGACTGCTTGGTGGTGAGGGCATAACGGCTCAGCCAGTAATCGACGCCCCGCAGCAACAGGAACGCTGCGGCCAGGCCCCCCAGGTGGATCCTGGCAGAAGGTGTCATGCGGGCCCCCCGCCCCTGCAGGCGGAGCCCCCCGTACAAGTAATGGGTCACCAGACCCGTGAGCCCGGCGAGGACGACAACGGCGGTGAAGAAACCCGTGAGGAACTGCCACCACGGCAAGGTGAAGACGAAGAAACCGAGGTCCTTGTGGAACTGCGGGTCCTTGGTCCCGAAGGGCTCGGCGTTCCACCACAGGAGCACGGTCTTCCAATGCTGGCTCGCGGCGGACCCCGCGAAGAGCCCCAGCCCCAGCGGAACCGTCAGCAGCACGAGCCGTCGCAACGGTTCGATACTGGCGCGGTAACGCTCCAGACTGGCCTGTTCCGGGGAGACCGGAGCGTAGAGGGGCCGGGACCGGTAGGCGAAGGCCATGCTGGCGAACACTGCGGCTGCCATGAGAAGCAGCCCTGCGAAGAAGAGAAGCCCCTTGGTGACCAATTCGATCCGCAGAACGTCGAAATACCCGACCTGCCGGTACCAGAGCACCTCCGTCCACAGTTCAGCGAGGATCAGCGACAGCACGACGAGCACACCGAGAACCGACAGCGTCGGTGCCAGTGCGCCGCGCCGGGGACGCTGGACGACGGGGCGGGGGCCGCGGGGGTCCTGCTCGAAACTCACGATTCAAGAACTTACCCGTGTTCGCGCAGGTTCCCCAGTCGACGCGGGATTCCGATGCTTGCCAAAACACGAGGGGACACGCAGCACGGCTGCCGCCCCCGGTGCACACCTTTTCAGGAACGATGCGCTCCGTGACAGGATCGACCGGTGACCGGCACTCTTCCCCCAGCCCCGGACAGCCGTCGAGCCTCCATGCTCCGCACCGTGCGCGAGTTGGAGAAACATGTCGCCACGGGGGGCTGGGACGGCCCGATCCGCCTGTTCGCACTGATCAGAACGGCCACGGCCCTCCAGCGGGAGCCGACCCTCGCCTCGGAACTGCCCTCCGACGTCCTCGCAGAGGCCGCCGCCGACGCCGAACACCTCACAGCGGTCGAGCAGGAGGGGCTGCCCCGGGCCGACTCCCTCGAAGCCCTCTTCGGCGGGATCACCTGGCCGGAAACGGTCGACGGAGCCGCCGTCGTCCTCGAGAGGATCACGGTTCCGCCCCAGGCAGAGATCGGCCTTCCGCAGGACGAGCGGGAAGCCTCCGAGATCCTGCACAACCACCCGCAGCGACGCGACGTCCGCCTGGCCGCCGCCGTGCTGCGGGACGGAACCTGCGGGTGCGCGGTGCGGGCCAGGGACCACGACGAGGACGAGAGGGTGGCCGTCGGAGCGGACCTGGTCCCGGGCCTGGTCCAGGCGCTCGCCGCCACCCTCGGCGACCCCTGCGGCTGAACCGGCTCTGTTTTCCGATCCGGCACTGTTCCGATCCGGCACTGTTCCGAGCCGTCGGTCCGGAGACGGCGTGGGGGGTCAGTCGGCCGTGCAGGTCGCGAGGGAATCGACGTCGCGGCCGGCCCCGATCCGTTCCAGGGCCTGCCAGGCTTGTTTGAGGGTCGAGACCCTCACGACCCTCAAACCGTCGGGGACGTGCCCGACAACCTCGGAACAGTTGTCGGCCGGGGCCAGGAACCACTCCGCCCCGGTCCGCCGGGCCCCCACGAGTTTCTGCTGAATGCCCCCGATCGGCCCGACGACGCCGTCCGCGTCCATCGTGCCCGTTCCCGCGATCCTCCGCCCGCCGGCCAGAGCCCCCGGGGTGAGCATGTCGATGATCCCCA
>JAUPKJ010000353.1 GCA_030837505.1 Actinomycetota bacterium
CCGATAATGGCTGCCAGCAGCGGCACCGTCCCGTTCCACAGCGAGGTCATGGGCCATTTTCCCCGACGGACCACGAACTACCGCGATCCCAGGCGTACTTCAGTGTGTCGCTGTCCACCGAGGACAGCAGATGAGGGACTGGGCCCCGTTCGGGGACAGCGGGTTCTCGACAGGAGCCGCAGTGCACCTGCGGTGCCGACCATCCGCAGGCTCTGTTTCGGCGGTCATGACGCGATCGTGCAGGGAGGGCCACCGTACGGACACGTCGAACGCACCCCTGAGAAGAGCTGCCTCGACCGAGGCTGCCGGCGACGGTGAAGGACCGGATCCCGGCCCGCACGGGTCCCGGCACAACAGGGAAGCACCCCCCGGGGTGACGATCCCGGGGGGTGCCGTTCGGGGGGTGGGACGCGGCGTCCGGCCGGAGGGGATCGGCCGGACGCCGCGCGTCGGGAAGGGTCAGAGGGCCTTGGTGAGCTCCTCCGGCCTCACCTCCGCCCGGTGATCGCTCCGGGACAGCGGGCTGGGCCACCAGATCTTGCGGCCCACGTCCACGGACAGGGCCGGGACCAGCAGGCTCATGACCAGGAAGGTGTCGAGCAGGACCCCCACGGCCACCACGATCCCCATCTGGAGCGATGGCACCAGGGGCATCACACTCAGCGAGGCGAAGGTCGCTGCCAGGACCAGCCCGGCGCTGGCGATCACGCCACCGGTCATGGCCAGGGCCGGCAGGACACCCGCAGGATGCCCCAGGGTCTTGGTCTCCTCCCGGGCCCTGGTCATCAGGAAGATCGTGTAGTCGACGCCGAGGGCCACGAGGAACAGGAACGCCTGGAGGGGCATCCCGTAGTCGATCTTCGGGTGACCGATCATGTCGAAGATCAGTCCGGAGGCCCCCATCGCCGCGGCGAAGGAGAGGACCACGCTCGCCACGAGCAGCACGGGTGCCACGACCGCCCTCAGCAGCAGTATCAGGACCAGGAACACCACCAGAATGATCAAGGGGATGATGACCTTGTTGTCGCGTGAGGCGGCCCGCTCCGTGTCGAGAGTTGTGGCCGTGTCCCCACCGACGATCGCCTGAGCGCCCGGGACCGCGTGCAGTTCGTCGCGCAGATCGTCGATCGTGTCCTTGGCGGCCTGGCTGTCCGCCGCCGGAGCGAGGACCGCCTGGATCAACACCCGTCGGCCGTCCTGCGACGTCTGGATGTTCTGGGTGTCGACGCCGGCGATCTGATCGTTCGATTCGATCGCCCGGACGACAGTGTCCTTGCTCTCCGTGCCGGTCACGATCTGGACGGGGTAGGTGGAACCAGCGGGGTAGTGCTTTTCGATCAGGTGTTGTCCGGTGACAGAGCCGACGTCGTCGGTGAAGGTCTCGGTCCACGGCAGGCCCAGGCTGAGATTCCCGGCCCCCACGGTCAGAACGGCAAGGACAGCTGCAGACCCCACCCAGATGCTGCGGGGACGACGGCCGACCACCCGGGCGATACCGTTCCACAGGCCGTGGACCTCTGTGACGTCCCGCCCGCTGCCCGGCTCGACGTACCGGGGGACGAAGGGCCAGAACACCCAACGACCGCACAGGACGAGAAGAGCCGGCAGCAGGGTCAACATGGACAGCAGGCCGGCGATGATGCCGACGGTGCACACCGGGCCGAGACCGCGGGTCGAGTTCAGGTCTGCGGCCAACAGGCACATGAGTCCGAGAGCCACGGTCGCCCCCGAAGCGAGGATCGCGCCGAACGACCTGCGCAGAGCCACGTTCATCGCCTGATGCCGGTCACGGTGCCGACGCAGCTCCTCGCGGTAGCGGGAGATGAGCAGCAGCGCGTAGTCCGTCCCCACTCCGAACACCAGTACCGTCAACAGGGTCTGGCTCTGGAAGTTGACGACCAGCCCGCCGTGCTCCGCGAGGAGGTAGACGACAGCGCTGGCGAGTTGGCTGGCCATCCCCACGCACAGCAGGGGAATGAACCACAGGAAGAGACTGCGGTACGTCAGCAGCAGGATCAGGGCGACGACGCTCGCCGTGACGAGAACCAATTTGCCGTCGATCCCGCCGAAGGCGTCATAGACGTCGTCCACGGCACCGGCCGACCCCGTGAAGCCGACCTCCAGGCCGCCGGGGACGTTGTCGTCCACGGACTCCTTGATGTCGGAAGCGCTCTCCTGCTGTTCCTTGGTGTCCCCGGTGATCGGGAACGTCAGCATGAGGGCCTTGCCGTCCTCGCTCGGATAAGCCGGCTGGATCTGCCCTCCGTCGGCGTACTGGGTGAACGCCGCGCGGTCGGCCTCGACCTTCGCCGTGTCGGCGTCGGTCAGCCCGCCCTCTCGGGCATAGGCGATGACGGCCACGAGTTTGTCGGACCCGGGAAAGGCGTCCTTGGACTCCTCGTAGACCTTCGTCGCCTCTGCGCTGTTGGGCAACGAATTGATGGCGTCATTGTCCACGGCCTCCGTCAGCTTGATGCCGAAGGGTGCTGCCACGGAAATAAGGATCAGCCAGAAGGCCAGCGTCACGAACTTCGTGCGCCGTCCGGATGGCAGCCCTGTCATCGAGGGCCTCGACATGGGTCTGTTCCTCTCAGGTGATGGGAGCCGTACCTCTCGGAGGCGAACGGTGGTTGACGTCCGAGTGGCTGTACGGCGTGCTGTCGACCGGGAGCATTCACGAGCGGCCTCCGGAAGGGATGTTCGACGTTCCTGTCGGACAGCCCTGCTGGTGAACGCTCGTTGCAGCTCCGCTCACATGACGATCATGCTCGAAAGCGGCCGCGGGAACATCGGTCCCACACCCCGAACCGAGGGGGGGATATCACTACCTTGACCGGTACGTTCCAGGGCGCCCCCGACGGACAGGCCGAGCACACGACGGGGAAGAAGAGCAGGAAGAGCCGGTCACAGGGCATCGCAGTCCGTCGGGGCAGGGGCCGATGCGATCGGGGCAGGGGCCGGGCGATCGGGGCAGGGGCCGGGCGATCGGGGAAGGGGCCGGGGCCGCAAGGCCGGACAGACCGCCGCAAGGCAAGTCAGACCGCGCGAAGAGGCTGACAGAGGTCACACAAGACCGCCTCCTGCCGGTCGCTCTCAGAGCGACCGGCAGGAGGCGGCTGTCGCTCTCAGTCGGAGGAGCCGAACTCGCTGTCGAGGATGTCGAACAGTTCGTCGGCGGTCGCAGCGTCCAGCGACGGCTGTGAGGAGCCGGCGACCTGGTCCTCCTCACCGGAGGCGACGGCCAGGGACCGGGCCAGTTCCTGCAACCGTTCGACGATCCGAGTGCTGCGCAACTCGTCCGGCTCCAGGCAGTCGACGGCCGACCGCAGGCGGGCGAGTTCTGCGTCGAGAGCGGCAGCTCCCAGGTCACCGGCCAGTTCCTCGTACAGGAAGTCCGCGACCGCCGTCACCGACGGGTAGTCGTAGATGAGGGTCGCGGGCAGACGCTGCTCGGTCGCGGCATTGAGCCGGTTGCGCAGGTCCAGAGCCGCCAAGGAATCGAACCCCAGTTCCAGGAACCCCCTGTCCGGGTCCACGGCCTGTGCGCTCCCGTGCCCCAGAACGATCGCAACGGTCGTGTGGACCAGCTCCAGCAGAGTCTGTCGACGCTCGACGGGGCGAAGATCAATCAGCCGATCGGACAGAGAACGTTCGTCGGGAACCGCGGCGGACTGGGCCGTCCGACGTCGGTCCCGCACAGGAGCCGGCCGGTGCAGGACCCTCAGCAGCGGCGGCACCGTCCCCTGCCCGCAGGCCGCCTCCACCTCCAGGCCGGCAGCCATCAGGAAAGCCGGAGAGGCCGAGTCCAGAACCGTTCCGAACAGTTCGAGGCCCTCCTGCGAGGACAGCGGAGCAATACCGGAACCGCTCATCCGAGCGACGTCGGCCTCACCGAGCCGCCCCGCCATGCCACTGGGCTGTTCCCACAGTCCCCAGGCCACGGAAACTCCCGGCAGCCCCAGGGAACGCCGGTGCTCGGCCAGACGGTCCAAGAAAGTGTTGCCCGCCGAATAGTTGGCCTGCCCCGGCGAACCCATGACCCCCGCAACAGAGGAGAACAGCACCAGAGACACAGGACGGTCCCAGGACAGAGTCGCCTCGTGCAAGTGCCAGGCCGCGTAGGCTTTCGGCCCCAGAACCCCGTCAAGACGTTCTGCGGTCAGGGAACTGACGACCCCGTCGTCGAGCACCCCCGCCGCGTGAACAATCGCTGTCACAGGACGATCCGCAGAAATCTTTCCCAACAGCTCATCGACCTGCGCCCGATCCGAGACATCACAGGCCGCCAGAGCGACCGAGGCCCCCAGCTCCTCCAGTTCCGCACACAGTTCCACAGCCCCCGGGGCGTCCGGTCCCCGACGCCCCGCCAGGACCAGGTTCTC
This sequence comes from Actinomycetota bacterium, assembly GCA_030837505.1. Classification (GTDB taxonomy): domain Bacteria; phylum Actinomycetota; class Actinomycetes; order Actinomycetales; family Kineosporiaceae; genus JAUPKJ01. The sequence continues at coordinate 4,383 of JAUPKJ010000353.1, forward strand.
CACACCCTTGTGGGCGACCAGATAGCGGCTCACCAGAGCACCGAGCCCACCGGTTCCCCCTGTGACGACAACAGTCCCCGAGGGATCGAACCCGCCGGGCCCGCCCTGTTCGAGACGAGCTCTGACCAGACGCGGCACGTACCAAGCCCCCTCCCGGACGGCGATCTCCGGCTCCTCGGCCCCCAGCACCGCCGGCACCCGATCGACGACCCGGTCCAGGTCCACCAGTGCGAAACGCCCAGGATTCTCCTCCCGAGCGGAACGGACCAGCCCCCACACGGCCGCGCTCGCCGGGCAGGCCGGCGTCCCGTCCCCAGCGACCGACACGGCGCCCCGGGTGACGACGACGAGTTGCTTTCCCGCGAATTGTTCGGAACTCAGCCACTCCTGCACTGTGGCAAGCACGGTCCGGGTGAGGTCCCGTGTGGCGCGGACGACGTCCCCAGAGGTCCCAGAGCAGCTGTCCGGTCCCTCGACCGACAGGAAGACCCTCCCGGGCAGTCCGGCCCCCGAGCCCGGGGACGCCTTCAACTCCTCCAGGTCACGCAAGCGTCGGATTCCGGCTTCCTCCCCGAACACCCCGGCGCCCACCACGACGTCCGCAGTCGGCTCCCGCCCTTCGGCCGCTTCGGGGGCGCCCACCCAGTCGAGCTGGAACAACGAGTCCTGTCCTGCACCCGTGAGCCCCTGCGCGGACAGAGGCCGCGAGACCATGGAGGCCACCGTGAGCACCGGATTCCCGACCGTATCTGCCGCGTGCAGACCGATGGTGTCCTCGCCGGTCCGCGACAGGCGCACCCGCAGGGTCGAGGCGGAGACCGCATGAAGGGCCACCTCGCTCCAGACGAACGGGATCGCCACTCCCCGGCCGGCCCCGGTGTCGTTCGCGTCCTCCCGGACGCCGATGATCATGCTCGCGTGCATCGCTGCGTCGAGGAGGGCCGGGTGCAGGGCGTAGCGAACGGCCTCGTCCTGGGCTTCCTCGGGCAGAGTGATCTCAGCGAAGACGTCCTCCCCCCGCCGCCAGGCGGCCCGCAGCCCCTGGAACACCGGCCCGTACTGCAGTCCGTTCTCGGCGAGCAGTACATACCCATCGGTGAGGTCGATCGGTTCGGCGTTTGCGGGCGGCCACGAGGTGAAGTCCCCCTCGCTGTTCGAATCAGGAGTCTCCTGCCCTGCGCTGAGAGTGCCTGTGGCATTCAGGGTCCAGTCCTCGGTGTCCCCCCTCGAACCGGTGTCCGATCGGGAGTACACGGACGCAGAGCGGCTTCCACCGGCTTCCTCGGCCCCGAGACGAACCTGCACGGCGATCCCGCCGTCCTCCGGCAGGACGAGAGGTGCTTGGAGGGTGAGTTCTTCCAGGAAGTTGCAGCCCACCCGGTCCCCGGCGTGGAAGGCCAACTCCAACAGAGCCGTCCCCGGCAGTACGAGTGCTCCCGATACCCGATGGTCAGCTGCCCAGGGCAGGGACTGCGCCGAGAGACGACCGGTCAGGACGACCCCGGCGCCCGCACCGGATTCGGTGTCGGGAAGTTCCACTGCTGCGCCGAGGAGGGGGTGCTCGATTCCGGTCTGTCCGACGGAGGTGAGGTCGGTGTTGGTGGGGGCGCTCGTCCAGTAGTGCTGGTGTTGGAAGGCGTAGGTGGGTAGGTCCACGGTCCGGGCCCCGGACCCCGCATACACCCCAGCCCAATCCACGTCCTGACCCGCCGTCCACAACCGGCCCACCGCCTGCAGAAGACACTCCACCTCCGAACGACCCCGCCGCA
>JAUPKJ010000051.1 GCA_030837505.1 Actinomycetota bacterium
GAGAGCCGTTGACCCCGCGGACCGGCACTCCCGTCCTGGGGACGCTCCCGGCCCCGGCCTTCCCGGAACGATCCTCGGCACCGGCAGAGCCGGACCGTCCCGGCACCGAGGAGTCCTACCGTCGGCCGGCCCCGGCCCCGGCCCAGGGACAGCACGTCCGCTCGGGGGCGTCGCCGCGGCTGCCCGACACCGTCAGCAGCATGCTCGGCTCCCATCCCCTGGTCCACCCCTTCACAGGGGATCTGCGGATCACGGCCCCGAACCGCCCACAGCCGTCGGAACAGCCCTCCGGCCATCAGGACGCTGGCCAAGAGAACGTCGGCCATCAGGACTACAGCCCGGAGAACGCCGGGGGGGAGAACGCGGGAGGGGAACAACCTGCCCGGACCCGGAACGGGCTGCGCAAACGAACACCACGCCCGACCCGTAGCGTCTCGGCGACGGCACACGCCGCCGGGGCCACGGTCACCCGCAGCGCCGTTCTCGACGACTCCCCGGTCCAGGTGAGCTCGCGCCTGACCGCCCTGAGGGCCGGGATCGAACGGGGACAGAAGCGCGCAGTGACCGTGGTGGGCTGCGGTGACGGCGCCGAGCAGGGAGGACAGAGGCTGCAATGAGCGTCGACACCCATGCCGACCGGCATCAGTTCGGTTGGCTGCTGGGCAATTTCGTGCACCAGACCGATGGAGTGCGCGAGGCCGTGGCGGTCTCTTCCGACGGTTTGCTCGTAGCGACCTCGGACGGGCTCTCCCGGACCGACGCCGATCATCTCGCGGCGATCGTGTCCAGTCTGGCGAGCCTCGGGCGCAGCGCGGCCCGGCGCTACGAATTCGAGGGCCTCAAACTCGTGATGATCGAGATGCGCCGTGGCTTCCTGCTGGTCTCGGCCATTGCCGGGGGAAGCTGTCTGGGGGTCGTGGCAGAGGGGGAATGCGATCTGGGCCTGATCGGGTACGAGATCGCCTCTCTGGCGGAGCGCTTCGGGAAGTTGCTCACCCCGGCCTTGATCACCGAGTCGCGGCAGTACCTTCCGCGATGACCGCAGAACATACCCGTCCACGGCCTTTCGAGCCGCGGCACGCCCTGTCCCGGGGGCTGCCCTCGTCGACCTCTGGCGCGGACCCACCTCGGCGGGTCCCCTTGCACGAGGTGTCCTCGGGGGAGCCCGCCCCCCTCGACACGGCCCGGGGATCGGCCGCGTCCGAGGAGAGCCTGGTCAGGCCATTCCTGATGACCGGGGGGCGCACCGGGTCCTCGTCGATCGACCTGCGGGTCGAGACGCTGATCCAGACCCGGCCGGACGCGCAGAGAACGACTCTGCGCTTCGAGGCACAACAGATAGTCCTTCTGTGCCGGCACCCGACGTCGATCGCGGAGGTCGCGGCCGCCCTGCACGTCCCGCTGGGGGTGGCCCGGGTGCTCGTGTGTGACTTGGTCGAACAAGACCAGGTCACCGTTTTCGAACGCGAGGAGTTGTCCATTCAGTTGATCGAGAGGGTCCGGGCTCGTGTGCGCGCACTCTAGCCAACAGATGATGCCCGCGTCCGTGAAAATCGTGATCAGCGGAGGGTTCGGAGTGGGCAAGACCACCTTCGTGGGTGCCATCTCCGAGATCGAGCCGCTGTGTACCGAGGCGGACATCACTCAGGTGTCGGTCGGGATCGACGACAGAGAACAGGTCCCGGGAAAGGTCACCACCACGGTCGCGCTCGACTTCGGCCGGATCAGCCTGGACGAGGCGCTGCGTCTGTACCTGTTCGGCACACCGGGTCAGGACCGCTACGCCTTCCTGTGGGACGACCTGGTCGAGGGGGCGCTCGGCGCAGTTGTCCTGTTGGACACCACCCGGATCGAGGACTGCTTCCCCTCGATCGATTACTTCGAGGACCACGGCGTCTCCTTCCTCGTCGCGGTCAATCTCTTCGAGGGAGCCCGGAGGTTCGACCTGGAGGAGGTTCGCGAAGCTCTGGGAGTCGGGATGGAGATCCCCATCCTGGAGTGTGACGCGCGGGCCAGGAGTTCCGTGAAGGAGATCCTCGTGGCACTGACCGAACAGGTCCTCAGCCGTCGGCTGGCCGAACGGCAGCAGGTGGTGCTGCAGTGAGAACGTTTCGAACACACCCGTCCGGCACGACCCTTCCGGGGGCACCCCGTCGACCGTCCCTGCACGTCCGGATCCTCGGGGGCCTTGTACTCCTCGCCACCCTCACAGGACTGGTCTCAGGCTGTGGCTCCTCGGCCCCAGCGATCATTCCGCCTCCCACCCGGCAGGTGAACCCCGCCTGCGGCACGGTCACGCTCGCGGTGAACCCCTGGGCAGGGTACGAGGCGAACGTCGCGGTCATCAGCTATCTCGCACGCCACAAACTGGGCTGCAAGGTGGTCCTGAAGGAGGACAAGGAGGAGACGTCCTGGAAGCAACTCGCCGAGGGTTCGGTGGACGCGATCGTGGAGAACTGGGGCCACGACGAACTGAAGAAGAGGTACATCGACCGGGAGCAGCTCCTCGTCGAAGGCGGGCTCACCGGCAACAAGGGCATCATCGGCTGGTACGTGCCGCCGTGGATGGTGGAGAAGTACCCGGACATCACCAACTGGCGGAACCTCAACAAGTACGCCTATCTGTTCCGAACGCAGTCCTCCGGCGGCAAGGGACAGTTGCTCGACGGCGATCCCACCTACGTGACCAATGACAAAGACTTGGTCCGCAACCTCAAACTGGACTTCACAGTCGTCTATTCGGGCAGCGAAGACAATCTGATCAAGGCTTTCCGGAAGGCCGAGCGCGAGAAAACCCCCTTGCTGGGTTACTTCTACGCGCCCCAGTGGCTCTTTTCCGAGCTCGCGCTGGGACACGTGTCCCTCCCCCCGTACACCCCGGGGTGTGACGCCAGTTCCACGACAGTGGTCTGCGACTACCAGCCGTACGACCTCGACAAGATCATGAACAAGGACTTCGCCCTGTCCGGCAGTCCCGCGGCCTACTTGATCGAGAACTTCTCCTGGACGGATGCCGACCAGAACCAGGTGGCCTACGACATCGCGCACCGCCGGCGCACCCCCGACCAGGCTGCGGAACGTTGGGTGAAGAACCACCAGGAAACCTGGAAGGAGTGGCTGCCTCCGAAGAAATGACCAGTGCTCGGCACGCGTCATGAGGAGATCAGCGATGGCAGTCCGCTACGACCATGTGATCGTCGGGGGAGGATCGGCCGGATCGGTTCTGGCCCATCGTCTCAGCGCTGACGGGTCTCGACAGGTTCTTGTGCTCGAGGCCGGCCGCACCGACAGCAGGTTCGACCCACTCATCATGATGCCTGCGGCCCTGACCCTGCCCATCGGGAACCGCTTCTACGACTGGCAGTACGAAACAGAGCCGGAACCCGGGCTGGGCGGCCGCCGGATCCAACACGCCAGGGGCAGGATTCTCGGCGGATCGAGCAGCATCAACGGAATGATCTTCCAGCGGGGCAATCCCCTGGACTACGAGCGCTGGGCTGCGGAACCCGGTATGGACGAGTGGGACTACGCCCACTGTCTGCCCTACTTCCGCCGCCTGGAGACCTGTCTGGCCGCGTCAGAGGACGACCGGTTGAGAGGGCGGTCCGGCCCTCTGGTCCTCGAACGCGGTCCGGCGGACTCCCCCCTGTTCACGGCCTTCTTCGAGGCTGTCCAACAAGCGGGGTACCCGTTGACCGACGACGTCAACGGACTGCGACAGGAGGGCTTCGCGCCCTTCGATCGGAACCTGCGTTCGGGCCGACGTGTTTCGGCGTCCAGGGCCTACCTGCATCCGGTGATGCATCGGCCCAACCTGCGGGTGAGGACCCGGTGCCTGGTCACCCGGATCCGGTTCCACCGGGGACGGGCCACCGGGGTCGAGGTCGTCCGCTGCGGGCCGGCGGGCACAACCCGCCGGGGCCCGGCCGAGGTGATCGAAGCGGGCGAAGTGATCCTGTGCGCGGGAGCCTTCACCTCGCCGCATCTGTTGCAGGTGTCGGGAGTGGGCGACGCCCGACACCTGCGCCGGATCGGGGTCGACGTCGTGGCAGACCTTCCGGCCGTCGGCGAGAACCTCCAGGACCACCTGGAGGTCTACCTCCAGCACGCCTGTACCCGGCCGGTGTCCGTGCAGCCCTACCTCGCGTTCCACCGCAGACCCCTTGTGGGGGCCCGATGGTTGTTCGGGCGGTCCGGTCCCGGGGCGACCAATCACTTCGAGGCCGGGGGCTTCATCCGCAGCAACGATGAGGTCGCCTACCCGAATGTCATGTACCACTTCCTGCCCCTGGCCGTTCGGTACGACGGCAGTTCTCCCGTCGGCGGACACGGGTACCAGATCCACGCAGGCCCCATGTACTCCGACGCCCGAGGCAGCGTCCGGGCCCGCAGCGCCGACATCACCCACAGGCCCGCCCTGCGTTTCAACTACCTGACGACCGCACAGGACCGCAGGGAATGGGTCGAGACGATCCGCCTCACCCGCCGGATCCTCTCCCAGCCGGCCTGGGAGCCCTACGACGGCGGGGAGATCTCCCCCGGGCCACGGGTCGGGACCGACGAGGAGATTCTCGACTGGGTCCGGGGGGATGCGGAGACCGCACTGCACCCCTCGTGCACGTGCCGGATGGGCACCGGGGAGGACTCGGTCGTCGATCCGGCGAACATGCAGGTCCACGGGATGCAGGGCCTGCGGGTCGTCGACGCCTCGGCCCTGCCCCACGTGACCAACGGAAACATTTACGCCCCCGTGATGATGCTTGCGGAGAAAGCCTCCGATCTCCTCCTCGGCCTGTCGGCGCCTCCGGACCGACCCGTGCCGTTCCACCGGCACGTCCCAGTGCGGGGCGGAACCGTCGCGCCGTCGGGAACTACGGGGCGGACCGGCAGGGCCGAGGACGGCGGGACGGCCGGGACGGCGCAAGGTGCCGGCTCCGGCCGGGGAACAGGGGCATCAGGGGAGGGCGGGCCGGAAACGAGCACCGCCACCGGGGCCTTCGGGCCGATCACCCCAGGATCGGAGACAAGCCTGTGAACGCCATGACGGAGCCGGGGGAACCTGCTGTATCAGTCAGCGGGCTGTGGAAGGTGTTCGGGCCACGGGCCCACACCGTCCCCCGCACACCGGAACTGACCGCTCTGACCCGGCCGGAACTGCTCGAGAGAACAGGGTGCACCGTCGCCGTTCGGAACATCGACCTCAACGTCGCCCCGGGAGAAGTGTTCGTCATCATGGGCCTGTCCGGATCGGGCAAGTCCACTCTGCTGCGCTGTCTGACCCGCCTGATCGAACCCACTGCGGGACACGTGACGGCCGCCGGGGAGGACGTCCTGACGGCCGGCCGCTCCCGCCTGCGAGAACTGCGCCGACACCGGTTCTCCATGGTGTTCCAGCACTTCGGCCTGCTGCCGCACCGCAGGGTGATCGACAACGTCGTCTACGGCCTGGAGATCCGCGGCGTCAACCGGACCCGACGCTACCGGCGCGCCGCCGAGATGATCGACCTGGTGGGGCTGAACGGGTACGAACGCTCTTGGCCTGCGGAACTGTCCGGAGGGATGCAACAACGGGTCGGGCTGGCCCGGGCACTGGCCGTCGACCCGGACGTCCTGCTCCTCGACGAGCCCTTCTCCGCCCTCGACCCCCTGATCCGCAGAGAACTGCAACAGGAGGTCCTGCGGCTGCACCGGGAAGTCGGCAAGACAATGATCTTCGTAACCCATGACCTGTCCGAGGCCCTGCGCCTGGGCGACCGCATCATGATCATGCGGGACGGGGCCTGCGTGCAGTGCGGCACGGGCCAGGAACTCGTCGGAGCCCCCGCGGACGACTACGTCCGGGACTTCGTGAGCGACATCCCCCGCGCCCAGGTCCTCACCCTCCGCTGGATCATGCGTCCACCGGACCTGCGAATCTGCCCTCCCGGACCCGAACTCGACCCGGACGTGCCCGTCCTGGACGCCGCCCGCACCGTTCTGGAGACAGGCGGACCCGTCCGAGTCGTCGGCAACGGGACCGTGCTGGGGATGGTGGCACCCCAGGACGTCCTCGACGTCGTCACGGGGCCGGTGGGATCGGTCGCCTGATGTTCCTGCGGCGACGGCCACGCACCGCGACCTTGCTGGTCGGGGTGCTCGGCCTGTGGATACTCGCACGCACGGCCCTCGCCGGGCGTTGGACCCTGCCCTCGGATCCTTCCTCGGTCACCGCGCCCCAGCAGTGGCTGAACGACCTGCGGGACACCCTGGAAGCCGACCGGGACTCCCTGGGCATCGGACTGCTGATCGAACCCTTCCGACAGGGGATCGACCAGCTCGTGACCGCTCTGCGCTCCCTGCTGTCCCAGCCGGCCCTGGGACTTCCCATCCCTGTGCTCGGCTGGCTCGGGGTGCTCGCGCTCGCAGTCTGGTCGGCCTGGGCCCTGGGCGGCGTACGAGTGGCGGGGCTCACTGCTGCGGGGCTGCTGTTCGTGGGTTGGCAGGGGTTGTGGACCGAGAGCATGGACACCCTCGCCGTGACCTTCGCGGCCGTCGGCGTCTGTCTCCTCGTCGGTGTCCCCCTGGGGATCTGGGCCGGGACCTCGGAGCGTTTCGCACGCCTGGTGACACCCGTACTCGATCTCATGCAGATCATGCCGGCGTTCGTCTACCTGGCACCGCTGACCCTGCTCTTCCTCATCGGTCCGGCCTCCGCGGTGATCGTGACCATGATCTATGCGATGCCCCCCGCGATCCGGATCACGGCTCACGGCCTGCGGGAGGTGCCGAAGGACATGGTCGAGGCCGCCGTCAGCATGGGGGCGACCAGAGGACAACTGCTGCGAACGGTCCTGCTGCCGGCAGCTCGGCGCACCATCGTCCTGGGGGCCAACCAGACGATCATGGCGGCTCTGTCCATGGTGTGCGTGGCCTCGCTCATCGACGCCCCCGGACTGGGCAAGAACGTGCTCAAAGCTCTGGAGAGCATGGACGTCGGCACGGCCTGTAACGCCGGGCTGGCGCTGGTGGTCCTCGGGGTGCTCCTGGACAGGGTGACGACGGCCGCCGCCGAACGGGAACGGTTCGGCCCCGGGACCCCCCGCCGATCCCGGTCCGTCCCCGGCTTCCGACGCTGGTCGTTCCCGGGATTTCCCCTGCCCGAACGTCTGCGCACCCGACACCTGTCCGGGCGGGGGGTTCCGCTGCTCTGCGGGGCCGTTGTCGTCGCTGTCTGCATACAGCTGTCGCGCACATTTGTGTGGGCCGCGCAGTTCCCCACCCGTGACCCCGGCGAAGGCGCGGGAAGGGCCATCAGCGCGGCGGGTGATGCGGCAACCCTGTGGACGCAGGAGAACCTGCCGGGCCTGACCACGGACTGGCAGCAGTTCACGACCACCTGGGCGATCGACCCCCTGCAGTCCCTGCTCAGCTCCGGGCCGTGGTGGGTGACCATGGCAGCCCTCGCCCTGTTGGCGCTGGTCCTCGCCGGGCCCAGAACCGCCGGGACCGTCGTGGGGTGCCTGGGCTGTATCGTCCTCACCGGCCTGTGGCAGGACAGCATGGTGACGCTGGCCTCGACCCTGGTGGCCACGGCTGCGGTCCTGTTCCTCGGGCTCGTCCTCGGGGTGTGGGTCGGGCGCAGCCGTCGGGCCGACAGGGTGGTCCGCCCCCTGCTGGACGCCGGACAGGTCATGCCACCGTTCGTGTACCTCGTGCCCTGCGTGGCCCTGTTCGGAGCAGGCCGATTCACGGCGATCGTCGCGGCCGTCGTCTTCTCCGCTCCTGTCGCCATCAAGATCGTGGCCGATGGGATCCGGGGTGTCCCCGAGGAAGTCGTGCAGGCTGCCACGGCTGCGGGCTCGACCCCCTGGCAACTGATCCGCAGAGTCCAGCTGCCCATGTCCGCCCGCGCTCTGCTGCTGGCCTGCAACCAAGGGCTGATCTACGTGCTGTCGATGGTGGTCGTCGGCGGGCTCGTCGGAGGGGGGGCCCTGGGATTCGACGTGGTCTCGGGCTTCTCCCAGGGCGAGTACTTCGGCAAGGGGCTGCTGGCGGGACTGGACATCGTCCTGCTGGGGATCGTGCTCGACCGGATCACACACGGCGCCGGGAACCGGTGGCACTCGCGCATCGGCCCCCCCGCCGTGCAGATGCCCGGGGAGCGCGGCGAAACGAGGATCGAACGTCTCCCCGCGGGCGCGGACGGCAGCGGGGAGAAGACCGGCGCGAACAGCCGGGAAGAACTTGCGAGCAGCTCTTCGGACAGCGGCTCGGCTCAGAGACGTGGACCGGCGCCGGAACGGTCGGTCCGCACCCCGATGGGGACACGGAACAGCTGATCAGGGAGTAGGTACCAGTGACAGACAGTACGACACGAGTACGGCCGGGACACAGCGGATTGCGGACGGTCCTGAGCGTGAGCACGGCCGCGGCGCTGGTCATCGCAGTTGCCGCCTGCGGCGGTGACAAGGTCGACTCCGAACCGGGGGCCTCGTCCGGCGGGGCCGGGGCTGCGGGGGACTGCGGCACCGTGAAACTCGCCGTGAACCCGTGGGTCGGCTACGAGGCGGACGCCGCGGTGTTCGCCTATGTCGCCGAGCAGAATCTGGGCTGCACCGTCGAGAAGAAGGACCTCAAGGAGGAGGTTGCCTGGCAGGGGTTCGAAACGGGTGAAGTGGACCTGGTCATCGAGAACTGGGGCCACGACGACCTGGTGAAGAAGTACATCACCGAGCGGAAGGTCGCGGTCGACCTCGGGTCCACGGGGAACAAGGGGATCATCGGCTGGTACGTGCCGCCGTGGCTGGCCGCAGAGCACCCGGAGATCCTGGACTGGAAGAACCTCAACAAGTTCGCGGACAAGTTCAAGACCACCGAGTCCGGCGGCAAGGGACAACTGCTCGACGGGGATCCCTCCTACGTCACGAACGACACGGCGCTCGTCAAGAATCTCAAGCTGAACTTTTCCGTCGTCCAGGGCGGCAGCGAGGCCGCCTTGATCCAGTCGTTCCGAACGGCGCAGAAGCAGAAGAAGTGGCTGCTGGCGTACTTCTACGAGCCCCAGTGGTTCTTCGACGAGCTGGAACTGAAACGTGTCACGTTGCCCGAGTACACCGCCGGGTGCGACGCGGATCCGCAGAAGGTCGCCTGTGACTACCCCCCGTACGACCTGAACAAGATCGCTCGTAAGGGGTTCGCGGACTCGGACAGTCCGGCGGCGGACCTGGCCCGCAAATTCCAGTGGACCAACGAGGACCAGAACCTCGTCTCGAAGTACATCTCCGATGAGAAGCTCACCCCGGAGAAAGCTGCCGAGAAATGGGTGAAAGACCACAAGGACGTGGTGGACGGCTGGCTCGCGGCCGGCTGAGCCGCAGGACACCGACACCCGGGCCATGGCCCGCGGAGACATCTCCGCGGGCCACGGCCTTGTTCCAGTCAGGAACCCAGCATCCGGTGAAGAGCCCTGCCGAGCTCGGTGTTGTCGAGGTAGGGGCCGCGGACGGGATCGTTCTGATCGGCGGCAGCCGACAGAAGTTCGGAGCCGGTGCCCTGGGCGTAGAACGGGACGAGGGAATTGGTGTGCTCCCCGGAGTGGAACTCTGCGAGGGGCAGGTTCCCCTGACCCTTGTTGACGACCTCGGTCCACTGAGGGTTCTTGCCGGAGCCGCTGTTCGGACCGGTGAGATAGCCGCATTCGTGATCACCGGTGACCACGAGGAGGTTGTCCTCCCAGCCGCCGTGACGGTTGATCCAGGCCACGACCATCTCGACGGCCCGGTTGAACTCGCTTTGTTCCTCGATCAGACGTCCCAGGGAATTGTCGTGGGAGGCCCAGTCGACCGCACCACCTTCGATCAGGAGTCCGAACCCGTCGGGGTCCTCGTCCAGGACGTTGAGGGCGGCCGCCGACATCTCCATCAGGGCCGGCACCGAGGTGATGCCCGGGGTCTCCCCCGGGGTCTCGGCGCAACCCCTGACCCCGGTGATCGGGTTCACTGCGGTCCTGGCACAGGGGCGCTTCTGCTGGAGGGTCTGAGCGATGGGGGCCACGCCCAGGACGCGGCTCGGGGCCGTCCCGTAGGTCAGCGACTGGAAGTCCTCACGGGTACGCAGGAGCTTCCAGGGATCCTTGTCGCCGTCGCCGTCGGCATCGGTTCCCAGGGCGCCGTCGGTGTCGGTGAGGTCGGCCCAGGTGGCGTCTCCACCGACGTACTGGGTTTTGCCCGTGCAACCGTTGGGCTGGCCCTTGTCGTCGTGGCAGGGGCTGCCGGCGCCCATGATGACGTCGGTCGCGCTGTTGTAGATCATTTCTCGGGCGATTCCGGAGTAGTCGTTGCGCGTGGTGTTGTGCGCGACGAACCCGGCCGGGGTGGCGTGACTGAGCTGCACGCTGGTGACGACGCCGGTCGCGCGTCCGGCTCTCTCGGCCTGTTGGAAGGCGTTGGTCAGGGGCTTGCGGTCCGTGTCGACCCCGAGGGCTCCGTCGTAGGTCTTGACGCCCGTGGCCATCGCGGTGGCCGCCGCCGCGGAGTCCGTGGCCCCCGAGGCCGCGTGTGCGAAAGGCGACCAGGTGGCGTTCGGGTCGTAGGAACCGCCCGCGAGGTACGTACTCATCGACGAACGCACCGCGAAGCGTTCGTACACCTGTGACGCTGCCCGTCCGTGCCGGTAGTAGTCGGTCGCGGCGATGTGGTGGTAACCCCACCCGTCGCTGATCATGACGATGACGTTCTTCGGGCCCACGGCCTCGGGACCGTCCTGGGCCTGCGCCGCCGGGATCCCCGCAGCCAGGGCCGTGGCAGCCGCAGTCACGGTCGCAGCTCCTATGAACGCGTTCCGTACTTTGCGCATTGTTTCCTCCCCGATGTTCCCTGCGGCGGACGTCCGCGGTGCAGGAAAGACCCAGGAACGGGCACAAGACTTCCGCCCCCCCGTCGGCGTCCGCCGCCGTGCAGAAGGAGATTAAGCACGGCGCCGGGAGAAAAGCACGCGGTTTCACGGCACTGCTCGGAAAAGGTGCGACTGGAGTATTTCTGACTCGCGGATCAGTTGACTCAAGGGGGTTACCAAGGGGTGAAAATACCCTCAAACAACACTTTCGAAAACGGCAAAAAGGTCATGGATTCACATATCGACATGACATGGTCAGTGCCCTGTGAATCGAACGCCTTCGACTGTGCTCGTTCGACCGCCCACTTCTGCCATCGTTCGTCCGCTGTGCGTTGCCACCACTTCCGCAGGGAGTTCCTGTACCCCCGGTTGAGACCGCCGGACGTTTTTCAATGAATACATGTCGAATTGGTTTCAATTAATTAATGATCTTGTTTCCGGTGCGCTCGGGCAGACCCGGCCCCCGTTCCCTGAACAGCTCCGTGGCCCTGCGGAGAAGAACTCCACAGGGCCACGGACCGTACGGCGACGGTCCTCCCGGCAGGGGCCGCAGCCGGAGGCCTCGCCGACCTTCGCAGAGGCGCGGTGTCCTCAGCCGGCGAGCAGACGCTTGAGAGTGCTGCCGAGTTCGGTGTTGTCCAGGTAACGGCCCCGGACGGAGTCGTGCTGGTCGGCTGCGGCGAACAGGCGTTCGGCTCCTGAGCCCTGGGCATAGAACGGGATGAGGGAATTGGTGTGGTCACTGCTGTGGAACTCGGCGAGGGGCAGGTGCCCACGGCCCTTGTTGACGACCTTGGTCCAGGTGGGGTCGCTGCCGGGGCCGGTGAGGTATCCGCACTCGTGGTCGCCGGTGACGACGAGAAGGTTGTTCTTCCACCCGCCATGGCTGCCGATCCACTGGACCACGGTCTGGACCGCCCGGTTGAACTCGGCCTGCTCTTCGATCAGACGTCCCAGGGAATTGGCGTGAGAAGCCCAGTCGACGGCACCGCCCTCGACCATGAGGCCGAAGCCGTCGCGGTCCTGATCCAGGACGTTGAGGGCTGCGGCCGACATCTCCGACAGCGTCGGCACAGAGGTGTTGCCACCCGTTTCGTACGGGGTCTCCGCGCAGCCTGTCACCTCGGTGAGGGGGTTCGTGGCCGTCGTCGTACAGGCGCGGCCCTGCTGGAGAGTCTGGTCCGCCTGTGCCACCCCCAGGACCCGGCGGGGGGTGCGCCCGTGAGCCAGCTGCTGGAAGGCCTGGCGGGACTGGACGAGAGTCCAGGGGTCCTTCTTGCCGTCACCGTTCGCATCGGCTCCCAGGGCGCCGTCGGTGTCGGTGAGGTCGGCCCAGGTGGTGGCTCCACCGACGTACTTGGTGCTGCCGGTGCAACCGTTGGCACGGCCATTGGCATCGTGGCAAGGGCTGCCGGCGCCCATGACGACGTCGGTCGCGCTGTTGTAGATCATTTCTCGGGCGATTCCGGAGTAGTCGTTGCGCGTGGTGTTGTGCGCGACGAACCCGGCCGGGGTGGCGTGGCTGAACTGCACGCTCGTGACGACACCCGTCGAACGCCCGGCCCTCTCCGCCACCTGGAAGGCATGGACGAGATCCTTGCCGCTCCGGTCCTTCCCGATCGCCCCATCGAGGGTCTTGGCCCCCGTGGACATCGCGGTCGAGGCCGCGGCAGAGTCAGTGGCCCCCGAGGCGGTCTGTGCGAAGGACGACCACGTTGCCCGAGAACTGTAGGACCCCTCGACGGAGTACGTGCTCATGGCCGTGCGCAGACCGAAGTGCTCGTAGACCTGGGTTCCCGTGCGCCCGTACTGGTAGTAATCGGTCGCAGCGATGTGGTTGTACCCCCACCCGTCGCTGATCATGACGATGACATTCTTCGGGCCGTGCGCCCGGGGAAGCTGGTGAGCGGTTGCCCCGGGGGCCGCCGCCAAGGTGGTCACTGCCGTTCCCACCGCCGCCACGCCCGCGAGGAAAGCTCGCGATCTGTTCACGGATCCTCCTGATTTTCGGGACGGCGGCGGAAGGCGCGAAACGGGCCGTCCGCAGGACCGGGCACAGCTCTGCCACCCCGCCCGGGATCCGCCGCCGGACGAGGAGGATGTTAGGAAAGGCGGAAGAACCCTCCGAACCCCTTTTGTGAGCGGGCGACGAACAGGGAATGAAGAGAGTTTTCCTGACCAGTGGCTCAGATTACTCATCCCGCCGGAAAAAAGAATAAAAGGTATGACGAATGGGGCGTTCCGGTTGCATCACCGTCTGGGAGGACTCATGGCCCCGGAGATCGCCCGGGTGCCGGACATCCCGCCGGGCACCGTGAAGTCCCGGACCCATTGCGGGACCGCGGAACTGCGCAGGATCCTGCTGCCCCTGGGAGTCGGCCACCGGTGAGGCGATGACCCTCACCCCACGACAGAGCCCGCGACGGCAGCAACTGTCGCGAGCGACAGGTGGGAGGCGAGCACGAACACCCCAGGAGCAAGACCGGTCCGGATCGGCCGTTCGTCCGGGGCAGACCGGGGGCCGCTGTCCGGAACGGCGCGGTCGCACAAGGACCGCAGAAGGGCTGCGGTCCTCTCGGCTTCGTCCCTCCCGGTCCCGTCCCGCGAACTTCGCCGACCGGGAAACCTCAGTTCGAACCACCCCGGCAACAGGGGCGAGGTGGACCGCCAGCCGATCAGTACGGTTCCTCTCCCACCGCGCAACTCGTGGACCTGCTCCCAGGGGACGGTGCGCACCAGGAGCGGACCGTTGAGTTCGAGGCCATCACGGGTGACCAGGATCCGTGCGCGCAGATCCGCCAAGGTGTGGAAGACCAACCACGACGAGCCGAGGACGACGGCGAGCGCGTGCGGCAGGTTCGGGCCCGTCATGAGCAGAGTCAGCAGCGTGCCACCCGTGATCAGAGCGATGAAGGCCCGATACGGAGCGGGCCGGGTGGCGACGGGCCCGAGCAGGACCGGCAGCCCGGGTTCTCCGGACAGTTCCTCGGGCGGGAGGTCGTGCTGTGGCTGGGGCTGTGGATCCGGTTCCGGCACGGCGAGTACGGCGGGCACAACGTCGTCGAACAACGGGTGCTCGGCCTCGGCCCACTCCGAGTCCGCGGCCCGTCCTGCCGTTCCGGGCCCGGCGTCGGGGCACGGTCGGAGCCGGGAGGTCCACGGACCCTGGGACAGCGCCCTGTCGATGAACAGTGCCGGTAGGTTCCACGGCACGTCCACATCGTGACCGGCGAGGATCGGGCCTGCGGGGAGGAGCGGGCCGCCGGACGCGACCAGCACCGCCCATCCTCCCGAGCGCAGATCGCCCGTGAGGACCATCGGTCTGGGGCCGGGATCGGCACTTCGCCAGTGCGGCGGTCGGCCGGTGTGGCTCGTCAGGGGGATCAGGGCGAAGGGTCTGGGGGCGGCGTGTCGTCCTGCGGACAGGTTTTCGAAGCCGTCCACACAGAACAGGAGCGCTCTGAAGTCCTTGACGATCACCTGGACCAGTACCGCCGGGGAGCCACCGGACAGGGGAACCGACAGCTTTCGGTGTCGATGGAGCTGCTGGCCGAGGATCAGACCGGCCAGGAGCAGACAGGCGAGTGCCAAGGCAAGACGGTGGGTGAGGTCGGCCGGTTCGGCGACCAGCCGGGCCCATGAGGGGTCATTCGGGTCGAGCAGGATGGGTACGGAGTCCATTTTTTCGTACTGTTCGGGGTAGTCGCTGGCGATCTCGATGGTTCTGTCCTCGACCCGCACTGTGAGGATCATCCGGTCTTCGGAGATTTCCGTGATCTGTCCCGTGACCGTCCGTGCGCGGGCGGTGTGGGCCTCCTGCGCTGCTGCCCCGCTCTCGTACCAGGCCCACAGCCCTGCGCTGCCCGCGAGCAGGGCCGCTGCGGTTCCCAGCGCCAACAGGTTCCATCCCGCCTGAACACTCATCCAGGTGCCTGTGCGGAACTCTTGGAGGGCTTTCTGCGTTTCGGGTTGTTCCTCGGGGACACTGTTGAGGGTCTGTGTGCTGCGGTCCGTGGTGTGTCCTGCGTCGTCCGTGCCTGTCATTTCCTGGCGTTGAGCGTCAGCGGAACGGTGCAGCCATACGGCTCCCAGGAAACACAGCAGGCCCTGGACGGCGTAGACGGCCATCTGAGCATCATTTTCCCGGTCGAGGCAGAGCGCCACGGACAGCACTGTTCCCAGGACGCATCCTGCGTACGGGATCCACAGGAGGAGCAGCGGTACGGACAGGGCCAGGACCAGGAGCCCAGGAGAGGTCTCGTCCGGGCCACAGAGTCCCGGATCAGCACTGGTGCACTGGGGATCCTGTTCCAACACCATCGAGAGGGCGAGGAAGAGCACCCACAGCCCGGGCAACACGGCACGGGGAACCCAGTTGAGAACGTACGGTCGGATCCAGCGTTCGGCCCTGTCCTTGTCGACCTGTTCGATTCCCCCGGTTCGAGGGGTGTGCCTCACCGTTGACCTCCCGAGGGCTGCGCGGGTGCGGCGTAGCCGTTCATCACCGTCCGACGCGGACCGGTGGGACAATGTCGTTCGGCAACGTCCTGCTGTTCAGCAACGTCCTGCCGTTCGGCAGCACCCCGCTGTTCGGAACTCTGCCCTGACAGTGACGGCGTGTCAGCCTGTGGCTGCGAGATGGGTGGCCATCCCGTCGGCGATGGCCCGGGCCGCTCTGTCCCGCCACGAAGGCGATCCCAACAGGCCGGCGTCTGTGGCGTTGCGCATGTTCCCACACTCGAGAAACACCTTCGGCACGGTCGAGAGGTTCAGACCACCCAGGTCGGTGCGGACTGTGAGGGCCTTCCCGGATCCCGTGTAGGTCGAACGGGGCATCCCGGTGCCCTTCTCGAAGGCGTTCCGTACGGCGATGGCCAGGTGTTTCGACGGCGTCACGATCGAGCTGTTCGAGCCGACAGAACCCGGGGCGATGAGGTGGAAACCCCTGTCCGAGGAGCCGGCGCCATCGGCGTGCAAGGAGATCGCCAGGTCGGCACCTGCCCTGTTCCCGATGGCAGCGCGTTCTGTGATGCACGGTCCTGCCCCGGTGTTGCTGCCCCGGGTGAGGACGACGGTGGCTCCTCGTTCGCGCAGCACCGTTCGCAGCCGCACGGCCAGATCCCAGGTGAACTCGTGTTCGGGGTCGCCGTCGTCCGTCTCGGTGCCGGTGGTGTCACAGGCCTTGCTGCCGTTCACGACCCGCACCTGCCTGTTGATGATCTCCGGATGGCGGCTGTTGCCCCCATTGTGGCCGGGGTCAAGGACGATCACGGCCCCCGCGAGCGGCGAGGCGGTCCTGGCCTGAGACGCGGACCTCGAACGGGAGACCGACGGGCTCGGGGAGGCGCTCGCGCTCGCTGTCCGGGAAGTGTCCGTAAGCGGTGAGACAGCCGAAACACCCGTCCGGGCATCTTCCGGTTCACCGACCGGGGAAGTGGCCTGGGCAGACGTCTGCCCAGACGTCGGGGCAGCTGCTCCGGGGTGCTGCTCGGTGGCGTTGTCCCCGGAGCCTGTGAGCGCCTGGGCCACGACGGCGGTCCCTGCCAGCAGGACGGCGAGGGCCGCCACGGGCAGTGTTCGGCGCCACCGGGGGCGGCCTGCGGAACTGTGCTTGCCGGGCCTGCGCTCCGGGACCTCGTGTCCACTCACGCAAGACAGTCTGCCCTCTCTGGCTCTCCCTGCCTCTCCCCCAAGTCACTTGAAGTGGGAAACAGTAGATATGCGGATGCGAATGACCGCCGTTTCCCACTTCAAGTCGAGCTGGTGGAGGGGGAAGGGGGGAGGGGGAAGGGGGTGGGTGGGGGGAGGGATGGGGGGGAGAGGAGATGGGGGTTTCTTGTTGTGCATGATAGGGGTAGCATGTAATGCATGACACCGCGGGAGTGTGGTCAGCCGATTGCTGCCAACCCTCTGGGGGAGAAGGTGCTCACCCAGATGCGCAAGGGGGTGCTGGAGTACTGCGTCCTGGCCCATCTGCGGTGCGGTCCCTCCTACGGGCTGGAGATGGCCGCGGCGTTGGGACGGCACCGGTGGCTGTTCACCAGTGAGGGCACCTTGTACCCGCTCCTGGCCCGTCTGCGTCGGCAGGGCTGGGTGGAGACGACCTGGCGCCCGAGCGACGCGGGCCCGCCACGGCGCTACTACGGCCTGACGGCGCAGGGTGAAGCGGCCGTCGCGGCGTTCACAGAGGTCTGGGCCCCCTTCCGGGCCGAGGTCGACAGTGTGCTCTCGCCGGTCGACCCCGCCTCAGCGCACCGGGACGGTCCCGTGACGGACGGCTTCGAAGGAGACGAGCGGTGAAACACGAGGAACTGATCGAGGTCTACTTGCAGGACCTGGAACGGACCCTGGGCGGGTTGGAGACCACCGAACGCGACGACGTCGTCTGCTCCGTCCGTGAGCACATCGACCTCTTCCTGGCCTGTGAGCCGATCACTGAGGAGAGGGTCCGTCAGGTGCTCGACAACCTCGGCCCGGTCGAACGCATTGCCCGGGAGGCCGCCACCGACCAGGGCCCGGACACTGCCCTGCTCCCCGTCGAAGAGCGCCCGGAGGCGGAGAACCGGACCTCCGCGGTCGCGAGCCCGACCCACCCTGTCAGCGGGCCGAACACGGATCGGCCCAGCACGGATTCCTTTGCGCGGTCCGGGACCCAGGGGAGTTCTCACGGGTTTTCTCCGTCCACCTCACCGCTCCGTTTCCCCACCGAGTGGGGGGCCGGGTCCTGGCCGCTGTGGGTCTGGCCGATCGTCGCGCTGCTCGCCATCGCCTGTCTGATCGGTCTGGTGACGCATCCGATCGCAGTGGTCGTGACAGCGGGTCTGGTGACCTTCGGTGTTTCGATCGTGCACTGGAACACCAGACTGGGAACCCTGTTGTTCGTCGCAGGGAGCGCCTTCGCCGTCTGTGTCCTGGGCGGTTTCGCCTTCTTCCTCAGTACCGGAACGGAACCGCAACAGCTTCCTGTGAGCACCGTGGAGGTGCCGCAGGGAAACCCACCCTCGCCCTCCCCCACCGGTGTCCCCACCCCATCGGAGAGCCTGCCGCCCACCGCGAGTTCGTCCGACACCGCGAGCCCGTCCCCCACCGCGAGCCCGTCCCCCACCGCGAGCCCGTCCCCCACCGCGAGTCCGAGCGCTACTGTCCCCTGAGCCGAGCCTCCTGCGGTTCTGGCAGGCCGTCCCGAAAACCCGGCATAGTTGACCCATGCCCGAGGACCTCGCACGAACCCTGGGAAGGGCCGAGACCACCACCCTGGAGTTCAAACGGGAGGCCAAGGATCGCAATGCGATCAAAAAGGCCATCTGTGCTCTCGCCAACGACCTGACCGGAGCCGGAGGCGGCGATCTGCTCATCGGTGTCGCGAACGACGGCACCCCTCGTACGGTTCCGACCGGCGACGAGGCCCTGCTGGCCCTCACCCAGATCCGTGACGAAGGCCGTATCCTCGAACGTCCCGCCATGGTCGTCGAAAAGGGCACTTTCGACGGATCACCTGTGATCCACATTCGTGTTCATGCGTCGAACTCTGCGCCGGTGCGGTTCGATGGGGTTGCCTGGGTGCGTCCGGGGCCTCTCACCGTGCGCGCCTCGGCTGAGGACGAACGGATCCTCAGCGAACGACGTGCAACCAAAGCTGTTCCCTTCGACGGACGGACGGCGAGAGGGACGGCCCTGGAAGACCTGGACCTCGCCATGCTTGAGTCCACGTACATCAGCGCTGCCGTCGATCCGGATGTTCTGGAGGAGAACGGACGCCCGCTTCCGCAACAACTGCGTTCGTTACGGCTGCTCGACGTGAACGAGATCCCGACCCATCTCGGGCTCCTTCTCGGTGGCTTCGACCCGACTGTGAATATTCCAGGTGCTTATGTTCAGTTCGTTCGGTACGACGGCACGTCGGCTGAGGCTGCTGTCCGGGACGAGGAGGAAATACGTGACAATTTCATTACCGCCGCTCGAACGATCTCCTCTCTTCTCCAGGCGCATCTGACTCATCGAGTGGTCCACGTGGGACCGTTGGAGGAGAGGACCGTCGCTGATTACCCTTCAGCGGCCCTCAGGGAAGCCATCATGAACTCCCTGACGCATCGAAACTACGAGGGGTCGAACGCTCCGGTCAGGATTCTCTGGTTCGATGATCGTGTGGAGATCAGTAATCCCGGAGGGCCCTACGGTGCGGTCACCGCGGAGAACTTCGATCGGGTGAACGATTACCGCAACCCTTCCCTCGCCGCTGCGATGAAGACCTTGGGCTACGTGAATCGTTTCGGACGAGGGATCGAGCGGATGCGACACCTCATGCACCGGAACGGGAATCCTCCTCCGGAGTTCATCGTGGACCGTTCGTCGTGGACGGTGACCTTGCGGCGTTCGGCCGTCCTGGAGGTTCTATGACAACGGTGGCGCTTTTCAACAACAAAGGTGAGGTCGGGAAGACGACCCTGGCCTTCCACCTCGCCCACATGATGTCCCGCCTGGGGATCGGGGTGTTGGCGGTCGATCTGGATCCCCAGGCCAATCTGACGGCCCACTTCCTGGACGAACAGATATTGGAAGACCTGTGGGCGCAGGGCGAGGGCCATGAACCGGCCACCGTGTCGGACGCCGTCGCCCCGATCGTCGAGGGGCTGGGGGACATCGCGTCGCTGTCCCCCCGACCCGTCGCGGAGAATCTGTGGCTCCTGCCGGGAGATCTTGGCCTCGGCCTGTTCGAGGAACGCCTGGCACAGGAGTGGCCGGGGACCTTGGCAGGTAATAACAAAGCTGCCTTTCGGGCGACGACGGCCCTCCACCGGGTCGTCACAGCTGCCCGACAACAGGTTAACTGCGAGGTGGTCCTCATCGACGTGGGTCCGAATCTGGGAGCTCTCAACCGTTCCGCCCTCCTGACCGCCGATCATGTGGTCGTGCCGCTGGGCGCGGATCTGTTCAGTGTCCAGGGGCTGCGCAACCTGGGACCGACTCTGCGCCGGTGGCGTTCGGAATGGCAGGGGACTGCCCTGCCCCGAGCGCCTCAGGGGATCGAGTCCCCGACCGCCTCCATGAATCCACTGGGATACGTCGTGATGCAGCCGAGCATGCGACTGGACAGACCGGTCAGGGCGTATCAGCTGTGGCTGACCAGGATCCCGGGCGTCTACTCCGACGCCGTGCTCGATCAGGACTCCGACACCCGAGATATGAGCCACGAGATCGGTACGGTGCGCAATTTTCGGAGCTTGATGCCGCTGTCCCACGACGCCCGTAAACCCATGTTCGATCTGAGGGCTGCGGACGGAGCCATCGGTAGCACCCAGCGCTACGTGCAGGTCTGTTTCAGCGAGTTCCGGACTCTGGCACGGGATCTGCTGGGGCGCCTGGGAATCGAACCCCCCGATTGAAGACGACCTCCCCTTTTCCCGAGCAGCCTCGAGCTGGACCGGGCCGGTCCCCGACAGGGGGACCGGCCCGGATCGTCGATCAGCTCAGGGACTCGCCCGGTGTTCCCGGTGTGACCGGGGGCAGTCGGACGGCTCCTCGGGCGGAGCTGGTGTCGGTGGTGGGTGGGCGGGTTCCTTCGTAGGGTTGGAGGTCGCCGTGGCAGGTGGTGCCGGGGGCGGGTGGGGTGCCGGTGATCAGGTATTGGTCGATGGCGTCGGAGGCGCAGGCGGAGGTGCCGTAGGCGCAGTGGCC
>JAUPKJ010000354.1 GCA_030837505.1 Actinomycetota bacterium
AGCCAGGCCCCACCGGCCGTAGCGGTCGTTCAGACGTACGAAACGGGAGGGGTGGTCCAGGCAGATCATGTCTTGGGAGGACACGGTGACCGGGAACCCGTCCAGGACCGCGGTGATCGGTCGGGGAGCGTGATCGACGACCGGGGGCAGCAGGGGCCTGGCATGACCGTGATGGGACGCCACCAGGTGGATGAGCAGGTCGAGGTCCTGCCCGTAGGGGATCTGTCCGACGAACGCTGCCGACCAGGCCTCGTGACGTGCGCCCGCGGGCAGCCCTGACAGTGTGAGGGCCGTCCTGCGGGCCTGCGGGTCCTGGTCCCGGGCCTCCGATTTGGCGACGGGTTCCTCGGCCAGGAGGGCCTCGTGGGGATCGCCGCCGTGCAGCATCAGCTGGAAACGTTCTTCGGTTTTTCCCAGGTCGTGCCAACGGGCGGCGTCCGCGACGACCGTGACGAGCGTGTCGGGCAGGCCCAGCGCCCGTGCGATTCGAACGGCCCGGTCCCGGACGGCTTCCTGGTGGTGGCTCAGGAGGACCCGGGGCGTCCCGGTCCCGGTGGCCGAGCCCGAGGCGTCCTCGGAGAGGCTCGCGCGGGACGCAGGCGCCGGGACCATCAGCCGGAGGAGGGCTGCGGGTTCCTCCCCGGGACAGAGGGCACCGGTGGGGTCGGGCACGTTGATGAGTTGCGGCCCTGTTCTCAACCAGGCCACCACGGCAGCCGGGTCGGGCACGGCAGCCGGGGCGCTGTCGCGGGGCTGCGCGGGAAGGGGCCCTCGTTCTTCGGCGGCCTCCTGCAACGCGTGTTCGAGGGCCGACCGGAGGTCCTCGACGTCCTGGGGGTCGGGGGACGGGTCGGGTGCGGAGGACGGATCGTCCCGGAGCGGAGGGTCGGACAGCCGACTGATCGCCTCGCGGACACGCTCGGCGCCCGGACCCGTGAGCCCGAGCCGTTCGGGCAGTCCGGTGTCCAGGCGGAGCATGGATCTGTCCCGGCCGGAGCGTGTGGGAGCGAAGGCCGCCGTCTCGAACATGTCCGCTACCGGGTCGGTGCAGGTCGGGTTCCATCCGTAGCGGTCGAGACCTCCGCGTTCGACAGGGACGACCGCATGGTCCCCCGGTCGCAGCCGGTCGGGCTCGACCCATCGCCACCGTTCTTCCGTCCCGGTGCCCCGGCCACCGGGACGCCGTACCAGCAACCGGAAGGGCTGTCGTTCGGGGGACCGAGTCGGTTCCCGGGACGGTTCCGGGGCCGACTCGGTGTCCCCGACGGCTCCCGTTCGCTCCCCACCGGCCCATTGCCGGACGGCCAGGAACGGGACAGCGACCTGTTCTGCCGGTCGCGGTGGTACGGCTCCGAGCAGGGCGTCCGCGACGGCCTGCGGACATTCGTTCCCGGTGTCGTCGAACGGGTCGTCGCTGCACAGTCCGGAACGCCAGGTGAGGTGCACATCCGGACTCCCGGTGGTGAAACCGTGGAGGAAGACGTCGACGGGCGGGTCGGCCAAGGGTGCAGGACCCGTACGGGTCCAGGCGTCGAGGGTCGGTCCCAGCAGCAGTGGGGTCCCGGCTCCTTCCATGGTTCCTTCGCCGAGTTCCGCGGCGGACAGTTCCCGGCATTCCAGAGGGCTCACTCCCAGGGCACAGGCTCGTCCCGTGGACGCCGTCCTCGCATCGGTGGCCACGGGGACCCGGGCGGTCAGACGTTCCCAGGTGTCGTCCCTCGCCGTGCCGTACACGGGCCCGTCGTCCTGGTCGTCGTGCACGACGACGGCGAGGGCCGCGGAGGCCCCGGGGAAGCGTTCGGCGTGCCGTCCGAGTCGGTTCAGCCGCCCGAGGCGCTGGACCAGGGCGTCCCAGGACGCCGTTTCGCTCACGAGGGCGTCGACGTCCAGGTTGACCCCGACCTCGACAGTCTGGGTGGCCACGAGGATCGAGGCCCGGTCCGCCGGCGCGCGGTCGATGCCGTACCGAGCCGTGATGTGAGCTGCCAGTTCCGCTCGGTCGAGGGGGCGGGAACGGCCGATGAGCAGGTCGCAGTCGGGCTCCGGGGCAGTCGGACCACGTCCGGCCCCTTTGATCCTGATTTTTCGGCGGAGGTGTTCGAACACTGCGCGGGCCCGGTCGACGGTATTGCAGACGACGAGCACGACGGGGGCCCCGGCGACGCGGTCGGCGGCACCGCAGGCCCCGGTCCTGCCCCGGAGATCTTCAAGCAGTCCCTGGGCGAGTTCGGACAAGACCCCGGGACAGTCCCGCGCAGTCGTACCGAACGGGATGAGTCTTTTGGGGGCGGTCAGCCTGCGCCAGGCCTCTGGGTGGTCGCGGTGGGCGTCGACATCGAGGGTGTAGGAGTTACCGGTCGGCGTCCCCGTCGCGGTGAGATGGAGGACGTGGGGGCCGGGCAGGGGCAGGCCGAGACGATCCCGTTCCAGGGCCGCGTGCACGGTGGTGCTCAGGGACCTGGCCAGATGGGCCTCGTCGACAAGGATCAGGCTGTCCGTGCCCGCGAAGGCCGCTTCGATCGGGCGACGTCGTTCGGAAACCCCGTAGCCGCGGAACAACAGCCGGCTGCCGATCTGATCGACCGTGCCCAGCACCACCTGGGGGCGGTCGGGACGCTGGGCCCAGTCGGACGGCCACGCGACGCCTCCCCGCATGCGGGTCACGGGCAGGACGTCACCGGGAGCATCGGGGGCGTAGGAGCGCAGGGCCGCCGCCAACCGGACCAGCACATCGTCGCGGTTCGGCGTTTTCTGTCGTTCGGCCTCGGTCAGGGCCTCGGCCAGACGTCGGGCGTGCTGTGCAGCCTCGTCGACGACGATCCGACGGTCGACGACCAGCAGACACCGGCGTCTGCCGATGCGGTCCGGCCCCGGCCGGTGGGCGGTGGCGCCGGCCACGAACACGGCGACGTCCAGGACGCTGGTCTTGCCCAGTCCCGTGGGGACATCGATGAGGTCGGGCCAACGTCCGCTCTCCAGCACCCGGTGGACCAGGTCGTTCTGCCAGGGGAACGGCTCGTGACCGTGGACGCGACGGCACAGGGCCGGGAAGTCCTCGGCGGTGAGGGTCACCGGGTGATCCCTTGTCTCGAACGGCGCGTGTCACGGTGCTCTTCTCGTGCCTTCCCCGGGCCGGCGGTCTGCCCGCAGGTGTTCTGTCCCGAGGACTCGGTTGTCGTCCTGGGGGGACCGCCCCGGGGTGGGCCCTCGGGGAGGGGCGCCAGGAGGCCGAGGCCCTGGTAGCGGCCGGCTCCGAGCAGGACCGGGCCCTCGACGGGACGGTCGAACTTCAGTACAACGTGGCAGTAGAGCCTTTTCTGCGCCCGTTTGGGCAGGTCCGAGGATGAGAAATGGACCGTGCCGGGCAGGAGAGGAGCGGTGGTGATCCGCAGGTCCAAAGGATCGGGGAGGCCTGCTTCTCGGCAGGAACGGCGGATCACCTTCGCGACGTCCTCGGGCCGTTTGGGGTAGCGGTCCAGGATCACGGGGGTGACGCTGGCCCAGCGTCGGCAGGGGCGGCGCCAGCGTCGTACGGTCAGACCCCAGCGACCGGCCTCTCTCTCCGTTCCCGACACCCGTGCCATCCGGAATCGGCCATGCCCGTGGAGGGCGATGGACGCCGTCCGGGAGCTGTCCGGGCCACACAGTCCGTGGACGGCGCGCAGGATCGTCCGCCGTTCGTCCTCGGGCAGCGCGGGCAGGGCCACCCCGACGCCGAGCAGGTGTCCGTCGGAGTGAGGGAATCCGACGTCGGGAACGGCCAGGAAGGCCACGTGCGGACGGCCGTCCGCGCCGTGCCCGTGGAGGACCTCCGGGACCGGTTGCCCGCAGGATTCCAGGACCTCGTGGCGCAGGGCCGCCGCGCATCGTGCAGCCATCCTGCCGGGCGGGGTGTGGTCGAGGAACCGGAAGAGCACGATGTCCGGGAACGGCGAGGGCACATTGTTCCCGGACGCTTCGGGGTGTGCCGGGCGATCGACCGCTGCCCGGAGAGAGGGCCGGGGGGTCGTGGACACCGAACGGGTGCGGTACCCGTGGGTCCTACCCGCTTCCCAGGCCGGCAGACCCGAGGCATGCAGTTCTGACAGTTCTTCCAGATACCCCGGGTAGGGAACGCGCAGCGCGGTCTCGGAGTCCAGAAGGCCGCAGGGCTCCAGGATCGTCCACGTCGTCCTCAGTCGGGCCCGGTCCGTGGGACCGCCGGTTTCTGCAGAACCGTCCGAAACAGCGGTGCCGGTCGGATCGTCGTCCCCGGGGCCGGAGAGGGAACCGGGACCGGTCGGGATCGCGGAGTCGTTTCGTGCTGCGGGTTCGACACGGGTGACCTGACCGGTGGGGGCGGATTCCCCGCCGCCGGGTCCGACGGGACGGGAGGGCGGGAACCAGTCCTCGGTCTGACGGACGTCGAGGATCGTGGGGCTGGTGGACCGGCCCAGGTGGGGCACGCGCCGGGCGAGCCGGTCCAGGGCCCGGACGGTCCCGGGAAGGGGCGCCGTCCCTGTCCACACGAAACACACGATCGGTGGGTCCAGCGCGGTGCCATGGCGGGTTCGCAGGCCGTTGGTCCGCCCCGGGTGGTTCTGGCTTCCGGGGCCACGGGACAGAGCATTGGTGAGGACGTGTCCGGTGCGCCGCAGGGGGCGGTGTTCGGCGGGGACACAGACGATCGGAGCCGGTCTGCGTTCCAACCAGGTCAGGGCCGCGTGGTCGGTGTCGTCCCGCGCAGTGGACACCAGACCGCAGAACAGACGCGCCGGATGCGGTGGCCATTCGGGCCGGCTGCGGTCGTCGGGTTCACCGGCGTCGTAGGTTCCGGTGGGGAAAGCCACGGTGATCACCAGGGCCATCGATCACTCCTGGACCGGTTCGGCACAGGTCAGGCTCTGATCGATGGCGGCGGCCACCAGCCGGGAGGGTGCGAGCCTCACAGCGCGGGTGTCCCAGGGAAGCCCGGCCTCGGGTGCCTTCCGAACGGCGTGCTCGAACACCTCGATCGCAGGAGGACCTCCTCGGCCCGGTCGGTCGTCAGCGACACCGCGGACACCAGATCCCGGTACCGGTCCTCGACAGTCATCGGAAATTCATGGCCTTTCGACGACGGAGACGTAAGTGAGATGCTGCTGCCGGACGGGCCCACGCGCGGAAGACCCTTCAGAGCACGGAAGATCCCTCAGGGAAAAGGCGGATCCTGACGTCGGGATCCACCCCTCCGAGGAACGGGTGCTGCATCGCGGTTCACAGGGGTTTCCAGGAGAAGCCCTGACAAGCAACTTCAGGATTCTCCCCCAGAACCGCGGAGAACATATCAAGATCACGGCAACGGAAGCAGGCTCGATTACTTTTTACGATGGATCCCGCACTCACGAGCGCAGAAGGAATCCAAGGGGTATATTTGTCTCTCTATGCCCATCGCCGGATCGTCCCCGGGCCCGCTCGGTCCCCTGCCCACCCACCGGCTCGCACCCTGTCACGACCACCGTGAATGTCCGAACCTTCGTGGGCACCACCGGGCCACCCGATCCACCGGGCCACCCGATCCGAGGTACCCCATCGACCGGCCCGCCGAAGCCGCCATTCCGCAGCGACCGGGACGGCCTCCCGGTGAGGGCCGGGACGTGGCCGGCGCAGGCGCCGCTCCGCAGTGCCCGGGGCCGTTACTCCTCCGCACCCTTCCCCGTCAGTCTCTCGGCCGCGCCCCCACCCGCAACCGCGCCACCCGTGCCCCCGCGAGCACGCCGATACGCACCCCTCCCCGCAGCCGTGCTCGCATGCAGGTCAGAGGGTGTTTGAGGTCGTTTTGGCCGCCCAGAAAAACGTTCGGCCCCGGTCCGATCCGGTCGTGCTCGCAACGCCTCGCATCGTCCCAGCTCAGACGGTACAATTTCCGCCAGCCGTCTTCCCGGCTTCCACAGCCGGGCTCCATTGCGGCCGGATGTTGACGAGATCACCACAACCGATCAAGGCCGTCTTCCCGGCTTCCACAGCCGGGCTTCGCTGCGTCCTCTCGATTTTTTCGGTCGGGTCACCGTTCTTCGAATTTTGCTCAGGGGCGAGTTTCGAAGAACGGTGGGTGGTCTCAACCGGTCAGGGCGACGTGTGTTTTCGGATCGGCGCGGAGACGGGACGAGAGCCGGCATGGGAGCGCCCCTGAGCTGATCAGCAGCTCAGGGGCGCGGTCGGTGCGAGGGGTTTCTCAGCGTGAGGGACGGGACCCGTCCTTCTGCTTCTTGGCCAGGATCGGAAGACGCGGTTCCTGAGAACGCACATCGGGCAGTGACCAACCCTCGACAGGGACGGACTCGGCGGACCCGTCTGCCGCCTGGTCCTTGCCGCGCGAAGAACTCTGCTGCTTTTCCTTCTGTTCCTTCACGCGTTCGTTCTCGGTGAACCACTCGTAGCTCTCGGCCATGGGTTCTTGTTTTGAGCGGGGGTAGTGGATCGGGTGTTCCACGGCCCGGGTAGCGGCCAGATAGCAGTCCAGGGTCTGGGTGAGCAGAGGGTGCCGGCGGGCGAGCTGTTCGAACTGTTCGGCCAGGGCCAGGAGACGATCGGAGGTAGCGGGAGCGGGGCGGGTGAGGGAACGCCATCCCTCGGCCACGGCCTCGCCGTCCCACAGGGCCGTGGGCTCCGGGCCGTCGCCCCGGTCCTCGTCGTTCCATACGATGGCGGCGGTCACGACGCCGAAACCGTACGGTTTGCCCGAACCCACACGCAGGGGGGCCTCCTCGCTGCGGTCGATCAACCACAGGAGGGCCCCCAACTCGGCGGAGGGCACACCGTCCAGGAAGATCTCGACGTCGAACGTGACGCCGCGTCGGACCCAATCGCAATGGCGAACGGTCTGTTTGGGTGCGGCTCCCGGGTCCAGGTATTCCCGGTACCGCATCTCCCTGCGGTCCCCGTACCAGACCTCGATCTGGTTCTTGTCCTTGTCCCTGTCCCGGATCTGGTCCGACGACCTCGGTTCCCAGTACTCGGCGGGCAGATCCGACCAACGGTAGTGCTTGCGGCCGCGCAGGCCCGTGCCCGGGGCGTACCCGGTTTTCTTCTCCTCGCTCTTGCGCACGGGCCGGCCCTCGGGGTCCCTGCCGGCGTAGAAACGGAATTGGGTGGGCTTCGG
>JAUPKJ010000355.1 GCA_030837505.1 Actinomycetota bacterium
AGTGTCAGGGCCAGTGGCCCGGTGTGGTCGGCGACATGGTCGAGCAGGGGACGCCGGTGCGTCGTCAGCCACGCCCCGTCGAGGACGAGCGCGCGGACGACGTCCTCGGCGAGGGGCCGTGCCAGCGCCGCCTTCAGGGCCAGCACGTCACCGGCGCGGACACGGCTCCCCGGTGCCCGGACGACGGCCAGGCCCAGCCGTCGCTGCCGCCGGATCACGTCCTCGACCTGGTCGACGTCGAACAACGTGTCCTGGCCAGCGGATGGTCTGCCTCGCGTGCCGGTGGAGTGGTCGGTCGGGTCGATGTCGATGCCCTCGACGCCGTCCTGCCGGGCGAGATGGGACACCGTGGAGAAGGCCTCCTTGCCGGTCACCGTCACCCGCCCCGCCAGCCGGCGCACGGTGCGGACCATCGCCGGATCCTGCCCGTTGACGTAGGCGCCGACCACGCCTGTCCGGACTCGCGTCGCCGTGCGTGAGGTCTGGTCCATCGCTGCCCCGCATCCCCCGTGTTGCGATGACCTTCAGTGTGCGCTGCGGACCCAGTAGTAGTCGACCCTGAAGGTCACGCCTCCGGCTTATAGGAACGGTAGTACCCGTGTAGTACCGTCGGCGTGTGGGCTACGAATGGCTGCAGCCAGGGCTGGCTGCTCTTAGAGGGATCGAGCCCTGCGAGGTGATGCAGGTTCTCGGTGCCGAGAAGCGGTGGCCGCGCCCGGCGACCGGTCCGGACGGCCACCGGCTCATGACGGTCTGGGGACGAACCGTCGATGGGTGGCCCTTGATCGTGGCCATTCGCCGGCTCTCGCAGTGGGATTGGCAGATCATCGGGGCGCGGGTGATGACGCAGAGTGAGACGACTGAGTTCGAGGCATGGGAGGCGTGAGATGGCCAGTGACGCCAGGGGTCTGCCGCAGACCCCCGAGGAGGTCGCCCTGCTGATGGACGGCCTGGCTTTCGATGATGCTCCGGTGGCACCCGGCGACCTGCCTCCGGTGCCGGCGGACGATGAGGACGTTCTCGTGCCCCGCTCGTTCAAGATCCCGATGCGGCTCGACCGTGCCCTGCAGGAGCTGGCCGGGGAGGGAGGCAAGTCGGAGTTGGTCCGCCGCTACCTCGCCCAGGGCGTGACCGCCGATCTGGCTGCCCGCCAGCAGGGGGGTCAAGTGCTGATCCCGCTGGATGAGGCGGTCCGTCTGCTCACCGGCCTCGGCCGGTTGCCGCGCAGCGCCTGACGTCCGGCGGCTTCACCACCGGGGGCCCTGCGAGCTGGCCGACTCCTGCCCGTGCTCAGACCCCCGGGCGGGTTGACCTGATCGACAGGGGCGGACGATCCCCGAGATTGCCGTACTGGGTGATCGAGAGCCGAGCATCGGGTCAGGGACCCGTTTTGCGGACCCTGGAGAATTAGCGTGTGCAATCACCGTCGTGATCACGACGGTGATTGCACACGCTAATTCTCCAGGGTCCGCAAAACGGGTCCCTGACCCGATGCTCGGCTCTCGATCACCCAGTACGGCAATCTCGGGGATCGTCCGCCCCTGTCGATCAGGTCAACCCGCCCGGGGGTCTGAGCACGGGCAGGAGTCGGCCAGCTCGCAGGGCCCCCGGTGGTGAAGCCGCCGGACGTCAGGCGCTGCGCGGCAACCGGCCGAGGCCGGTGAGCAGACGGACCGCCTCATCCAGCGGGATCAGCACTTGACCCCCCTGCTGGCGGGCAGCCAGATCGGCGGTCACGCCCTGGGCGAGGTAGCGGCGGACCAACTCCGACTTGCCTCCCTCCCCGGCCAGCTCCTGCAGGGCACGGTCGAGCCGCATCGGGATCTTGAACGAGCGGGGCACGAGAACGTCCTCATCGTCCGCCGGCACCGGAGGCAGGTCGCCGGGTGCCACCGGAGCATCATCGAAAGCCAGGCCGTCCATCAGCAGGGCGACCTCCTCGGGGGTCTGCGGCAGACCCCTGGCGTCACTGGCCATCTCACGCCTCCCATGCCTCGAACTCAGTCGTCTCACTCTGCGTCATCACCCGCGCCCCGATGATCTGCCAATCCCACTGCGAGAGCCGGCGAATGGCCACGATCAAGGGCCACCCATCGACGGTTCGTCCCCAGACCGTCATGAGCCGGTGGCCGTCCGGACCGGTCGCCGGGCGCGGCCACCGCTTCTCGGCACCGAGAACCTGCATCACCTCGCAGGGCTCGATCCCTCTAAGAGCAGCCAGCCCTGGCTGCAGCCATTCGTAGCCCACACGCCGACGGTACTACACGGGTACTACCGTTCCTATAAGCCGGAGGCGTGACCTTCAGGGTCGACTACTACTGGGTCCGCAGCGCACACTGAAGGTCATCGCAACACGGGGGATGCGGGGCAGCGATGGACCAGACCTCACGCACGGCGACGCGAGTCCGGACAGGCGTGGTCGGCGCCTACGTCAACGGGCAGGATCCGGCGATGGTCCGCACCGTGCGCCGGCTGGCGGGGCGGGTGACGGTGACCGGCAAGGAGGCCTTCTCCACGGTGTCCCATCTCGCCCGGCAGGACGGCGTCGAGGGCATCGACATCGACCCGACCGACCACTCCACCGGCACGCGAGGCAGACCATCCGCTGGCCAGGACACGTTGTTCGACGTCGACCAGGTCGAGGACGTGATCCGGCGGCAGCGACGGCTGGGCCTGGCCGTCGTCCGGGCACCGGGGAGCCGTGTCCGCGCCGGTGACGTGCTGGCCCTGAAGGCGGCGCTGGCACGGCCCCTCGCCGAGGACGTCGTCCGCGCGCTCGTCCTCGACGGGGCGTGGCTGACGACGCACCGGCGTCCCCTGCTCGACCATGTCGCCGACCACACCGGGCCACTGGCCCTGACACT
>JAUPKJ010000052.1 GCA_030837505.1 Actinomycetota bacterium
CTGGATGGTGATGGGGGTGGCGCGCGTTGGGCGTGATCGAGGTTTGGCTGCCGCGGTGACGTGGTGGGTTGGTCGTGAGGGTGGTGGGGGCTCGATCTTGGCTGGGGCTGGGGCTGGGGTGTCCGGCGTGGTCGAGGTTTGGCTGTTGTGGTGACGTGGTGGGGTGGCCGTGGGGGTGGTGGGGGCTCGATCAGGTGGGGGTGGTGGGGGTCAGTGGCCGGGGAGCAGGTGGACTGCTCGTCCGAAGCCCTCCAACGGCAGGCCGCTCTCCAGGAGGAGGCGGAGGGCGGCGTGCGGGGAGAGTTCCCTCTCCCGGCACAGGCGGGTCAGGGCCCCGACCACCTGGGGTGCGGCGAAGGAGGACCCGCTCCACAGGGCCCAGGGGTCCGCACCGTAGGTGTCGGGGTGGGGGTTCTGGGGCGAGGGGTACTCGGTGCCCTCGACGTAGACCGAGCAGATTCCCTCGGCGGCCGTCGAGAGGTCCACCCAGGGGCCGCGGGTGGCCCAGGGGGCCGGTTCCCTCCCGGTGGTCAGACCGGCCACGGCGACCACCTTCACCGGGCCGGGGTCCTCCTCCTGCAGGAAAGCCTGCGCTCCCCGGGAGAAGGCCGCCGGCCAGCACGGTCGTTCGTCGCCGGAGTTGCCCGCCGCCGCCACCAGGAGGATCTCCCGGTGATGCCTGGCGGCGAGCCTCCCGATCTCCTCGATCGTCGCCGCCATGGTCCTGGGAGGGGCGTCGTCGGCCGTGAACTCGCCGAAGGACAGACACAGGATCTGCTGCCCGTCCTGCACGGCCTGGATCATGCTCCGGCAGACGGACTCCTCGGTGCCGACCCCGTCGGAGTCAAGAGCCCGGTGGACCCGAAGGCCGTCCGTCACCGCGATCTGCGGGTCGATTTGTTCGATGATGCCCGCGACGAAGGTGCCGTGTCCCGCCCCCAGGTCGAGCAGGCCGTCCCCGCCCCTCGGCAAGGCGTCCAGGGGATCGACCACGCCCCTGGTCCGGGGGATCCCGGCCAGCCATCCGTCCTCCCTGGTCTGATCGGTGATCCCCGTGTCCACGATCCCCACCGGCGGGACGGCGAGCGGAAGCGGCCCGACGGGGCTCCGGTGCTCGATGAACACATCGCGGGGCGTGGGGACCGGCCTGCCGTGCAGCG
The DNA here is from genome assembly GCA_030837505.1 of Actinomycetota bacterium. GTDB lineage: Bacteria > Actinomycetota > Actinomycetes > Actinomycetales > Kineosporiaceae > JAUPKJ01. The sequence goes on from JAUPKJ010000052.1 coordinate 1,161, forward strand.
GCCGGTGGGCCGGGCGCAGGGAGCGCCGCGGCCGGACCGGGACCGGGCCGGCGTCGCCCTTCTTGCCCACGGGACAGGCAGCCATCGCGACCGGGTTCACCCAGGCTTGCAGGCCGGCTTCCCGCAGCCGGGCGATCCCCTCGGGCAGCGGGACGCCGTCCGGGAGCCGCAGACCGACGACCGACCGGGCCGTTCCCGGTCCGTCGCCCGGCGTCTCACCCGGCTCGATGACCGTGAACCCCGCGGGCAGGGAACCCCGATCCGTCCGCCACTGCCGCCAGTTCTCCGGGGCGACCACGACCTGACCGGCCGCGACGAGCGATCCGGGGCCGTTCCCGCCGGGCAGCATCTGTAGGCGCAGCGCTTCGCCCTGGCCCTCGTGACGGGCAATGAGCTGCTCGGCGAGCGACTGGCTCGTCGTCGGGTCCGTGCAGCGTGTCAGCAGCGCCTCGACCTGGGTCCGGACCCGTTCCGGCACTCCCGGGTCGGTCCTGGGGTCCACGGGGTCCTCGGGGGCGCCGGAGGGGTCGAAGGGGTACCCGGGGCGGGAAGGTGTCATCGCGCGGTCCTCGTCGGCCAGGAGTGCCGCTCGTACGCCCGGGGATCGACGGCACTCGCCTCGGATGGTGGTGTCGCGTTCCGGGCGCGAGGTTGTTCATCGGCACGACACGCCCGCGCGTTGACCGTTCCCCACGGATCGGAGGGCCGGGCAGTACCGGGATCGCCCGCCCGAAGCCGGGCAGGGGGTATCCCCGGGCCAGGAGTTGTTCCAGGGCCCGGCGGGGTGCCAGTCCCCGCTCCTGGCAGTACCGGGCCACGGCCCCGGTGATCTGCGGGGCCGCGAAGGACGAACCGGACCACAGTGCCCAGGAATCGGGTCCGAAGGCGTCGGGGCTCGCATCGGTGTCGTAGGACTCCTCACCCTCGACGTAGGTGGAGCAGATCCCCTGCCCGACCGTGGAACAGGTCACCCAGAACCCGTGCGTGGCCCAGGGCGCCGGAGCCAGGTCGGCGGTCAGACCGGCGACCGACACGACCCGGCGGAAGGCCGCGGGCCAGTACGGCATGCTGTCGCCGTCGTTGCCCGCGGCCGCGACCATGAGCACTTCCTCGCCGCGTTCGCGTTCCATCTGCCCGATCTCGTCGAGGGCCGCGGACAGGGCGACCGGGGGCAGCCCGTCCGCCGTCCGGTAGCCCAGGGAGAGGTTGAGGATCTGTCTGCCCTCCCGCACCGCATGGACCATCGCGCAGGCCAGACGCAGTTCACTGCCCACGCCGTCGGTGTCCAGGGCCCGGTGGACGTGGATGTCCGCCAGGGGAGCCACCTGTTCGATGATCCCGGCGACGAAGGTTCCGTGGCCCGCTCCCATGTCCAGGTAGCCGTCGCCCCCTGCCGGCAGGGCGTCGAGGGGATCGACGTTCTCGCCAGTTCGTGGCACCCCCTGCAACCATCCGTCCTTGCGGAGCTGTTCGGTGATCCCTGTGTCGATGACCCCCACGGAGATCCCCCTCCCGGACCTCTGCCGGGGTGGGAACAGCACGGGACCGGGTCGCGGTGAGGACTCGGCCCCTGTACCGGCGAGGGTCTGAACGTCCTGGTGAGCCCCCAGCTGCCATCCGCTGCGCGGGACGAAGGGCTCCGGCCCGCCCTCGCCCTTGCCCACGGGGTTCGCGAGCGGCAGGACGTGGTGGACGGACGCCGTGTGCCCCTGTCTGCGCAGTTCGGCGGCGGTGTCGTCGATGAGGGTCGCCGGGAGTTCCTCGTTGCGCAGCTGTACGAGGCGTTTGCTCAGGCAGTCGCAGGCCGGTTCGACCTCGCGCAGCCCGACGGCTTCCAGCTGCCGACGGACACCGGTGATCTCCCAGGAGATCCGGGGCAGGAGCATCTCCCCGGTCACGGTCAGGACTCCGAGGCCGTCCCCTCCGGGCAGATGGTCCAGGGCCACGAAACGGCCGTCGTGGGTCCGGCGCCGCTTGAGGTGCTCGACGAGTCGTCGCCTCTGGGCCGGATCGTTCCGGGACTGTGTCAGGGCCTGCACCTGCACCCCGACCTGCCGGGTCAGGCGAGCACCGTCCGTCAGATCGATCGGGTCCGGATAGTCCTCACCGAACGGCATCTCTGTTTTGTAGTATGAAAACACTGATCGCCCCCTTCGACCATGAAATCCCTTCGGCCATGGAATACCCCCCTTCCACCCGGATCTCCGCAGTCCGAGCAGATGTGTGACACTCATGTGACGTGGGTAAAAGGAATGATGAGTCGCCGCGCCGGGATCTTACGCCGCAGACAGCTGTCGCGTTGGACACACCTGCGGAAACCCTCGGCCTTCGGGCCAGAGAGCTGTTCAATCGCCTGTCGTCGGATCCGCGACGGTACCTGCCGGAGGCCGAAGAACTGGTCCGACAGGCCAGACACACCCAGGACACGGCAGCACTGGCTCTCGCCCTGCGCACCGAGGGCTGGGCCCACCGGGCGCTGCTGGACCCGGGGCACGCTCGAAAGCTGCTGACCGAGGCCGTTCGATTGGCCCGCCGTCACGGCTCTGCGCAGGTCCTCGCGGATGTACTGGCCGGTCGCGCGGCCGTGTTGCAGGAACTGGGCCTGTACCGCTCCGCCGACAGGGACCTGCGTGCGGCCGAGGGGTTGCTGACGGTCGACGACGTCGTCGAACAACGCTTCCAGCGGGCAGTGCTCGACCAGAACGCCGGACGGCTGTCCGAGGCCGCGGAGTGCTACCGGGCTCTTCTGGAGCGCC
>JAUPKJ010000356.1 GCA_030837505.1 Actinomycetota bacterium
CTGTGGTCGGGTGCTCTGGCCTGGGCCGGTGCCGCGACCGCGCTCGCCGTGAACCTGGCGGTCCTGCTGATCTGCGCCCCGGGCGAGGAGATCACGCCCGGGAACTGGGGGTGGGGGGCCGCCGGATGGCTGGCGATGCTCGCCCTGTGGAACCGGCCCCTGTTCGAACTGGTCGTCTTCATCGTGGTGAACGCCCTGAGCATGGCTGCGGTGATGGTGGCCCGCGGAACCCTCGACCGGCAGTCCTTCGCCGCGTGGCTGACGGTCGTCGTGAGCAGTGGGAGCCTGCAATGGGGACTCAGCCTCGTGGTGCGGATGCTCGTCGTGACCAGCACCCAGGTGGTCGACCGGGCCGCAGAACTGTCGCAGGACGCCGTCCGGCGGGCCCGCGAGCGCACGATCCGCGCCACGCGGGCCCGTCTGGCCGCGTCGATCCACGCCGATGCCCACCCTCTCCTGTGCGCTCTGTCAGCCGGTTCCCCTCCCGAGGACGAGGGGGTGCGGCACCGGTGCGCTGTCGCTGCCGCGCGGATCCGTCGGCTGGTCCTGCAGACGCGCGGCAGCCGCAACCCCCTGGGGGACGAGTTGAGTGCGGCGGCGGACATCGCGGCGAGCCGCGGGGTCGTGGTCGACCTGGACCTTCACGGCGAGTTGCCGGTCGTGCCACCGGCCGATCTGCAGGCGCTCACCGAGGCCCCGTTGCGCGCGTTGGCGGTGGCCCGGCAGAGCGCTCGCGTGACCGTGGCGGCGTTCGACGGCGGGGTGGTGGTCGGTGTTCTCAGCGACGCCGACGAGGCCGGGGTCGTGCAGGAGGGCCGGATCGTCGGCGGGGATCCGGCGATCGATCCGCCGATGGCGGTGCGGTGGGAAGTCCGACGGTTCGACAGCGGGAGGCAGACATGGATCGAGAGCAGTTGGACACCGACGGCGACACCGGCACAGTCACCGTCGCCGTGATCGAGGACCACCCGGTGGCCGTCGACGGGGTGCGGGTGTGGTTGGAGGCCGATCCGCAACGGCGGGTGCAGATCGTGGCGACGGGGTCGGCCGTTGACGAGGTCCTGGCGGGGCCGGGGCGGCGGGCCGACGTTCTTCTGCTCGACCTCGATCTGCACGGGAGGGTTGTCACGGACCGGATCGGCGGGCTGTGCGAGTCGGGGCGGCGGGTCGTGGTGTTCTCCGCGCTCACGGACGGCGGGACGATCCAGGCCGTGCATGCTGCGGGGGCGCACGGTTTCGTGGGCAAGCACGAGGGCCGGGACCATCTCGTGGAGGCGGTCGTGGCCGCGGGGCGGGACCGCCCGTACGTGACGCCGGTCGTCGGTGGGGCCATCGCCACCGATGCTGCGGTTTCTCCCCGGTTGTCCCCTCGGGAGCGCACGGCGTTGCTGTACTGGTTCCAGTGTTCGTCGAAGCAGGCCGTCGCCCACAGGATGGGGATCAGCGAGTCGGCCGTCCGTCGGTACATCGAACGGGCCCGTTTGAAGTACACCGCGCAGGGGCGCACTGCGGTGACGCAGTTCGCCCTCCTGGCCCGGGCCATCGAGGACGGTCTGATCCGCACGGAGGACATCCAGGAGTACCGGTCCTCGTCTTTTCCGCCGGGGCCGTGAACAGACCCTGTTCGGCCGGGTTCCGGCAGACGGCATCGGGGCTTGACCGAACCCCTCCGGTCGGACGGGGGTTGCGTCGGGTCGTGTTGGCCGAACGGACACCTTGATCCCGGCAGTGCTCGGGGCTGAACCTGGAGGGGCTCCGGTCACGGGGGCCGGAGCACCGTCACCGGTGTTCGTCTCGATCGGAGGGACCTTCCGTGACCGACCACTGCCCGAAGGACACCAACACCGTGATCGACTTGCAACCGGACGAGGTCCTGGTGGAGATCGACCCTGACGGTCGGGTCCGCCGGGTCGGGGACGTCGGCCGGTCCGGCGCCGGCAAGCGCACGGTCCTGCACGATCCGAAGGGTGAGTACGGCCGGGGGCACCTGCGATGAGCGTGGGCTTCAGGACCACGGAGGGCCTGCGCGTCCGGGGGGAGGAGACCCACCTGTCCCGGTCCTGGATCGAACAACGCAAGCTCGCCTGCCACTTCCCCGGTTTTCGGCTGGTGCGGACCGGGAGCGGCGACGTGGCCGCGGCCGAGGGCGCGCTGCTCACCGGCAGCGGGCACCTGTACGGGCTGCGGATCCTGCTGCCCCGCGACTACCCCCACTCCCTGCCGAAGGTCGAACCGGTGGGCTGGCGGGCCCGCGGCCCGCACGTGTTCGGGCCCGACAGCCTGTGTCTGCTGCGGGCCCGGCAGTGGACGCCGGACATGACCCTGGCGTTCCTCGTTGCCGAGGCCGCCCTGTGGCTCACCAAGTACGAGACCTGGCAGCGGACGGGAAAGTGGCCGGGCCTGGAGCAGGGGGTCGTCCTCTCGGACGAACTGCGGGACTTCGTCGGCAGGGGCCTGCTGTGATGTCGGGCGTGCCCGCCGGCCGAGTCCCGGTGCCCGACCGGCGCCGGTCTCGGGGCACGGTCCGTGGAGGGCCCGTCTCGCTGTTGCGGGTCGAGGACTGAGGCCGAACGCCCGTGCGACTGCCCCGTTCCCTACGGACGATGCTGGCCGACCCGTTCGCCGTCCATGACCCGCAGACCTCGCGAGGCTCCTTCACCGTCCGCCGACGGCTGGTCTTCCGCGGGCCGCAGGCCCTTTCCCGGGGGCCGGCCGTGCGGAACGTGAGCGTTCGGATTCGCGAGGGGGTGTTGCGCGCCTCCCGGGACCTCGTGAGTTCCCACCCGATGGTCGAGGTCGGCGGCAAGTTCGTGGGTCAGGTGCGGGTCGAGGACGATCGGATCGAACTGGAGGTCGTCGACTACATCGACTCCGGGCCCGGGGCCCACCGTTCGGCGACCTTCCACCTGCCGGACGCCGGCTACCAGGTGCGGGTGTTCCGGGGCATGGAGTCCATCGACCCCACGGTCCAGCATCTGGGCAGCTGGCACTCCCACCACCCCCACGGGTACCGCAGGCTCACCCCGGAGGACGTCAAGGGCTACCGGGAATCGGTGAACAGCGGGGACCACCTGCCGGGGGTCTTCCTGGCCTCGCTGGTCGTCGACCCCGAGGGACTGGGGAAGGCCCGGCACCACCTCTTCGTCAAGGGCGACCACGGGTACCTCACGGTGCCCGGGGACCGCGTGCGCACCGTCCCGGGAGGGCGACGCTTCCACGACGACCCGTCGGCTTTCGGCACGGCCTGCGCTCCCGACCTCGTGGCTGCCCGCGAGGACGGCTGTGCCCGGCCCTGGTCCGCGTCCCTCGAGGCCCGCCACCTCATCGCCCGGCTCGACCGTGCCCTGACCGGGCACTTCCCTCATCTGATCACCCTGATGCGCGGACCGGGGGAGATCGTCTGGCGGGGGAGTGTGCACTCGGACGGTTGTCCCATCGGCTTCGAGGTGTCCCTGCGCTCGCCGACCCTGTTGACCGTGCGGGTCGAACGCTGCGAGGACTGCCTGACCTACACCGTGGACCCTCAGAACGGCGACGTCCTCCCGGAGTCCCTGCCCACGGCCCTGGAGCGTCTCCTGACCTGGTCGCCCACGCCTGACCAGCCTGACCAGCCCTGATCAGCCTGACACGCTCTGACCAGCCCTGAGATGTCCGCGGGGCTTCGCGGACGTCCGGAAGGGTCCTCGGACGTCGGGGAACGGCACCGGTGGAAGGGCCGGTGGGGGCCGATAGGCTGGCGGGCATGTCCGAGACCGAGGTGCGTGTTCGTTTCGCTCCGTCCCCGACCGGGTTGTTCCACGTCGGGGGGGCCCGTTCGGCCCTGTTCAACTGGCTCCTTGCCAAACGGAGCGGGGGAACGTTCGTTCTGCGCATCGAGGACACCGACGCGGCGAGGAACCGTCCGGAGTGGACCCAGGGCATCCTCGGCGCGCTGGACTGGATCGGCATCAGCGAGCAGGACCCCACCTTCGAGGGTCCGTACTTCCAGTCCCAGCAGGGCGATCGGCACGCCGCGGCGATCGAACAGCTCGTGGCCTCCGGTCTGGCCTACTACTGCGGCTGCACCCGCGAGGAGATCACCGCACGCAACGGCAACCCCCACAGCGGCTACGACGGGCACTGCCGCGACCTGGGCCTGGCCCCGGGGCCGGGACGGGCCCTGCGGTTCAGAACACCCACGGAAGGCACGACCACGGTCGTGGATCTCATCCGGGGCACCCCGGAGTTCCGCAACGCCGACCTGGAAGACTTCGTCATCGCCCGGGCCGACGGCTCCCCGATGTTCCTGCTGGCGAACGTCGTGGACGACCTGACGATGGGAATCACCCACGTGGTGCGCGGTGAGGAACACCTGTCGAACACCCCCAAACAGCAACTGCTGTGGCAGGCCCTGGGCGCCGAGCGCCTGCCGGTGTGGGCCCACGTGCCCGTGCTGGTGAACGCCAAGCGGCAGAAGCTCTCCAAGCGCCGCGACAAGGTGGCGTTGGAGGACTACCGCGACGAGGGGTACCTGCCCTCGGCCATGAAGAACTACCTCATGCTCCTGGGCTGGGGGCCCGGGGACGACCAGGAGATCCTGCCCTGGGACCAGATCGCGCAGCGATTCCGGATCGAGGACGTCACACCCTCCCCGGCCTTCTTCGACGAGGCCAAGCTGCGGGCGTTCAACGGTGAGTAC
>JAUPKJ010000007.1 GCA_030837505.1 Actinomycetota bacterium
CCGGTCGTTCGAGGCTGCGCGGGTCGTTCGAGGCTGTACAAGGCTTCGGCCGGCGAGCGCGACGGGGCCGGACAGGGTCGGAGCCCGTGGGCGGGCCCGTCGGTCCGGAGCCGTTCTCAGGCCACGAGCACACGGAAGGCCACGTAGCCGGCGGTCCCCGCGAGGATCACCGGGGCTGCGGCCATGGAGAGCTGCGTGGCCGAGGAACGCACTGCCGGCCGCAGGAGACGGTCCACCCCCGTGGCCGCTGCGGCGACGCCGGCCCCGCACAGGGCGAGGGAGGCGGTCGCCCCCGGCAGGAGGAACAAGGACACCAACACGCACAGGACGGTCCCTGTCAGCACGGCAGCTCCTTCGAGAGCCGGAGAGGGCAGCGGCGTCGAACACACCGCGAGCGCACCCACCGCCGCGGCCGCCGTGCAGGCCACGACATCGGAGCCAACGGGAAGGTCGGACAGGAGTACCCATCCTGCACCGAACACCGCGATCGCTTCCCCGGACAGGGTCCCGGTGACGGACCCGACCAGGTTCTTCCGGCCGTCCTTGCGCAGGAGCTCGTGTCCGAAAGCCGCCAGAACGCACAGTGCCATCAGCCCCGCGAGGGCCCCCAGGGGGCTGTCCTGCGCGGATCGGAGGTAGGCGAGCAGCAGGGCGATCCACCCGGCCGCGAGAACGGTCGCCCCGGAGCCTGCGGGGTCGGGCAGGCCGAGGAGTTCTCCCCATCCCATGGCCATGGTGAGGATGCACAGGGCCACCGCAGCGGTCAGGAGAAGGGGGTCCGCGAGGGCCGCTGCGGCGACGAGCACCCCGAACGCGCAGGACATCAGGGTGGGGAGGGCTGCTGTCACTGGGGCATCCTGGCAGACTCCGCGTTCCCTCCCCGATCGGCGAGGGCCGGGAGGCGCGCAGTGGGCCGTCCGGCTCGGAGAAAGTCGCTCTTTCCGCCCGGAAGGTCCCGGCATGGTGCTGAATCTCACGGAGACATGACCTTCACACGCGCGTTAAGGTCGAAGTCTCGCGTCCCGCGACGACGCGGCGTGCGATCGGTGCCGTAGGCGGAGGACCCGCCGGTGGATCCGGCACCGGCACGACCGGTGGTCCGCCGGCAGATGGCGGCGGCCGACGACCGGTGACGAGGCGACTGTTGCGGGAGGTCGACACATGGCCGAACTACTGCTCCTGACCAATGCGCTCTCGTCCTCTGCCGAGGTCATCCCCGGCCTGGCACTGTTGCACCACAGGGTCCGGGTGATGCCGGCGGAGGCCGCCGTCCTCATCGACGCCCCACCCGCTGACGTGGTGATCGTTGACGGGCGACGGGACCTGGTGGGGGCCCGTTCCCTGTGTCGGCTGTTGCGCACGACCGGCCTGTCCGCCCCCTTGCTCCTGGTCCTCACCGAGGGTGGGATGGCGGCGATCGCGGCCGATTGGAACGCCGACGACGTGTTCCTGGACTCCTCGGGTCCTGCGGAGATCGAGGCCCGTCTGCGTCTGGCCATGGGCAAGCGAGAACTGGCCAAGACCGAGAAGGAGCCGGCGGCCTGCGAGATCCGGGCCGGGGACGTCACGGTGGACGAGGCTGCCTACAGCGCGAAGGTCCGGGGCCGTGTCCTGGATCTGACGTACAAGGAGTTCGAACTGTTGAAGTTCCTCATCCAGCATCCGGGGCGGGTCTTCACCCGGGCACAACTGTTGCAGGAGGTCTGGGGCTACGACTACTTCGGTGGAACTCGCACCGTCGACGTGCACGTGCGGCGGTTGCGGGCGAAACTCGGACCGGAGTACGAATCTCTGATCGGGACTGTTCGCAATGTCGGGTACCGTTTCGTGCCCCCCGGTCGTGAGCGCACCGAGGTCGAGCAGACCGTTGACGCCTGAGACCGTTCGCCCGTGGCCGTCGTCCCCGACCGAGGAAGGAACCGTGAGGGCCTCTCCCGCCGTCCCGACCGTCCAGACACGGGTCCCGACGGAGGATCTGTCCCGGATCCGCCGTCTGATCGAGGCCGCCACGCTGGCGGACGGTAGCGCACCCCTGAGCGAGCAGGCGCTGTTGCGGCTGCGCCCCGACGGGCAGGGTCCGGACCGTCACGTGCTCCTGCGCGTGGCCGACGGGCCCTCCGATCAGGTCCTCGCGGGGTACGCGCAGGTGGATCCGCAGGGCGGGCAGGGTGGGCAGGGCGCGGTGGCCGAGCTCCTCGTCCATCCGGAGCATCGCCGTCGGGGGCTGGGTCGGGTCCTTCTGCAGGCCGTGCAGAGGGCCGCCGGACCAGGCAGCCTGGGGGTATGGGCCCACGGTGACGGCCCCGCCGCCAGGGCTCTGGCCGAGGGGGCCGGGATGGTGCCGTCCCGCACTCTGCACCGTTGGTTCCGCGATCTCGGAGACGACCTGCCGGCCGTGGTCCTGCCCGAGGGGATCGGTCTGCGGACCTTTCGTCCGGGGCAGGACGAGGAGCCGTGGTTGGCTCTCAACGCCCTGGCCTTCGCCTCTCATCCGGAGCAGGGACGGTGGACGGCGCAGGATCTGCGGGCACGGATGGCCGAACCCTGGTTCGACCCGGAGGGCTTCCTCCTGGCCCAGGCCGATGGCCCGGACGGACGGCCGGTCCTGGCAGGATTCCACTGGACCAAGATCCACGAGAGTGTTCCCGGGCTGCCGGCCGGTCTGCGGGCGGGGACGGGCCGGGAACGGGTCGGGGAGGTGTACGTCGTCGGCGTCCACCCGAACCACCGCGGCCGGGGGCTGGGGAGAATCCTGACGGTCGCGGGACTGCACCGGCTGCGTTCGTACGGTCTGCGTCTGGCCATGCTCCACGTGGACGGCGACAACCACGTGGCGCAGGCCGTCTACAGAAAACTCGATTTTCGTCACGGGGACACCGATGTCCTGTTCGTACGACCGTCCATCGATCGTGCGGGTCCGGCACCGTTTCCGGCTCCGGAAGCACCAGGAGAGTGGCTGTGACCGTTCCAGTGTCCCCGATGTCCCCCTCCCGACGGCCGATGCGACGTGACACCATTCTTTCCATGGCGTCCTCCGGCTCAGAACCCCCCGAATCCGCGGAACCGCACGGCGAGCCGGAACCGCGCGACGCATCGGAACCGCACGACGCGGGGACCGGCCGCTCGGACGACGTGCCGGTTTCCGAGTCCGCGTCGAAGCAGCCGGCAGCGAAGCAGACCGCAGCAGGCCGTCGGACCGCCAAGAAAGCTGCCACCGCGAGGACCACCAGGAAAGCCGGTACCCCCGCGAGAACCGGCACAACCGCGAAGAGCACCATTCCTGCCAAGAAGTCCGTTCCCGCCCGGAGAGCCACTGCTCCGGCGAGAAGGGCAGCCCCTGCGAAGAAAACCGTTCCGATCACCAGTTCCCCCCCCACCGCCAAGGCCGCTGCCCCGGCGAAGGAGGTCGGTGCCCCCGTTCTCCCGGCCCTGTCCCCGATCACCGGGCTGCGCCCGACGCGGGGAACGGTCCCACCGCCCCTCGAGGGGGAAATCTCCCCGGCGCACTTCCCCGACCGTTTCCTGGACCGCGAGCTGAGCTGGTTGGCTTTCAACGAGCGGGTGCTCGAGCTGGCCCAGGACCAGGGCCTGCCGCTGTTGGAGCGCTGCCGTTTCCTGGCTATTTTCACGAGCAACCTCGACGAGTTCTTCATGGTCCGGGTCGCAGGGCTCAAGCGCCGTATCGCCACCGGTCTGGCCGTGACGGCGGCCAGTGGCCTGACTCCCCGCGAGGTCCTGAGCGCGATCAGCATCCGCGCGCACCAGCTGCAGGCTCGGCACGCCGAGGTTTTCCGCGAACAAGTCGCACCGACCCTGGCCAGTTACGGGGTCACCCTGGTCCGTTGGCAGGACCTGTCCACCGAGAAACAGGAACGGCTGCACCTCTTCTTCCGCGATCAGGTCTTCCCCGTGCTCACCCCGTTGGCCGTCGATCCGGCCCATCCCTTCCCCTACATCTCGGGCCTGTCGCTGAATCTCGCGGTCATCCTGCGCAATCCCGTGACGGACAAGGAGCATTTCGCCCGGGTCAAGGTCCCACCGCTGCTGCCGCGCTTCGTGGCCGTCAACGCGGAGAACGACCAGAAACAGCAGTTCGTCCCCTTGGAGGAGGTGATCGCCGTCCACCTCGACCAGTTGTTCCCCGGCATGGTCGTTCTGCAGCACCACACTTTCCGGGTCACCCGCAACGAGGACCTGGAGGTCGAGGAGGACGACGCGGAGAACCTCCTGCAGGCCCTGGAGAAGGAGCTCCTGCGACGCCGTTTCGGCCCTCCCGTCCGCCTGGAGATGACGGAGGACGTCGATCCCCATGTGCGCGAACTGCTCGTGCGCGAACTCGGGGTCAGCGACGCCGAGGTCTATCACCTGCCCGAGCCGTTGGACCTGCGCGGGCTGAACGTCATCGCCGACCTGGACATGCCGGAGCTGCATTACCCGAAATTCGTGCCCAAGACCCACCGGCACCTCAACGAGGTCGAGAGTGCCAAGCCCAGCGATGTGTTCGCGGCGATCCGGGAGCGGGACATCATCCTGCATCACCCGTACGATTCCTTCTCCACGAGTGTGCAGACGCTCCTGGAGCAGGCTGCGGCAGACCCCAGGGTCCTGGCCATCAAACAGACCCTGTACCGAACGAGCGGGGACTCCCCGATCGTCGATGCCCTCATCGACGCGGCCGAGGCGGGCAAACAGGTCCTGGCCCTCGTGGAGATCAAGGCTCGGTTCGACGAGCAGGCGAACATCACGTGGGCCCGCAAGCTCGAACAGGCCGGGGTGCACGTCGTGTACGGGATCGTGGGCCTGAAGACCCACGCCAAACTGAGCCTCGTGGTCCGCCAGGACGGGGACGGCCTGCGCCGCTACTGCCACGTCGGCACCGGCAACTACAACCCCAAGACGGCCCGCCTCTACGAGGACATGGGGCTTCTCACCTGCGATCCGCAGGTCGGGGAGGACCTCACCCGCCTGTTCAACCAGCTGTCCGGTTACGCGCCCAAGACCGCCTACCGGCGACTGCTCGTGGCCCCGCGGTCCTTGCGCAGCGGGTTGGTCGACCGCATCCGCCGCGAGATCGACAATCACCGCGAGGGCCGCCCGGCCGGCATCAAGATCAAGATGAACAGTATCGTCGACGAAGTGATCATCGATGCGCTGTACCGGGCCTCCCAGGCCGGGGTGTCGGTCGACGCCGTCGTTCGAGGAATCTGTGCGATACGGCCCGGTGTACCCGGCCTGAGCGAAAACATCCGGGTGCGCAGCATTCTGGGACGTTTCCTGGAACACTCCCGGGTCTTCTGGTTCGCCAACGGCGGCACGCCCGTGGTCTACATCGGCAGCGCCGACATGATGCACCGCAACCTGGACCGTCGGGTCGAGGCCCTCGTCCGGCTGAAGGACCCCACCCACGTGAAGGAACTGGAGAACCTGCTCACCCTGTCCATGGACCCCACGGTGTCCACCTGGGCACTGGGCCCGGACGGCCGCTGGTCGCGCCACCACCTGGACGACGACGGCCAGCCCCTGCGCGACCTGCAGTCCCACCTCATCGCGACCCGGCCCCGACGGCGTGGAGCCCGACGCCGGTGAAGTCCCCGACCGAGGTGCTCGCGGCCGGAGTGATCTGTCACCGGCAGGCCCGGGGATCGTCGCAGCACTCGCTGCAGGTCCTGCTCGTCCACCGCCCCGGACACGAGGACTGGTCCTGGCCCAAGGGCAAACTGGAGTCCGGTGAGACCCTCCCCGAGTGCGCGGTGCGCGAGACCGCAGAGGAGACCGGGGTCAGGGTCCGGCTGGGCCGCCCCTTGCCCGAGGTCGGGTACAACCTGCCGGACGGCCGTCCCAAACGGGTCGTGTACTGGGCGGCCAGCCCGAGGCGCACCGACCGGCCCACCGCACCGACGACCGAGATCGACAGGACGGCCTGGCTGGGGCTCGACGAGGCCGAGGAAAGACTGACGCGGGACGACGACCGTCTGATCCTCAAGGCCCTGCGCGGCATGGCCGACGACGGCGCCCTGCGCACGCGGCCGCTGCTCACGATCCGCCACGCGACGGCCCGCCCCCGGGACGCCTGGGCCCTGCCGGACGCCGACCGGCCGCTGGTCTCCTCCGGCCGCCGCCAGGCGATGGCCCTGGCCGGGCTGCTGTCCTGCTGGCAGCCGGAATACCTGCTCAGCTCGCCGTGGCTGCGCTGCCAGGACACTCTGCGCCCCTACCTGGCGCTGTCCGAGGCCCGCCTGCGCGTGAAGGGCGGCCTGTCCGAGGACGGTTTCCGCCGCGATCCCGGCAAGGTCGGCAAACACCTGGCCCATCTGCTGGGCAGGGACGGCCCGGTCGGTCTGTGCACCCACCGCCCCCTGCTGCCGTCGGTGTTCGAAACGCTGCGTTCCCTGGCCGACCAGACTGTGGCCGCGCAGTTCCCCGACATCTCCCCGTACTTGTCCCCCGGCGAGGTCCTCGTGACCCACCTGGCCCGTTCGAACACCGACGAGAACCGCGTCGTCGCCGTCGAACGGCACACCCCGGTCCGCTGAGACGCCGCGGACGCGCGACAGGGCTCCCACCTGCAAGATCGTCCGCGTCGGAACGACAGAAGGCCCCCGGAGTCCCCTCGGTCACCCAGCGAGATCGGGCCGACATCGGAAAAAGAACATTTCATGTCTTTGTAATCTGTCATGAATGACTCGCCGTAATCATCCGGACGGTAAAGGGCCAGTAGTTCACCTGGATTCCACCCCGAGTACCCCCGATGACCATCTGAGCGAACGTGCTTGTTCACTCTGTGTTAACTGCCCCCGGGGTGATGCTTCACCTGACATCCCTACCGTCCCTGACGAGCGCCGATCAGCGCCCGGCAGAGTCCGACCGGACCTGCCCCTTGACTCCCAGACGCATGAAGGACACGACTGTGAAGCATTCTCGGTCAGGACGCCTCGCCGGCGTGGCAGTCGTCGGCACCCTCGCTCTCGCGGGCTGTGGTTCGGACGACAACTCCGACGGTTCGCCGACGGGTTCCTCGTCCGCCAGCGGCACCATCGATTGCGCCTCCGGCACGATCAATTCTTCGGGATCGACGGCTCAGAGCAATGCGATGACGCAGTGGATCAAGGAGTATCAGACGGCCTGCGGCGACGCCACGATCAACTACACGGGCGGTGGGTCCGGACAGGGAATCACCGACTTCAGCAACGGTCAGACGGCCTTCGCGGGCTCGGACTCCGCTCTCAACCCCGACAAGGGCGAGGTGGCCAAGGCCGACGCGCGCTGCAAGACGGGCAAGGCCCTGAACATTCCGATGGTGGCGGGGCCGATCGCCGTCGTCTACAACCTGGAGGGGGTCGACGGTCTGGTCCTGACCCCGAGCGTCCTGGCCAAGATCTTCAGCGGGAAGATCACCACCTGGAACGACCCGCAGATCGCCAAGCTCAACTCCGGGGTCTCCCTGCCCTCCACCAAGATCACGTCCGTCCACCGCTCCGACTCCTCCGGGACCACGAGCAACGTGACCAAGTACCTCGAAGCCGCGGCGAAGGCCGACTGGACCTTCGGACACGACAAGCAGTGGAAGGCCCCGGGCGGTCAGGGCGCCGCCAAGTCCGACGGCATCGCCGCGGCGGTCAAGAGCGCTCCCAACACCATTTCGTACGTCGAGTGGAGCTACGCGACCGAGAGCGACCTGTCCATCGCCAAGATCGACAACGGCGGCGGCGCGGTCGAACTGACCGCAGACGCCGTCAGCAAGGCCGTCGCCGCCGCAGAGGTCACCGGCACGGGCGACGACCTGACGATGAAGCTCGACTACGCGACCAAGGTGCCGGGGGCCTACCCGCTGCTCCTGGTCACCTACGAGATCACCTGCCAGAAGGGGTTGCAGCCGGAGCAGGCGACCCTCGTGAAGAGTTTCCTCACCCACACGGCGAGCGAGGAAGGCCAGGCCAAGCTCGTCGAACTGGGGTACGCCCCGCTGCCGACGGAGATCCTGGCCAAGGTCCAGAAGACCGTCGCGACGATCTCCTGAGTCCCCGGTCCGCCCGCCGGTGGCACCGCCCACCGGCGGGCGGCTCCACAGCCCTCGTAAACGCTGCTCACAGGCAGCCTCCCGCTCCGGCCCACGGCCGCGGCGCTCCAGGTCTCATGGCGAGAACCAGGACGGAACCCGGATGACACAGATGACAGAATTCCGTTCCCCCCAGGGTGAACCCCCCGTAGAACCACAGCTGGCAGGAAGTCCCGTACGGGCCGGGGACAGGATCTTCCGCACTCTGACCGCCGGGTCCAGCGTTTTCCTGCTCGTGATCATCGCGGGGATCGCGGTCTTCCTCTTCAGCAGGACGGTGCCGGCGCTGCAAGCGGACTCGGTGAACTTCTTCACCGAACGGACGTGGTTCCCCGATTCCGCGCCCTCCGTGTTCGGAATCGCAGCCCTGGCCTGGGGAACACTCCTGTCGAGCCTGTTGGCGCTCCTTCTGGCCCTGCCGGTCGGCATCGGCGTCGCGCTGTTCATCGCGCACTACGCCCCCCGCCGCCTGGCGACAGGGCTGGGATACCTCATCGATCTGCTCGCCGCGGTGCCCAGCGTGGTCTTCGGCCTGTGGGGCCGGGACTTCCTCGTGCCGAACATGGTGGGGATCTCCAGCTTCCTCGCCGAGAACTTCGGCTGGATACCGTTCTTCGCGACCCCCAACTCCGAGACCTACACCCAGACGATGTTCAACGCCGGGGTGGTCCTCGCCGTGATGATCCTTCCGATCATCTCGGCGGTGTGCCGGGAGGTCTTCCTCCAGGTGCCGCAGGGACACATCGAGGCAGCCATGGCCCTGGGCGCGACGCGCTGGGAGACCATGCGCATGGCGGTCCTGCCGTTCGGACGCTCCGGAATGATCAGCTCGGCCATGCTCGGACTGGGCCGGGCGCTGGGCGAGACCGTCGCCGTCGCCCTGATCCTGTCGACGAGCTACGGCATCAGCCTGCACATCCTGGAACCCGGTGGGAACACCTTCGCGGCGAACATCGCGCTGCAGTACAGCTTCGCCCAGGACACCGGGATCGACGCGCTCATCGCCTCCGGCATGGTGCTGTTCGTCATCACCCTGCTCGTCAACATGGCTGCACGTTGGATCATCGCGCGCCGCGCCGCCTTCTCGGGAGCGAACTGATGGCACTTCTCCAGGCCGATTCCTCCAGGACCCGCGCCAATGCCACGTCTCTTGCCTCCAGGACCCTCCCCCGCGGCACCGTCCCCGGGCTGGGCATCGCGGCCTGTGGGCTGGCGGCCCTGCTGTTCTCCGTCGCGCCGTTCGGCGGATTCGCAGGCTATGTCGTGTTCTCGGGGCTGCTTTTCCTCGTGGCGCAGACGGCAACGAGTTTCGCCGTCGAGGGACGCCGGCACGCCGTGGACCGTTTCGCCTCGTCCCTCGTCCACACCACGTTCCTCATCGCGCTCCTTCCCCTGCTGAGCGTCGTCTGGAAGGTGCTGGCCCAGGGATCCGACCAGGTCAACGGCAATTTCCTGACCCACTCCATGCGTAATGTCGGGGTCTCGGACGCCGGGGGCGGCATTTACCACAGCATGGTCGGGACCCTGCTCCAGGGGCTCATCACCAGCCTGATCTCGATCCCGCTCGCTCTGCTGGTCGCCGTCTACCTCGTGGAGTACGGCACGGGAAAACTGGCCCGCAGCGTGACCTTCTTCGTGGACGTCATGACGGGTATCCCCTCGATCGTGGCCGGTCTGTTCATCTACACGGTCTGGGTCCTGACCTTCGGTTTCGAACGGTCCGGGTTCGCCGCGGCGCTGGCCCTGACGATCCTCATGGTGCCGACGGTGGTCCGTTCGACCGAGGAGATGCTCAAACTCGTTCCCAACGAGCTGCGGGAAGCCGCCTACGCCCTGGGAGTGCCCAAGTGGCGCACCATCCTGCGGATCGTGATCCCCACGGCCCTGCCGGGCATCATCACCGGGATCATGCTGGGGATCGCCCGTGTGATCGGGGAGACGGCCCCCCTGCTCCTCCTCCTCGGCGGCACCGACTCGATCAACTTCAATGCCCTCGACGGGCCGCAGTCCGCCCTGCCCCTGTTCATCTACGACCAGGCCGGCCGCCCCAACCCGGAAGCCATCGACCGGGCCTGGGGAGCGGCCCTCGCCCTCATCCTCATCGTCATGATCCTCAACCTCGTCGCGCGGTCCGTCGCGCGCCTGACCCGCGTCCGCTGACGTCGCGGAAGGACCGACATGGCCAAGCGCATCGATGCCCGTGATCTGAACATCTACTACGGCTCGTTCCTCGCCGTGGAGAGCGTCTGCCTGTCGATCGAGCCCCGCTCGGTCACGGCTCTCATCGGCCCCAGCGGCTGCGGGAAGTCCACCTTCCTGCGTTCCCTCAACCGGATGCACGAGGTTGTCCCCGGTGCCCATGTGGACGGCAGCGTCGAACTGGACGGCCAGGACATCTACGCCGACAACGTCGACCCCGTCACCGTGCGCAGGACGATCGGCATGGTCTTCCAGCGCCCCAATCCCTTCCCCACGATGTCGATCTTCGACAATGTCGTCGCCGGGCTGAAACTCCAGGGACACAGGTCCAAGTCCGAGCTGAACGAGATCGCCGAAGGCGCCCTGCGCGCGGCCAACCTGTGGAACGAGGTCAAGGACCGCCTGGACAAACCGGGTTCGAGTTTGTCCGGTGGGCAGCAGCAGCGGTTGTGCATCGCCAGGGCGATCGCGATCCGCCCTGACGTGCTCCTCATGGACGAGCCCTGCTCGGCCCTGGACCCGATCTCGACCATGGCGATCGAAGAACTGATCGAGGAACTCAAACGCGACTACACGATCGTCATCGTCACCCACAACATGCAGCAGGCGGCCCGCGTCAGCGACCGCACGGCCTTCTTCAACCTCGTGGCCACGGGCAAACCCGGCCAGTTGGTCGAGGTCGACCGAACGGCGAAGATCTTCAGTAACCCGTCGGTCAGGGCCACGGAGGACTACGTCTCGGGCCGTTTCGGCTGACCCGGCCCCCCCTTCGAACACCCGCAGCCGCGGCCGAGCGGTGGAACGCCCAACGCTCGGCCGCGGCTGCGTCCTGTGGAGGGCACGTCGACATCGCCGGGATCCTCTACCCTTTTCGGCATATACCCCCACTGCGCGCCCCACGAACCACCTCAAGAAGTAAAGTCCCGCTAGACAGACATGTAAAGGGCACCTAGACTTGCCAAAGTCCATGAAACTCAGTGACGTTGTCCGCGAGCTCCGTAAGGCTGGATGCGCCCAAGAACGCGAGGGCGGTCGACACACCGTGTGGCGATGTCCCTGCGGGGGGCACGTCGCTGCTGTCCCACGACACCGCCAGATCTCGGCCGGCGTCGTGGGATCCATCGCTGCTCAACTGTCCTGCCTGCAGAAAGGGTGGCTCCAGTGACCGAAATTCGGGTCAGTGCTGAACGCGAAGGCCGTCTGTGGGTTTTGCGCCTCGAGGACGGAGGAGTTACCCAAGCCCGTCACCTCGGCGAAGTGGAGGACATGGTCACCGACTACGTCGCTGTCATGCGTGGCCTCGACCCACAGACCATCCACGTCACCGTCACAGCGATCGATCCCGGTGACGGCCTCGGCGAGGAAATCACCGCTGCCAGACAGGCCCAGGCCAAGGCCGCAGAAGCTCAGGAGGCCGCAGCCGCGCACCTGCGCAGAACGGCCCGTGCTCTTCGTGACCAAGGTCTCACCGGCCCCGAGATCGCGGTCGTCCTCGGCGTCAGCAAGCAGCGGGTCTCCCAACTCACCCTCGCCCACCGCATCAGCGCTTGAGCCCCGGCCAGCGGGGGTTCAGCGGATGAGGAGTGCGCCCATCCCGTAGATCAGGGCGGCCAGGGACCCGGTGACCAGCGGGGTCACGACCCAGACCACGGCGATCCGCGAGACGAGGACCCAGCGGATCCTGCGCAGTCCCCGGGTGGAGCCCGCCCCCATGATCGCAGCGGTCACGGTGTGGGTGCTGGAGATCGGCGCGTGGAAGACCCCCGCCGCCACGTACAGGACCCCGGAGGCGGCGGACTCGGCAGCGAAACCAGTCACGGGATCGATCGGAACGACCCGACGGCCCAACGTTCGAATGATCCTCCAGCCTCCGGCCGCAGTGCCCGCGGCGAGCGCCCCCGCCGCGAACAGCCGTACCCAGAGCGGTACCCCCGAGTGTTCGTAGCCGCCGGCCGACAGCGCCAGGACCATGACGCCCATGGACTTCTGCCCGTCCTGCAGGCCGTGGCTGAGGGCCATGGCCGAGGCCGAGACGGTCTGGGCCATTTTGAAACGCCGGGCGGCGATCCCGTGGGCCGCGTGCCGGAACCCCAGCAGCAGCCCCGCCATCACGAGCCAGGCGAGCAGGAGCCCGATCACCGGGGACAGCACCATGGGCAGGAGCACCTTGTCGCCCATGGTCTGCCAGTCCACACCGATCCCCGCAGCCACCCCCGCCCCGGCCAGGCCACCGATGAGGGCGTGCGAGGACGAACTGGGCATCCCCCACCACCAGGTGAGCAGATTCCAGGTGACGGCGGCCAGCAGCCCCGCGAGGACCAGCCCCACCCCGGGGTGGCTGACGGGGACGTCGATCAGCTGCCGTCCGACGGTGTCGGCCACCCCGATCCCCAGCAGGGACCCGATCCCGTTGAGGACCGCTGCCAGCAGCAGGGCCACCCTGGGAGTGAGGGCGGCGGTGGAGAGCGACGTCGCGACGGCGTTCGCGGTGTCGTGGAAGCCGTTCGTCCAGGCGAAGACCCCCGCCACCAGGATCGTCAGGACGACGAACACCAGATCTACTTCCACTCACCCCTCCTTGACGGCAACCGTCTGCAGGGCGTGAGCGACGCTCTCGAAGGAGTCCACCGCTTGGCGCAGGGACTGTGCGACACAGGTGAGGCGGATCAGCGCGGAGGGGTCGACCGTTGTCAGGGTGACGTCGGCCAGGAGGGTCCTGTATGCCTGGCCCCCCTGCTTGGCCAGGCGGATCAGTTCGATCCACGGGTCGTTGAGCGTCCTCGGGCGGGCCAGGCGGGGGACGGCGTCCGCGGTGACGTCGGCGGCGCGGCCGATGACCTGCACGAGTTCGTTCACTCCCCCGGGCAGGGACCCCAGGCGGAAACCGACGATCTCGTCGGCCGCCGCGTCCATCCGGGCGGCGCATGTTCGGATCGCCCAGGTGACCCTGAAGACGTCGGCCCGGTCGAAAGGCGTGACGAAAGCCGCGGACAGGGCCCGCAGGACCGCATGGGCTGTGGCCTCGGCCGCTTGATCGGTCTCCTGGAGCTTGTGCGCCGTGGCCTCGCGTGTCGGCAGGTCGCCGCCCAGGACCTCCGCCAGCAACTGCGCACCGGTCACCACTTGTCCGGCCAATTCGACGAGCAAATCGCCGAAACGGGCATCATAGGGACGCAGTCGGAAGACCACAACAGCTCCTGAAGGGCGGCGGCTCCTGCATCAAGGATGGGCGGAGCGGATGTTACGTGATGAACATGAACGTGTTGTTCACCAAAAAGCCACGGAGGGTTCACCCAGAAGTAGAATAATTTTTGGAATTTTCGACTTTGAAGACCTCTGCCGCGGCGGTGTCGGGTCGCCGTAGCGCAGTCGGCTCAAGGCGTCAAGGGATCGCGTCCATAAATCAAGGGCCCCAATGGGTCAAGGTGTCAATGGGACAAGGCGTCAACGGGTCAAAACGTCAGCGGGTCAAGGTGTCAGCGGGTCAAGGGCGTCGGGCCGGGAGCGCCTCACGGCGCAACGGCCGCTCGTAGCGGCTTCAGGTGGGACCCGGGGCTACCACGGCCCGACGCCCGGTGAGACCGGTGAAGGTGTCACCGATCGTTAAAAACGTCGGGCCCGGCCGACATGTTCCCGCTCCGGGGAAAAAATCGGGCCGGTCGCTCCGAGAGAGTTCCGACCCGTTCCGAGAGGGTTCCGACCCTATTGCAGGGTTCCGGTGCGCCACCTGGTGGCGGCCTCCTCCAGCTGTCCCGCTGTGCGGAGCAGCCCTGCGGCGCGCCGGGTGAGGGCGCCGGCTTGCCCGTCGTCGGCCTCGTCGTCGGCGAGCACGGCCCAGCCCGTGGCCAGGACGCGGCAGAAGGCGCCGGCCCGTTCGAGGGCGACCGCGAGGTCGCCGGCGAAGGCACCCGTCAGGACGGCATCGGCCAGGGCCCGCACCTCGTCCTGCCCGGGGGGATCCGCGACCCCGGCGATCGCCTCCGCGACCGGGGCCCGGCGCCGGCCGACGTCGAAGACCCTGGCCAGGCCGCACGGGTCGCGATGGATCCCCGCCCGCAGCGCGTACAGGCGCCACAGGACGCCCGGCAGGCTGTGGGCGGGCCGGTCGGCCCACAGGGTGGCGACGGCGTCCAGCCCGTGGACGTCGGTCAGGGCCACCAGGCGTGCGGTGACCTCGTCGTTCCCCGAGCGGGCGTGCCGCAGGAGAGCCTGGGCCGTCGTGTGGGCCGCCTCGATCCGCTGCGCCGGGTCGGCCCCGCCGACGAACCCGTCGACCGCCACGGGCCCCAGGAGAGTGGGGCGGCGTGGGACCGTCGAATCGCGCCGTTCGGGATTCACGGTGCCATGGTGACATCTCACGGCCTGCTCGTGCACCCGCCGGTGTCCACATCCCGAGCAGGCGTGAGGACGTCCCGGGCCACGGGACGTCCTCACGCGATCGATACAGCCGGAGTTCCCGCCCTGTTTGCCACCCGGCCGAGTGCGGGCCTGGGAGGCGATCGGCGAGCGCCCCGACCGAGGTTCACCGCCCGGGGGCGGAAAGGGACTTGGCGCGGGCGGAACGAGGAACAGGAACCCTGGAGGAGGTTCCGGAACCGCTGCGCGCGGATGTCACCGGTTTGCTGCCAGAACCGGCGGGTTTGCGGCTCGGGGCCTTCCCCTTCGCGACGGCAGCGGCCTTCCGAACAGAGGCGCCGACCCCGCGCGTCGGGGAAGCCGTCTTGCCCGCCGCTCGGGCGATCCCCGCTTTGACGCCCCCTGTCTTCGCGGTCACCTTCGTGCTCGCCTTCGATCCCCCTGCCTTCGTGCTCTCCTTCGCACCCCCTGCCTTGGCGATCCCGGCCTTGGCAGCTCGGGTGCCGGAGGAGCCGGCCTTCAGGCCCTTGGTCGAGCCGGCCTTCGTGTTCGTGGCCTTCTCGCCGGCCTTCGAACCTCCCGAGACGAGGGCCCCCACCTTCACCGTGATCGACTTCGCGGAGGTCGGTATCGACTTCGCGGAGGTCGGTATCGACTTCGCGGAGGTCGGTGCGGTACGCGCGGTGGCGCGGGTCTTGGTCGCGGCAGCAGCCTTGCTCATCGCGCTGCGCACCGCGGTCTTGCGCGCCGTCGTACTCTTGCGAACCGTTGTGCTCTTGCGAACCGTCGTGCCCGACGAGGGCCTTCCGGCGGGCGCCGGCTTGGTGGTCCGGGCGGGGACGGAGGACTTCGCCGAGGCCGCTGCCTTCGACAGGGCGCTGCGGACCGAGGACTTCGACGCCGTCCGCCCGTTCGCGCTCATGGTCCCGTTCGCCGAGGCGTTCTGGCCGCTCACCCGGGTTCGGGGCTTGGCAGCGCTCTTCGTCGTCCCCGCAGAAATCGTCGAGGGGGTCTCGGCCACGGGCTTGATCATGGGCTTGTTCCCTACAACCTTCGAAACGGCGTTCGCGGTCCGGCGCAGCGAGACCGGCCGGAGGCGGGAGAGCCTGCCGGAGTCCGTGGAGTCGTCCAGGGACGCGACGGGAGCGTTGCGACGGACGGAGACCACGCCGTTGAGCGCTGAGGCCTTGGTGGCATATTCCTGCGACGTCGCCACGACCTGCCCATTGGGCGCCAGGAGGGTGAAGCGGTACTTCCCGGTCGGTGACTTGGTCAGGGTGAATTTGGCGGGCACGTGGCCTCCCAGGGACGGTGGGCGACGTCGGGCGCCGCCGGGTCGATGTCCTTCGCTTCCGGTATGCCATCACCGTCGGTAAGGACCCACGGTGTTCGGTCACCGGTCGTATCGGTGTGCGGATCCCATTCGGTCGATGCACATCGGTCACGGCGGATGTCGGCCGAAATGGGTCCGGGCTTGAGTGTTCGACCCTTCGGTGGTCCTGCTTTCCCCGTACCTCAAGGGAGCGGGTTCCGCTCAGGGGATCAGGTTCCACGGGCTGCTCGGAAGATTCTCATCAAGATCTTCCCCGGATTGGCAGGACGATGTGCGGTAGGCATCGGGCATGCGCGGGTAGAGATCCGTCCAATAGATCAGGGCCAGGTCCCGGGCCTGTTCCCGGGTCGCTCCCAGCAGGACCGCCGTGTTCAGGTCACGTTGCACGGCCGCGCACTCCGCCTCGTCCTCCGGCAGGAGGCCCCGCATGTGCATGGACTCGTGCGTGAGGATGTGCACGGCCATGACCTGGTCCGTCGTGGGGGCCGAGCGATCGGACTCCAGCCACTCCTGCAGGTCGCCACAGGTGTCCAAGGTGATGGTGGCCCGGCGCTCCGGTCTGCCGTCCGACGTGATCTTGACGTAGCCCGGTTCGGGTCGGGAGTCCACCCAGGACTCACCGAGGGTCTGGCAGATGATGTCCGCCCGCACCCCGGCGAGTTCGGAGGCGACCTCGGACAGGCGTCCCTCCAGCCGATGGTGCCGCACGACGGGTACAGCCGTGAGAACCATCAGGACGGCGGGAACGACAAAGCCGATCACGGGGAAGCCCCGAGGCCGGCCGAGGGCATCCACCCGTTGACGGCTCCAGTTCAGAAGAGCCCCGAGGGACAGCAGCCCCAACCCCAGACTGATCGCTGCCAGCACCCTCCCTGTATCGGCACGGAAAGCGCCGAGGTTCAGGAAACGCAGACCCGGGAAGTCGTGTTCGAAACGTCGGCTGCGGGGCCTCGGAGCAGTTCGACCGTGGCGAGCCTGTGATCCAGACGCCACAGGGCCGTGGCTGACAGCAGCAGGGGGATCGTGACCAGGAAGGAGTTCAGCAGCGCCCTGGGGTGGTCCAGGGTATCGACGTCCATGAAGGGGTACGGGTAGAAGCCCGTGATCGCCCCGTAGCCGAAGGCCCAGCAGAACCAGAGGAACGGCCAGAGCATGGAAAGCAGCACCGTGGACCCCACGATCCGGCCCCGCGGTCCGAACACCACCCAACCGACGACCATGAGCAGTGGGACGACGTAGTGCAGACCGTGGCCGGCCGCACCGTCCCAGCCCGTCGTGTGGACCACCGGCCGCAGCAGGACCAGGTAGGTCAGGCCCACGGCGACGGACCCGAGGACGGCATCGAGGCAGATCACCTGCCACAGCCGGTTCCGCCAGGCCGGGCGGAAGGCGGACACCCCGGTCGCGAACAGCACGAGCAGGTCGCTCTGGAAGGAGAACCGATCGATGGTGCGCATCAGGCGGGTGCCGGCCGTCTGTCCTCCTGAGAGGTCCAGGCCGATCTGCAAGGCGAGGGAACTCAGGGCCACGACGAAAGTCAGAACATGCCAACCCCGTGCTGTCACCGGAGTGAGGCAGCGCGTGAACAGTTCGCGGGCGGGCACCTCATCAGCCTAGAGGCATCGTCCGAGTGCTCCTGTCCGGGTGCTCGGACCGTTTCGAACAGAAGAATCGGACCATGTGCCGAAAGGCTCCGGACCACGTGCCGAAGGGCTTCAAACCACGCTGACCTTGCGGGCGAGCACCCGCAGAGCTCCGGGCACCGAGCGCGAACGCTCCATGAGAACGGACACCAGTTCCCGGGACATGATGTGGTTGCGCACGTAGACGGGGGCCAGGCGATCGGCCTCCGTGAGCACCCGGGTCGCGGCGACGTCCTTGCCGATCTGGCCGTAGGCCCGGGCCAGGTCGATCAGGTAGCGGGCCCGCCGTTCGGGGGAGGGGATGTCCCGGGGGTCGAAACGCCTCGAAACAGCCAGGGCTCGTTCTCCCTGTCCCAGCTCGACGGCCGTGGACACACGGAAGATCGCTACGTTGGCCGGCCCGAAGGAGGTCTGGTAGTCGTCCCGTTCGAGACCGTTGCGGGCCAGGAGGTTCTGGGCGTCCGCGAGCGCGCTGTCGACACCTGCGGGGTCCTTGGCATGCGCGAAGAGGATCGCATGCAGCAGGTGCAGTGTTCCCTGCAGCGAACGCACGGGGGGGCTGTCGGTCCGTTCGTCCTCCAGGCGGGCCAGGGTGTCCTCGGTGAGCCGCCGGGCCGCCCGGGTGTTGCCGGTCCGCAGGTGGAGTTCGATGACGTGCCAGTCGTTCGCCGACAGCAGCAGGGGGTCGGGGGCTCCCCGCAGGACCTGGCGGGCCTGCTGGACGGCCAACCAGCTGAGATCGATGTACCCCAGGCGCCTGAGCAGGATCGAGGCCGCGTGCAGGGTCTCGGTGAGAAGGGAACGGATTTCCGGGTCCGGCGAGACACTCTCCGCTCGGTACAGGGCTTCCAGGAGGGCAGGCAGATCCTGGGTGAAACGGGCGTAGCGTCCGGATCTGCGGATGGAGATCCCCTCTGTGACCATGGCCCGCAGATCGTCCACCGAGTGGTGCGGGCCATCGCAGACGGCGAACGGCAGGGAGGTGAGGGACCTGCGGATCTGGGGTATGACCGCGTGCACTCCTTCCCGGCGGGCCAGGGGGTTCTGGTCCATGGTGAGTTCCCCGACGTCGACGCCCAGGGCTCGCGCGAAGGTGTGCAGGGTCCCGTACCGGTCGACGGCGCGGGCTCCTTGTTCGATCTTCTTGACCATGCTCAGGCTGTACCCGGCTCTGCGGGCCAGCTCCGCCTGTGACCAGCCCCGCAATTTGCGGGCGAGTTGGATTCGGTGGCCGGTCGTGCCGACGGAGTTTGCTATGACCGTGTCGGTACTCATTGTCGGGTTCCCTGCCTCTGTCCCACGGGGCGATGGACTCCGCTCTCTGTCCGGCCTTTTCCCGCCGACGGGGCGGGAGGGGATACCCCGCTGTGACCCGATGGCCCTCACGAGCGTCTCACCCCTGCTGTCATGACCTGTCACGGTTCCAGGGAATCGTCAGTGCTACCTCTGTGCAGCCTGAGGGACACAGAGAGTGTCCCTCAATGCTATACGAAGCGCCCCAGAACAAATACGTTCCGCAACCACGGTATACGAACAGTCGCATTTCACAACGCACCGTTGCGTCGCGAAAATTCGCGATCCCGAGGCGGACAGCCACAGCACCGTGCCCACCACCTCGGTCGGGAAGCACCACCCGCAGCCCGGAATGAAAGCCCACAATAGGGTCGGGTCAGCGTAATAATCCCCTGGAGCCACCCGGCCGACATCACCCCGGATCGGATCGTCCCGACAGACCCTACGGTAACAAACCACTCAAGACGGACGCCAGGAACAATGGTCCCGACCAGTCGCCGACGGGCCCTCCCCACCGCGTGACGGCCCCCACGGGGAGAACGGACCGGGGAGAACGGACCGAAAACACTGCGATATCGGACGAAGAAACACGCGGTCGAGAACGACATCCACAACGCCGGGCCGACCCCGAGGCCATACCGTCCCTCCACCGGACGATCCGCCCCTCAGAACGGGCCCGACTTTCCGGTATGAAAACAAATACATCGCCCGCAGTGCGCCGAGGGTGCTGCCCTGGACCGACCGGAGAAAACCGATGTCCACAACCTCCGATCCCACCCGGACCACCACTTTCCTGGGGCGTGCCCGGGAGTGGGTCCGCAGCGACGTCCGGGGGGACCTCCCGGCCTCGGCCCTCACCTTCCTCGCAGCCCTGCCCCTGTCCCTGGGGATCGCGGTCGCCTCGGGCGCCC
Source organism: Actinomycetota bacterium (assembly GCA_030837505.1). Classification (GTDB taxonomy): domain Bacteria; phylum Actinomycetota; class Actinomycetes; order Actinomycetales; family Kineosporiaceae; genus JAUPKJ01. The sequence goes on from JAUPKJ010000007.1 coordinate 19,792, forward strand.
CCGCGGAGGCCGGTCTGATCGCCGCAGCCGTCGGCGGCATCGTGGCTGGAGTCCTGGGAGGGGTTCCACTGCAGGTCACGGGCCCGGCCGCCGGGTTGACGGCCCTCACGGCCCAGCTCGTACTCGACCTGGGTTGGCGGACGGCCTGCACGGTCACGGTCGCGGCAGGCGCCGTCCAGCTCCTGCTGGGACTGACGCGGGGGGCCCGGATCCTCATGGGGGTCTCGCCCGCCGCCGTCCGGGGGATCCTGGCCGGTGTCGGGACCACGATCGTCCTCGGCCAGATGCGGGTCCTGCTCGGGGACGTCCCCGTCCCCAGCGCCCGCGAGAACCTCCTCGCCCTCCCCCGTGCCCTGCACGACCTGCACCTGGCGCCGACCCTGACCGGGACGGCCACGGTGCTCGTCGTCCTGCTCTGGTCGGCCCTGCCCCGGCCGGTGAGGGCCCTTCCCGCCCCCCTGGCCGCCGCCGCCCTGGTCACCGCGGGGACGCAGGCCGTGGACCAACCCAGGATCGGTGCCCCGGGGAACCTGCTGGACGCGCTCGCCGCGCCGGAACTGCCCGGTGACCACCTGGTCGAGGTCGTCGTGGCCGTGCTGACGGTCGCGGTCGTCTCCGGGGTCGAGACCCTTCTGGCGGCGCAGGCCCTGCGCCGCCAGGTCCCAGGAGCCCGCGGGGACCTGGACCGGGAACTCCTCGCACAGGGCTCTGCGAACGCGCTCAGCGGGCTGTTGGGAGGGCTGCCCGTGGCCGGGGTGGTCCTGCGGGGCACGGGTCACGTGCGGGCTGGGGCCAGGACCCGCGCGGCGACCGTCCTGCACGGCTGCTGGATCGTGCTGTTCTCCGCCGTCCTGGCGGGGACCCTGGGGCGGATCCCCCTCGCGGTGCTCGCAGGGCTGCTCATCGTGGTGGGCGCGAGGCTGGTCGGGATGTCGCAGGCGCGCGAGGTCGTCCGCCACGGAGAGACGGCGGTCTTCGCGGTGTCACTGGGGTCGGTCGTCGTGTTCGGGGTCGCCGGGGGTCTGTTCGCCGGGCTCGCGGCGGCCCTGCTGCTCGCGCTGCGGCAGGGGGTTCGGGCTCACGTGCAGGTCCAGGAGGTCCCCGCCGATCCCCGGGGGCGGTGGCTCGTGACGCTCCGGGGGACGGTGACTTTCCTGGCCCTGCCCCGGCTCAGCCGAGAACTGGACAGGATTCCCCCGGCAGCGCCCGTTCACCTCGAACTGATCGCCGATTTCCTGGACAGGGCTGTGCACGAGGAACTCGGAGCGTGGATCGCGGGACGGCGGGCCGCGGGGTCGGAGGTCGTCGTCGACGAGGTCGGTCCGCCCCTGCTCACCCGGTACGGGGACGGTGACCCGATCCTGGCCGGGCAGGGCAGGCCCCACCCGCCCCGGTGGTTGGTCCCCTGGTCCGTCTGGCAGGCGGGAGGCCCGGGGAACGCTTCGGGGAATGCTTCGGGGGAGATCTCTGGGCCCGTCTCGGGGCTCTGGGGAGGGATGTCGGAGTTCCACCGCAGGACGTCGCCGATGCTCTCGGAGGTCTTCACCGCGCTGGCGGACGGCCAACGCCCCACGACCCTGTTCATCACGTGTGTGGATTCCCGGATCGTCCCCAACCTGATCACCAGCAGCGGTCCGGGCGACCTGTTCACCGTGCGGACCATGGGCAACCTCGTGCCGCCGCCGGGAACGCTGCCGGGAGATTCCACGATCGCGGCCGTCGAGTACGCCGTGGACTCGTTGAGGGTCTCCACGATCGTGGTCTGCGGGCACTCCTCCTGCGGGGCGATGCACGCGTTGCAGGAACCTCCGGCACCCGGGATGCCGGCCGTCGAGGCCTGGCTGGCACAGGCCAGGTCCGGGCCCTGGTCTCTCGACCCGGCACGGTGCACCGCGGACGACCTGTCCCGCGCCAACGTCGTGCGCCAGCTGGAGCACCTGCGCGCCCACACCGTCGTCGAACGGGCCCTGGCAGAGGGCAGGGTCCACCTCGTCGGCCTGTTCTTCGACATCGCCTCGGGCAGGTCCCTGCTGCTGAGGGAGAAAACCGGCGAATTCCTCCCCTTCGACCGTCCCCTGCCGTGACCGGCGCGGGTTCCGCAGCCGACGCGGGGGCCGGAGCGGGTGCGGGAGCTGAGGCGGGGGGACGGATAGGGTCAGGTCAGGCGGAACCAGGCGGTTCGGACACAGGGCAGGCCCTCTCGGTGGCACAGCAACCGGATCCGGCCGGGTTCCAGGTCCCCCAGGACGAACTGCCCCGTCTCGTCGACGACGGCAAGGCAGGGGGCGGGATCGGGGGACGGCCCGCAGAGGGCGTCGGCCGACGGCAGACGGTCCACCTCTATCCGGTTCACCGTGGGAGGCATCACGTGGCCGACCATCTCGTGCGACCCGGCGTTCTCGGTGATCTCCAGGTCGAGCGTGAGATCGAGGGACTCGAACGAGAGCATCCTGGCCTTGTTGGGCGAACGCATCTGGACCGGGCCGGCGCCGACGAGGGAGTCCCAGGTGAGCTCGGCGAGCTCGGCGTCGATCCCGCGCAGTGCGAAGACGTCCTTCGCGGCCGTCACCAACCAGGGGGGCGGTGTCAGGGGGTCGGGGAGGTCCGGGGGGGCCTCGTTCGGAACACAACGATCGCGGGCCGGTTCCGGCACTGTCCCGGGGTCCGGCACTGTCCCGGGGTCCGGCACTGTCCCGGGGTCCGGCCCGGCCTCGGGTTCCGGCACTGTCCCGGGGTCCGGCCCGACTTCGGGAGGACACTCGTTCCTCAGTGATTGTTCGAACTGTGGGTTGCGCAAGAAGAAAGCACGCAGCTCCTCCAGGAGCCGGGCATCGCTCAGGGCCTCACCCTCGGGCATCATGCCTCCCTGAGATTCGTGGTCGTGGCCGCTGGTATCCGCCAGGTGCCCGCCGTCACAGCTGTGTGACGGAGGACGTCCCCGGCAGGGACATCCCGCGCGGACCAGGTCCGATCCCCCAGCAGCGGAGTGCCCGCTCCCGGACCGCAGCAACGATCACCTGTCTTCAAGAGCCGGTCCCCCCGTCGTAGATACCCAGTTCCCTCAGATGACGGCGGAACCGTGCCAGACAGCGGGCTCGCGTGGGACCCAGGCTGCCCGTGGGCATTCGCAGCTTCTCCGCTGCCTGGCTGTAGACGGGCGGACCGTCATGGGCGTCGGTGACCAGGATCCGCAGAATCTGTTGGCAACGCTCGTCGAGCTGGGCGAAGGCCTCCCACAGGAGGGAATCCCGCTCGGCACGCAGCAGGTGTCCCTCCGGCCCGGGTTCACGTTCGATCCCTCCGGGGACGTTGCCCGGTCGTTGGTCGACCACGAGGGCCAGGGCATTCGCGTCCGTGGGGATGGTCCTGCCCGTCTTGCGCAGAATGGCACTGCATTCCCGGCGGAAGGTCGTCGCGAGCCAGGCGCCGACCCGGGAAGGGTCCTGGATCCGGTCGAGGTTCTCCAGCAGACGCAACCAGGTGTTCTGAAAGGCATCGGCGACGTCGCTGCGATCCATGCGGTACAGCAGGCCGATCGACCACAGCAAACGGGAGTACCGGGCCACGAGAAGGTCCCAGGCCTCACGATCTCCGTCGGCAGCAGCGGCCAGGAGCGCCGCAGGATCGTCTTCGTGGGTCATCCAGCCTCGATCCAGCCCGTTCGACGACAGGCAGCCGCTACAGACGGACTTTGGGTGAACCTACCAAGGGACGTCCCCAGGATCCCGCATCCCCGTTCGGCGTTGTCGGCCAGGTCGACAAAACCGGCGTCGGCCGCTTCGGAGGAACTGCTCCGAGGCGGCC
>JAUPKJ010000053.1 GCA_030837505.1 Actinomycetota bacterium
AGGGTTCCCGGTGGTGCAGGGTTCCCGGTGGTGCAGGGTTCCCGGTGGTGCAGGGTTCCCGGTGGTGAGGGGAGGGCCGAGGGCGGGTTCCGGCAGTTCGCCGGCCGGAACCCGCCGGGTGGCGTGGGGCTCTCAGGCCTCTGCGGTCTGGATGTAGGACACCGCGTCCCCGACGGTCTTCAGGTTCTTGACGTCGTCGTCCGGGATCCGGATGCCGAACTTCTCCTCGGCGTTCACCACGATGGTCATCATCGACAGGGAGTCGATGTCCAGGTCATCGGTGAAGGACTTGTCGAGCTGGACGTTGTCGGTCGGCAGGCCGACCTCCTCGTTGACGATCTCGGCCAGTCCCGAGAGGATCTCCTGCTCGCTGAGTGCCATCTGTTGCGCTCCTTCGTCGTTCGTGAACGGCCGCCGACGGATCGCCGGGTCGGCCGGTACTGCGGTTCGCACCCGCGGTGCGCGGGAGGGCTCAGGGAAGTTCGACCACCTGGGCCGCGTACACCAGTCCGGCGCCGAACCCGATGAGGAGGGCCAGACCGCCCGACGGTGCCAGCCCCTCGGACAGGATCCGGTCCAGGGCGATGGGCACGGAGGCCGCGGAGGTGTTGCCGTGGTCGCTGATGTCCCGGGCCACGGCGACCTCCGGGGGCAGCTTGAGCTGCTTGACCATCGCGTCGATGATCCGCGAATTGGCCTGGTGCGGCACGAACGCCGCGAGGTCCGCCGGCGCGATCCCTGCTGCGTCCAGGGCCTTGCGGGCCACGGGGGAGATGTCCCAGACGGCCCAGCGGAACACGGTCTGGCCGGCCATCTGCAGGGCGGGCCAGACGGCGCGTTCCTGGTCCCGGTACTCGACCCAGGAGGAGCGGCTGGACAGGGCGTCCCACTGGGAGCCGTCCGAGCCCCACACGGTCGGCCCGATGGCGGGCGTGTCGCTCGGGCCGACGACGACGGCGCCGGCGCCGTCCCCGAACAGGAAGGCCGTACCCCTGTCCGTGGGGTCGACGAAGTCCGAGAGCTTCTCGCTGCCCACGACGAGCACGTGCCGGGCGGAACCGCCCCGGATCATGTCGCAGGCCATGCTGACGCCGTAGCAGAAGCCCGCACAGGCGGCCGACAGGTCCACCGCCGCAGCAGGGGTCGCCCCGAGCCGGTCGGTGAGCTTCGCTGCGGCCGAGGGCGTTTGGTACGGGTGGGTCAGGGTCGCCACGAGGACGGCGTCGATGTCGCTGCCCTGCAGTCCTGCGCGTTCGAGGGCCACCAGACAGGCCGCCTCGGCCATGTCGACCACGGACTCGTCGGGCGCGGCCCTGTGACGGGTGACGACCCCGGAACGGGACCGGATCCATTCGTCCGAGGAGTCGATGAACTGGCAGATCTCCTCGTTGGTCACCACCTGCTCCGGCAGGTGACTGCCCACGGACAGGATCCGGGCGTGGGGAGATCCCGTCGAGGGGGTCAGGCGCGCTGTCGCGGCCCGGCCGCTCACCGCGGGCCCCTGGCGGAGCCGACGACCGCGCGGGCGCCGATCTCCACAGGGGCCTGCGTCGCGTGCCGCGCGACGAGGTCCCTGGCGGCGGGGAGATCGTCGGGCGTCTTGAGCGCGACCCGCTCGATGTCGGGCAGGCTGCGCTTGGCCATGTTGGTCAGAGCGCCGGCCGGGGGCAGCTCCAGCAGGCCGGTCACCCCCAGGGCCTGGAGGGTCTCCTGGCACCTGTCCCACCGGACAGGGTTGCACACCTGGTTGACCAGGCGCCGCAGCACCTCCTGCCCGTCGCCGACGACCGCGCCGTCGGCATTGGACAGCAGTCGGGTGACCGGGGTCCTCGGTTCGACGGCCGCGGCCACTTCCTTCAGGCGGGTCACGGCCGGGGCCATGTGCTGGGTGTGGAAGGCCCCGGCGACCTTGAGCGGGACGACCCGGGCCTTGGCCGGCGGGTCCGCTGCCAGGGCTGCGAGCTGTTCCAGCGTGCCCGCGGCGACCACCTGACCCGAGCCGTTCATGTTCGCCCCCGTCAGGCCCTTGGCGGCGAGCGACGCCTCGACCTCCAGCGGGTCCCCGCCGAGGACGGCGCTCATCCCGGTGGGCTTCAGGGTGGCGGCCTGCGCCATGGCGGCGCCCCGTTCACGGACGAGCACCATGGCCTGTTCGCTGCTCAGGGCGCCCGCGACGGCCGCAGCGGTGATCTCCCCGACCGAGTGCCCGGCGAGGGCCCCCGCCACCTGGCCGGGCGATTCGCAGACCAGCGGCAGACAGCTCAGACCGGCGGCGACGATGAGGGGTTGGGCGACAGCGGTGTCCCGAATGGTCTCGGCGTCCGAGACCGTGCCGTGGGCGAGCAGATCGATCGAAGCGACGGTCGACAGCCACGCCAGCCGCTCGCGCACTCCGGGCAGCTCCGTCCACGGTTTCAGGAACCCTGGTGTTTGGGACCCCTGTCCGGGGCACACGATTGCGAGCACCCCCTCAGCCTTGTGCCTGCGGGCCCGGGAAGGCGTACGCGTCCGGCACGAACCTGCGCCACTGCCTTTGGAGGGTTCTGACAAGGTCCCCTGGCCGTCCACTCCCGAGAGCAGTCCGATTCAGGGGATTATCTCCCTTCAGATCCCGGATGTTTTCGTGTCGAGCCGGCCCGCCGAAATGGCGATCTGGAGGACGAAGCCCTCCCGGGGATCGGTCGGGTCCCACCCGGTGATCCCCGTGACCCTGTTCAAGCGGTACCGGACGGTGTTGGGGTGGATGAACAGCGCCCGTGCGGCGGCCTCGACCGACCGGCCCAACTCCAAGTACGTCGCCGCCGTTTCCAACAGGGGCCCGTCCTCCTGCACCAACCGGAGGAACGCCCGTTCGATCAGGTCCCTGCGGGCGTCGCAGTCCCCCGCGAGCAGCCGCTCGGGCAACAACTCGTCGGCCGACACCGGGCGCGGCGCACCCGGCCAGGCCCCGACGGCGGACATCCCCGACAGCGCGGCCCGCGCAGAACTGCCCGCCTCGACCAGCCCCGTGACGACCGGCCCCGTGACGACCGGCCCGGGCCCGAACCTCGGCGCCAGATGCCGGGCGACCGCCAACGGGTCCTCCGAACGGCCCAGCACCGTCACGATGCGATCGCCCTGCACGCCGATGAGGGCGTCGGCCCCCAGACGGGAGGCCGACCGGCGCAGGTCGTCGACGATGTCGGTGGAATGGCCGTCCGCAGAGGTGCCCACGACCACCACGACCTGGTCGGAGCCCTGCCAGCCCAGGGCAGCCGCCTGGGAGTGCAGCGCGTCCCCCGCCTCGTCGCGGATCAAGGCATCGACGACGAGGGCCTCCAACCGCGCGTCCCACGCCCCCCGCGCCTCCGCGGCCTTGGCGTAGATCTCCGCGGCCGCGAAGGCGACGTCCCGGGAATAGCGCAGAACGGACTCGCGCAGCTCCTGGTTGGTACCGGGGGCCGCGAGGTCGCCCACCCGGTCCTCCACGACGTCGACCACGGTGCGCACCATTTCGAGGGTCTGCTGCAGGGAAATGGAGCGGGTCAGCTCTCTCGGGGCCGTACCGAACACGTCGGCCGTGATGGCGGGACAGTGCTCGGGATCCTTGTACCAGGCGATGAAAGCGGCGATACCGGCCTGGGCGATGAGCCCCACCCAGGAGCGATCCTCGGGATCCATCGCCCGGTACCAGGGGAGCCGCTCGTCCATCCGTTGCAGAGCCGCCGTCGACAGGGCCCCCGTTCCCTTGCGCAAGCGCTGCATCGTGGTTTCGGAGACTATGTGGGGCACCCTTCCAGGGTAGGTCCGATCCACCGCGTCACTCGTACCAGGTGGACACTCAGGGATCTACGACGATTACGCAAAGTGTGCTGAAGATCCCGCTTGGTTCACCCCTCCGACCTGCCATCCTCTGGGGGAACCTCCCCGGACCCGGGGGAGTTCAGCGGACGAGGGCACTACGCCGTACGCCTGACCTCCCCGTCCGCCCACCTTCTCGTTCGGGAGCCCCCGCCCGGGGTCTCCCCCCTCCGGCGCCTTCGCCCGAAGGCTCGGTCGGGACCGCAGAACCCGGGAAAGCAACCCGGCCTCTGCGCTGCGGTCCCCGAAACGCGCCGCCCCCGTCGGAAAACGTGCGAATCGGCCCACAGAAGCCTCCGGGCGGCCGCCGACCGAACCGGTTGCCCGTCGGTCGAGCCCTTCAGCGGCCGTCCTGCGGGATCGATAGGCACCCGGCGAGCAATCCGAGGAGGTGAGCATGGGCAGGAACCATCGCCCCACGCGTGGGCGACGTCCGGATCCACGGCGATCCGCCGGCCCGCGCCCCCCCTCGGACGATCGCTCACGACCTGCCGGACGATCCGCCGTCCTTCAACAATTCCGCAGCGACATCGGGAACCTGCCGGAACAATTCCCTCGGCGGACGCCGGTAATCGTCGGCAGCGGGACGCGGCGGCAACTCGAGCACGGGCTGTTCGACGGTCCGGTACGGCAGGACCGACAACAGATGCGCGATCATATTGATCCGGGCATGCCGTTTGATCTCGGCCTCGACGACGTACCAGGGCGCTTCCGGAATGTCCGTGTGGACGAACATCTCGTCCTTGGCCCGCGAGAACTCGGCCCAGCGCTCGCGGGTGCGCAGGTCGTTCTGGGAGAATTTCCACCGTCGCAGCGGATCTTCCACACGCGAGCGGAAGCGACGCTCCTGTTCTTCGTCGCTGACGGAGAACCAGTACTTGACCAGCAGTATCCCGTCCTCGATCAGCATGCGTTCGAACATGGGGCACTGGTGCAGGAAACGTCGGTACTCGTCGACGGTGCAGTACCCCATCACTCGTTCGACGCCCGCCCGGTTGTACCAGGAACGGTCGAAAAGAACAATTTCGCCCGCTGCGGGAAGATGTTCCACATACCTTTGGAAGTACCACTGGGTGCGCTGTCGTTCGGTGGGCACGGGCAGGGCCGCGATACGTGCGACCCTCGGATTGAGAAATTCCGTGACCCTCTTGATGGTGCTTCCCTTACCGGCGGCGTCCCTGCCCTCGAAGATGATCACAACGCGCTGCCCGGTCGCCCGGACCCATTCCTGGACGTGGACCAATTCGGTCTGCAACCGGAGGAGCTCGGCCTCGTACCGACGCCGGGAAATCTTGCGGCGCCGGGGTTCTGCGTCACGGCCATCTCTGCCAGCACTGCCGGAGGCGCCGCCGGCGGGGTCGGTACCGCCGGTGCCGGTCGGGACGGAGTCGTTCGTCGTACAGGGATCGTCGTTCTCGTCGGCCATGCCCCCAGCCCATCCTGTCGGGGGCCTCCGCGCAAGCATTTGCAAGGTCGCTTCACTGCCCATCGGGGGTTAAGGTCGATTCGAGCCAGGCGCGCGGAGCCGGCCCGAACGCCCCCTCCGAGTGGTGCACGACTGGACTCGTGGAGGGTGTACATGGGAGCGCTCGAGAAACTGCGCCGCCGGACCACGGCGGCCGGAAGAACATGGTTGTCGTCCACCGAGGAAGATCTTCCCGGGGGTGAGACCGAAGCGCGGCTGTGGGAGATCCTGCGGGAAGACCCCAACGACATCGCAGCCTTCAGCGAACTCGCCGAGATCGTGCGACGGCAGGCTGCCCGACGTCATCACAGCGACCAGAAGGAGCAGGAGAGTCCGCAGAAGGCCCGGGAACGGGCGAAAACCGCTGCCGACGACGCCGTCTGGGCACTGTCCGAGGAACTGGCCCACTCCGGTCGGGCGTGGTTCCCGCTCATCGAACTGGCCAGGCTGTCGGTGCACAACGACCGGGAGGCCGCTCTGCGCCGGCTGGCCACCGCGGCCGAACGGGACCCCAGCGGGAGGGCCCTCGCCAAGGGCCTGCAGATGCTCCGGGAGACCGGACTGCCCGGGGACGCCCTGAACCTGGGCGTGGGCCACTGGCGACCGCAGGAGCACGACCCGCAGGCCGGTAAGCATCTGGTCCAGGCGGCCGTCGAGGCCGGACGGGCGGCCGACGCCCGCCGTCACCTCGACGCGCTGTCACAGCACCCGGACCAGGGAACCGTCGCTGCCCTGCGGGCCCAGCTGGAACAGCTCATCGCCAGGGCGGAGCGCCACCCGCACAAGGCAGGGCAACCCGTCCTGGATCTGCGGGAGTCCCGCAGCTGCGCTGCGAAGCTGCGGGGGCTGTTGCATCGGTAGCACAAGGTGACAGCCGACAAGTAAGTGACAGCCGGCAAGTAATGAGCACGGCAGTGGTTTCGAACAGGCGGGTCCGGCCGGTTCTCCGGCCGGACCCGCCCACGTCGTGCCGGGAGGGGGAACCTCCTCAGGCTTCCCCTCCCGCGTTGCCCGTGGTCCCCGCCGTGACGTCCAGCAGCCGGTAGCGTTCGACGGCCTCGGCCGGGGCCTCGGAGGACACCTCGCCGGTCCTGGCCAGCTGCTGCAAGGCCTTGGTCGCGATCGAAGGACCGTCGACCAGGAAGTGCCGTCGGGCCGCCTGCCGGGTGTCGGAGAAACCGAACCCGTCGGTGCCCAGGGAAGCGAACTCCTGGGGGATCCACTGGCGGATCTGGTCGGGGACCGCACGCATGAAGTCGCTGACGGCGACCACGGGCCCGGGGGCTCCCGCCAGACGCTGCGTGACGAACGGCACGGGCGCCTCCTCCTGCGGGCAGGTGAAGGCCAGGCGGTCGCAGTGCAGGCCGTCCCGCCGCAGCTCCGACCAGCTCGTGACGCTCCAGACGTCCGCAGCCACACCCCAGTCGGTGCGCAGCAGCTCCTGGGCCTGCAAGGCCCAGGGAACCGAGATCCCCGAGGCCAGCAGCTGCACCCGGGGCCCGGGGCCCTCGGACCGGGCCAGCAGGTACATCCCGCGCAGGAGGCCCTCGACGTCGAGATCGTCCGGTTCGGCGGGTTGCAGGATCGGCTCGTTGTAGACGGTCAGGTAGTAGTAGACGTTCTCGCCCGGCTCCCCGTACATGCGCCGCAGACCGTCTCGAACGATGTGGCCGATCTCGTAGGAGTAGGCGGGATCGTAGGAGATCACGGCGGGGTTGGTCGAGGCCAGCAGTGGGGAGTGGCCGTCGTTGTGCTGCAGCCCCTCGCCGGTCAGGGTCGTGCGGCCCGCGGTGGCGCCGACGAGGAAACCCCTGGTCATCTGGTCGGCCGCTGCCCACAGGGCGTCGCCGGTCCGCTGGAACCCGAACATCGAGTAGAAGATGTAGATCGGGATCATGGGCTCGCCGTGCGTGGCGTACGAGGAGCCGGCCGCGGTGAAGGCCGCCGTCGCGCCCGCTTCGTTGATCCCCACGTGCAGGATCTGCCCCGAGCGGTCCTCCTTGTAGGCGAGCATCAGCTCGCGGTCGACCGAGGTGTAGTTCTGACCGTGCGGGTTGTAGATCTTGGCGGTCGGGAAGAAGGAATCCATTCCGAACGTCCTGGCCTCGTCCGGGACGATCGGCACGATCCTGCGGCCGAACTCCTCTGTGCGCAGGAGGTCCTTGAGCAGGCGTACGAAGGCCATGGTCGTGGCGACCTGCTGCTTGCCGGACCCCCGGCGGGCCACCCGGTAGGCGGCCTCCTCGGGCAGTTTCAGCGCCGTGCCGACGACCCGTCGCTGCGGCAGCGCCCCGCCCAGCCGGCGGCGGTGCTCCCTGAGGTACTCCACGGCGGGGTCGTCCGGACCGGGGTGGTAATAGGGCGGCCTGTACGGATCGGCCTCCAGCTGGGCGTCCGAGAGCGGCACCCGCAGCCGGTCGCGCAGCAGGCGCAGGTCGTCCAGGGCCAGTTTCTTCATCTGGTGGGTGGCATTGCGGCCCGCGAAGTGCGGGCCGAGGGCCCAGCCCTTGATGGTTTTGGCCAGGACGACGGTCGGCTGCCCGGTGTGCTCTGTCGCGGCCTTGTAGGCGGCGTGGACCTTGCGGTAGTCATGGCCGCCGCGCCGCAGGCTCCACAGTTCGTCGTCGGACAGGTGCTCGACGAGTTTGAGGGTGCGGGGGTCCCGGCCGAAGAAGTTTTCGCGCAGATAGACGGCGTCCTCGGCCCGGAAGGTCTGGTAATCGCCGTCCGGGGTGACGTTCATGAGGTTGACCAGGGCGTGGTCGCGGTCGGCCGCCAGCAGCGGGTCCCACTGCCGGCCCCAGATCACCTTGATGACGTTCCATCCGGCTCCGCGGAAGAACGCCTCCAACTCCTGGATGATCTTACCGTTGCCGCGGACGGGGCCGTCGAGTCGCTGCAGGTTGCAGTTGACCACGAAGGTGAGGTTGTCGAGTTCCTCGTAGGCCGCCAGCTGCAGGGCGCCGCGGCTCTCCGGCTCGTCCATCTCGCCGTCGCCGAGGAAGGCCCACACGCGCTGTCGGGAGGTGTCCCTGATCCCGCGGGCGTGCAGGTACTTGTTGAACTGGGCCTGGTGGATCGCGTTGATCGGGCCCAGCCCCATGGAGACCGTCGGGAACTCCCAGAAGTCCGGCATGAGCCGCGGGTGGGGGTAGGAGGGCAGGCCGCCGCCGGGGTGGGACCGCTCCTGGCGGAAACCGTCGAGTTGTTCGGCGGACAGGCGTCCCTCCAGGAACGCGCGGGCGTAGATGCCGGGGGAGGCGTGCCCCTGGATGAAGACCTGGTCACCGCCTTCCGGGTGGTCCCTGCCGCGGAAGAAGTGATTGAAACCCACCTCGTACAGGGTCGCGGAGGAGGCATAGGTCGAAATGTGTCCCCCGACGCCGATCCCCGGGCGTTGGGCACGGTGCACCATGATCGCGGCGTTCCAGCGAATCCATCGCCGGTACGTGCGTTCGGCGTCCTCGTCCCCGGGGAACCACGACTCCCGTTCGGGGGAGATGGTGTTGATGTAGTCGGTCTGCGCCAGGCTCGGAACTCCGACACCGCGTTCCCTCGCCCGCTGCAGCAGGGCCAACATCAGGTAACGCGCGCGCTGCCTTCCCTTGTCGTCGACGGCTCCGTCGAGCGAGGCCAGCCATTCGGCGGTCTCCTCGGGGTCGATGTCCGGCAACTGGCTGGGCAGGCCGTTGAGGATGGGTCCGGTGTCCTCTCGTCCAGCCACGTCGTCCCTTTCGTCGTCACGGCGCCGGCTCCACGGATCGGGTTCCACCGGCCTCACGTCCCAGGGCCCATCCTGGCTCTTCCTCGGCCCGCCGTCATATCCAACCGCCGTGCACCTCCACGGAAAGGCAACAGTCGACACGACCCCCGTCCACGGGTCAGAATCCCCGCAGCACACTGCACACAACCGTTCGGAAACGGCCGGACAGCCGGGGCGAGTGCCCGGACCGACGCTCCGATCGGGTACTCTACGCAACCTTCGGGGTAAACGCCCTTTACAGTGATCTATCGGAAACAACGGTCACCAGGGGGCCCGAAGGAGGCGACGAGGAACCACCGCAGGCCTTGTACAGCACGACGAGAAATCCACAGGGTCGGCGGTTGCACTCGGCACGGGGCGCGCAGTGCACTAGCGTGGCGATCTGAAGCGGGCATCAGCCCGCTGATCCGTTGAACGAGGAGGTCAGCAAGGTGGGCGCGACCGCGGAGTCCGCGGCGGAACAGTCGAACGCCGGCAAGTTCGGACTTCGTCCTGGCCAGGTGGTCCAGGAATTCGGCTATGACGACGATGTGGACGAGGATCTCAGGTCCTCGGTCCAGGACCTCACCGGCAACGAGATCGTGGAGGAGGACGTCGACGACGTCGTCGACGCGGTGATCTACTGGTGGCGGGACGGTGACGGCGACCTCGTGGACGCCCTCGTCGACGCGCTGACCAATCTCGCGGACGGCGGGGTGATCTGGTTACTCACCCCCAAACCCGGGCGGGAAGGGCACGTGGAGTCTTCTGAGATCGACGATGCTGCCCCCACGGCGGGGCTGCATTCCACGAGCACGATCAGCGCTTGCCAGGACTGGACGGGCACACGCCTGGCCAGTCCCCGCAGCGGCCGGCGCTGATTCCTGGTCCGGGCGCCCGCTTCCGAGAAGGACGGGCGCCCGGGCACAGGGGTGTTCCGAGGTCTGAACCCGAGGTGCGAACCGGGCCGGGCACTGTTGCCTTCCGGTCCGAGCCTTCCGGTCCGAGCCTTGCGGTCCGGTACCTTCCGGTCCGAGCCTTGTTCGCCGATCCGGTCCACGATCCGGTCCACGGAAGACCTGTTTCGGAGGTGCCGTCTCGAACAGGTCTCGGTGGAAAGTTGTATCTTTTTCCGTCCTGCCCTCCTCCTGCTGAGGCCGGGTACCTCTCCCCTCGGTGGGAGAGCGCCGGGCACCAGGGCCTGTAGCTCAGTTGGCAGAGCACCGCGCTTACACCGCGGGAGTCGTCGGTTCGAACCCGGCCGGGCCCACGGCCGAGGGCGGTCACCGTCCTCCTCGTACCTCGATCGAGTTCGCGCTCCTCGGAAAACCGCGACCCCGTTCCTCCGCTCCCACCGCGGGGTTCCTCGTGCGGGGGTTTCTCGGGCGGGCGGTTTCTCGGGCGCGCGCGGGATGCCGCGATTCTCGGCATGTTCGACAACAGCCTGTTCGTGCTCTGCGCCCCGCGTTCCTGCGGCGTGTCCCGTGTCCCGTGCCCTGTGTCCCGTGTCCCACGGTCGGGGGCCTGCGGTCGGGGGACGATGACGGCACGACAGGGCTCGCTGCGGGGGATCAGGTGATTTCCACTGGTGGTGGCGGATAGAGTGCACACCGTGACCACCGATGTCAGGAATCCTGCCCTCGCCGATGTCGTCGGGGTTCTCGAGGAGATGTACGACCCGGCATGGGCCCGCGACTGGGACGCCGTCGGTCTGGTCTGCGGCGATCCACAGGCTCCGGTCCGGCGGGTGCTCCTGGCGGTCGATCCCGTGGCCGCCGTCGTCGACGAGGCCCTGGCCTGGCACGCCGATCTGGTGCTGACGCACCATCCTCTGTTCCTCAGACCCGTCACCGGGGTGCCGGCGACCTCCCACAAGGGACGGATCGTCCACCGGTTGATTCGGAGCGGCTGTGCCCTGTTCACGGCCCACACCAACGCGGACGCCGCGGCCCCCGGAGTCTCCGACGCCCTCGCCCGCGTCCTGGGGCTCACGGACCTGTGCCCTCTGTCCGCCGACCCGTCCGATCCCATGGACAAGATCGTCACCTTCGTTCCCGAACACCTGGCGGACAAGGCCATCGATGCGATGAGCGGGGCCGGCGCCGGCGACCTGGGGGACTACTCCCGCGTGGCCTGGAACAGCACGGGGTCGGGGACCTTCGTGCCCGGCCGCCAGGCCGCTGCCGGACTCGGTCCGGGGGGCGAACGGCAGGAGCTGGGGGCCCGCCGTATCGAGATGGTGCTGCCGCGCAAGGCCCGGCGGGCCGTCGTGGACGCTCTCCATGCGGCCCACCCCGCCGAGATGATGCCCTGGGACCTGTACGAAATGGCCGGCTGGTCCGGACCCCGAGGGATCGGGAGGATCGGGCGCCTCGGTCAACCCACGACCCTGCGGGAGTTCGCGATGCTCGTGGCCGAGGCTCTGCCCGCAGCGCCCCAGGGCGTACGGGTGTCCGGTGACCCGACCGCGATGGTCAGCCGGGTCGCCGTCTGCGGAGGGGCGGGGGACAGCCTGCTGGAGAAGGTCCGTCACAGCGGGGCCGACGTCTACGTCACCGGCGACCTGCGCCACCACCCCACGAGCGAGGCCAGGGAGGAAGCTGCGGAAGGCACCCCCTACCTCGTGGACGTCGCGCACTGGGCCAGCGAGTGGCCCTGGCTGGCCGGGGTCGCCAACCGGCTGGAGGGGGCCATGGAAGCGGCCGAAACACCGATCGAGGTCATGGTCTCGAACAAGTGCACGGATCCGTGGACGTTCCGGGTCCCCAGCCCCGGGGGCGTCGTGCGCTGATCCCCGCAGCGTCCGGGCCGGGTGGGCCCGTGGGTTCGGCAGGGTGACGGGCGTGTCCCCCGTCTTGGCGCGTAAGGTGCGTTCTCGACCTTGACCTTCCTGGACCCGGCGCGGACCGGGACGACGCACGGAGGTGTTTCCCGTGGTGACTGCGGCCCCGCAGGACCAGTGGCGTCTGCTCGACGTCCAGGACCACGACACACGGCTGAGCCAGATCGCCCACCGGCGCAGGAATCTGCCCGCGCACGGTGCGGTGCAGGAGCTGCGGGCGGCCGTCGCCAGGATCGGCGACCAGCTCGTCTCGGCCCGCACCGCCGCCGGGGACCTGGAACGTCAGGTGGCCAAGGCCGAGACCGACGTCGACCTGGTGCGGCAGCGTTCCGAACGGACCAGCTCCCGTCTGGAGGCCGGCCAGGGCAGCTCCAAGGACCTGCAGGCGATGCAGCACGAAATGGCGTCCCTCGCCCAGCGGCAGGTGGTCCTGGAAGAGGTCCAGCTGGAGGTCATGGAACGTCTGGAGGCGAGCCAGGCGGCAGTGGATCGGCTCGAAGCCGAACGCGAACAGACCGCCGCAGAACTCGAACGCGCCTCCGCCGATCTGGAACGGGCCTTGGCCGGCCTGGACGCCGAGGCCCAGATCCAGATCAACGCCCGTGCCGACGCCGTGGCCGGCGTCCCGGAAGACCTGCGCGCCCTGTACGAGAAGGTCCGTGAACAGACCGGGGGGATCGCGGCTGCCAGGCTGTACCAGCGCCGCTGCGAGGGCTGTCGTCTCGAACTCAACCCCACCGATCTGGCACGCTTCCGTCAGTCGCCGATCGACACCGTCCTTCGCTGCGAGGAATGCCGCAGGATCCTCGTGCGCACCCCAGAATCCGGATTGTGACCGGCTCCCGCACGACCGGGCTGCGCCTGGTCGTCGAGGCCGACGGCGGCTCCCGCGGCAACCCCGGGCCGGCCGGCTTCGGGGCCCTCGTGCGGGACGCCGAAACCGGGGAACTGCTCGACGAGGTCAGGGGGGCGATCCCGCGGGCGACCAACAACGTCGCCGAGTACCGGGGGCTGATCGCGGGTCTGCGGGCCGCCGTCGCTCTCGATCCGCGCTGTACCGTCGCGGTCCGCATGGACTCAAAACTCGTCGTGGAACAGATGTCGGGCCGCTGGGCGATCAGACACGAGGACATGCGCACCCTGGCAGCCCAGGCCCGAGGGATCATCCCGCAGGACCGGGTTTCGTACACGTGGATCCCGCGTGCGCAGAACTCCCACGCCGACCGCCTGGCGAACCAGGCCATGGACGACGCCGCCCGCGGCAGCACCCGCCCTCGACGGGGCCAGGAACAGAGCAGTGGTACGGAACAGGCTGCCGTGGCGCAGAGCGGTGCTGGGCTGGGCGGTGCTGCGGGGCAGGATCGCGTGGGGGTCGGTCCGGTTCCGGACCTTTCCCAGGCCGTTACCCTCCTGCTCGTTCGACACGGCAGGACCTCTTTGACCTTGGAACATCGCATGTCGGGCAGCAACGGCAGCGATCCAGACCTGTCGATCGAAGGACAGCGGGACGCCCGGGCCGTCGCCGAACTGCTCGCAGCCCCGACCGGACCGGAAGGACCGGAGGGGGCGGAAGAACAGGAGGGGCCGTGGTCCGGGCTGGGACACGTGTCCGCGATCGTGTCCTCGCCGATGCGCAGGACTCTCAGCACGGCGCGGGCCGTGGCCGATCGACTCGGTCTGGAATCGGTCATCGACGGGAACTGGACCGAACTGGATTTCGGACAGTGGGAGGGGCTCACCTACGAGGAGATCCTGAGGAAGGACCCCGATCTTCTGGCGCAGTGGCTGCGAACCGGCGAGGGTTCCCCTCCGGGAGGAGAGTCCCTCGCACACCTGTGCGAACGGGTCGAGGCCGCCTTCGCCGGAGTGCTGCGGGAGTTCGCCGGCCGGACCATCGCCGTCGTGACCCACACGACCCCGATCAGGGCCGTCGTCCGACACGTTCTGGACGCGAGCCCGCTGGCCCTGCGCCGGACGAGGATCGATCCCTGTTCGGTCACCGTCGTACGGGCCTGGTCGGACGGCGGGGTCGAACTGTTCGCAACGAACCACACGGCGCACCTGAACTGACTGTTCCGTTCCCGGGAGTTCGAGCCCCGGGCCTTTCCCGACCGAACCCGCCCGACGCCGCACGGAATATCGGAACACGCAACGGCACAACGGTGCCGGGGGAACGGGCCGCGGGGCCGTGGCGGGCGCTCTCAGGGGCAGTGGGAGTGCTGGGACCAGGTGGCGTGCACGACGTCCGTCAGGGCGTACAGGGCCGGGGTCGCGGCAAGGAGCTGCTCCCTCAGCTTGTCGGGCAGCTGGGCGATCATCTGTGCCAAACGGTCCTCGATCCTGTGCAGGGCCTGCTCCGCGGCGTCCGTGGGCATGAGCCGGACGATGCGCCGGTCCCCCGGGTCGAGGGTCTTGGAGACCAGTCCCTTGGTCTCGAGGGCCGTGAGGGTCGTGCTGATGTTGCTCAGTCTCATCCCGAGGCGGTCGGCGGCCTGGGACACCGTCAGCCCGGGCTGGGAGAGGACGACCCGCAGCACCCCCAGATGGGAGCCGGACAGGGGTTCCTCGTCGTGTCCGATCGGGACAGCTCTGCGCATCTGCCAGGTGAGTTCCTCGATGGCCGAGGCGGTTTTGAGAGCTTCGTCCTGAACTGTGGACTTCTTCACCGGGGTAGCATAGCTCAGAACAGTTATGTGGTTATAAGTATCCTCGGTTGGTGCGCTGCGGACCTCGGAAGGTCCTGCCGACACGGCGAACCCCGGACCCCTCACCTCCCGGACCTGTCACGTACCGGACACGCCACGTCCCCCAAGACGTAACGGGTTCGAAACGGTCGGGTCCTACCCTGGTCCCACCGATCCGACAGGTTCGACGGATCGGGTGGATCGGGCGGACCGGGTCCGTCGACCGGAGCCCCGGGAAGGAAGCCTTGATCTACATTTCCGACGCGGTGATCGAACGTCTGATCCACGAGGACGTTCCCTGCCTCGACCTGACCACCCGGACCCTCGGGATCCGCGACGACCCCGCGACCTTGCAGCTCACCACCAGAGAACAGACCACCGTGTGCGGAACGGAAGAAGCCGCACGGGTGTGCGACCGACTCGGCTGTCGACTTGTTGCCTCCTGCCCCTCGGGCACGACACTGGACGCCGGGGAACTCCTGCTGGAGGTCGAGGGCGGGGCCGCAGCCCTCCACCAGGCGTGGCGGGTCTGCCTGAACCTCCTGGAAGCGTGCAGCGGGATCGCCACCCGCACCGCGGCCCTGGTGGAAGCCGCGCGATCGGTCGCCCCCCACATCGAGGTCCTCACCACGCGAAAGCACTTCCCCGGGACCAAGGAACTCTCGGTCAAGGCCGTCGTCGCCGGGGGCGGCCTGCCTCACAGGCTCGGCCTGTCCGAGACCCTCCTGGCTTTCGAACAGCACCGGGTGTTCTGCGGCGGCGTCGAGGGGCTCGCCGGGCAGGTCGCCTCCTGGCGGCGCACTGCCGTGGAGAAGAAAACGATCGTCGAGGTCACCTCTCTGGAGGACGCCCGCACCCTCGCCCTGGCCGGGGTGGACGGCCTCCAGTTCGACAAGATCCCGGCCGGGACCCTCGGGGAATGGGTCCGCGTCCTGCGCAGGGACCGTCCCGGGATCGTCCTGCTGACCGCAGGGGGGATCACAGCCCGGAACGCTGCCGACCACGCCGCCACCGGGGTGGACGCCCTGGTGACCTCCTCGGTCTACCACGGTGCCCCCTCCGACCTCTCCGCCCGGATGATCCCCCTCTGACCGGACCCCGCCCGGACCCCGCATCAGCCCGGGGGACTCAGCCGCAGCCTCCCGTGCCGCCGTACCGCATCCCGTCGACGCCGAGCCGGTGGACCCCGTAGTACTCCGGGTCCGAGGCACTCACGGAGATGTCGGCCGCTTCGGAGGCGTTCCCGACGAAGTTGGTGATACCGGTGATGGTCGCGGCCCCCGACGAGGACGCGGCAACACCGGTGCCCATCTGGGTGCATCCGGGGGTCGTGCTCTCAGCACTGACCTCCCCGAACCACTGGTTGCGCCCGCCCTGTGTGAAAGTGCCGTTCCACAAGGAATCCGGGTAATGACCGACCCACTGGCCGTCGTACCCGATCCACCACCCCGCAGGCTGCGCGAAGTGCCGGATCGTGAACACCGCGCTCCCGCCGGCGGTGAGCGAACCACCGGCCCTCACCGTCGAATCCGCCAGGGGAACGAACCCGCACCGGTTGTAACAGTGCTCACCGTTCTCCAGGTACGCGCCGTCGACCCAGCGGTGCACGAAGAAATGCGGCCCGGCCTCGCCGTACAGGCTTTCGTCGACCATCCATCCGACCTCGATCACCTGCCGGTGGGAACCGGAGTCCGAGACCGACAGCTGGGCCAACGAATGGTGACCGCGCTCGCCGACGCGCGGAGCTGCGATCGACAGTCGGGCCCGGGTGCCCTCGGAGTCGAGGGTCTGCCCAGCCGTGCCGTAGAAGTAGTAGTACCCGTATTGTCCGTGTGCCGCGTCTGCCGGTCCCTGGTGCAGGACCCCTACTCCGATCCCCACCGCGATCACAGAGATCGCTGCGAGCAGCAGCCTCATGGGCCTCGACATGTCGTTCCCATCTCGGGATCCGCACATCCGCGTTTTCGGATGATTCACGCCATCGTCGCCGGGCTCCTGCCGTTTTCCCTTAAAGGGGATTCAAGTCGGTGCGAAACGACTCGACGGGACCTGTCGTCACCGACAGTGTACGGATCGGCCTCGGTGGGTCACTACCGACCGGGTCACTACGGGCCGGGTCGTTCCGGCCGGAGGGGGACGTCGTCCTCCTCGGCGGAACGTCGGATCAGGTTCCAGAGCTCCTCGACGTGCCGGCGTTCCGTACCCTCCGCGCCCAGGGAGATGCGGACCATCCAACGGTCGTCCAGGACGGACGGGGTGAGGAAGGCCCTGCCGGAGGCATTGACGGCCTCGAGCCAGCGCAGGGTGTGGGCGTCCAGGGCCACAGGGTCCAGGACCGTACCGTCGGCGGTCACGGTGCCGGTCGGCTCGTGGCGCAGACAAATCGTCTGCAACCGGACGGGGGCCAGGACCCTCCACCGGGGTGTTCGAGCGATGTGTTCGGCCAGCCAGGCGGTGTTCTCCAGGTCGCGCCGCAGCCGGGCCCTGATCGCGTCCAGGCCGTCCAGGCGCAGGTGGAACCAGAGTTTCAGGGCCCGGAACCTCCGACCCAAGGGAATGCCCCAGTCCCGGAACTGGGTGACCGTGCCGTCCACGGACGAACGCAGGTAGCTGGGATCCGTCGCCATCACGCGGATGACCTGTTCGGGACGGCGCAGGTACAACAGGGAACAGTCCAGGATCGTCCCGAGCCACTTGTGGGGATTCCAGGACAGGGAATCTGCGCCTTCGAGGCCCTCGATCATCCAGCGACACTCGGGCAGGAGCAGTGCGGAGCCCGCCATGGCTGCGTCGATGTGGATCCAGGCCCCGTGCTCCGCGGCCACCGGGACGATACTGGACAGGGGATCGAAGGCGGTCGTGCCGGTCGTCCCCAGGTTCACCACGACGGCTGCGGGGCGGCGTCCGGCGGCGGCATCGGCGGCCATGGCCGTCCGCAGAGCCTCCGGGTCCATGGCGTAGGTGACGGGGTCGACGTCGATCAGACGCAGATTGTCCCGACCGAAACCCGCGAGCAGGGCGGCCTTGAAGACCGAGGCATGGGCGTGGGGACTGGTGTACACCATGAGCGGCGCCGGCTCGGCCTGCAGACCACCGGTCTCCTGGGCATAGTCGCTCGCCCGTTCCCGTGCGGCCAACAACGCGACAAGACACCCCGTCGAGGAGGTGTCCTGGAGGGTCCCCCGCCAGGACTCCGGCAGCCCCGTCAATTCCTGGAGCCAGGCACAGACCACCTCCTCGAGTTCTGTCAGGGCCGGGGCCGACTGCCACGTGGCCCCGAGTCCGGCCAAGCCGCCCGACGCCACGTCGCCCAGGACACTCGCCAGAGACCCGTTCGAAGGGAACCAGCCGTAGAAGTTCGGACTCTGCGTTTGAGTCAGCCCGGGGACAACGACCCGCTCCAGGTCCTCCAACAGGGCCTCGATCGGTTCGCCGACCTGCGGCGGACCGGCCTTCAGCTCCCCGGAGATCTCGCCGGGACCCACCCGGGAGCGCACGGGAAGCTCCTCCACCCGCGCCCGGTGGTCCGCGATCCAGTCGATCAGGGCATGGCCGGCCGTACGGAACTCCTCAGGGGTCATAGGACGACTTCAGCTCCCAGGAAACTCGACGCCTGTACGAGCCGACGGTTCCCGTCGGTTCCCGACGGTTTCCTGAACGGCGATCGCAGGGTATCCCCTTCCCCCACCCGCCCCCGGCCCGGCTCCGCACCCCTGTCCGCCGGCTGTCCATGCCCATGGCCCAACACCTTCCTACCGGAAGCGATCGCGTTCTGACCGCACGCGTGACGCCGGAGACCATTCGGCGGGGCAGTGAGTTTTTGATCATGGCGGGGGATGGGGTCGGGGACCGGAGGTCCGCTAGGGTGACAGGGCGGACGAGCCGGACGGGCGGCCGCGGCGGGCGGTTCGCCGTCCGTCGAGGAAAGTCCGGACTCCACAGGGCAGGGTGGTGGGTAACACCCACCCGGGGTGACCCGCGGGACAGTGCCACAGAGAACAGACCGCCACCGGGACTCCTCGAACGTCAGTTCGGGGACTTGGAGGCAAGGGTGAAACGGTGGTGTAAGAGACCACCAGCGTGCCGGGTGACCGGTGCGGCTCGGTAAACCCCACCCGGAGCAAGGCCAGACAGACGACGTTCGAGGGCTGCCCGCCCAAGTCGTCGGGTAGGCCGCAACCGTCGGTCCGACCGTAGAACGTCGGACCGCGACGAAAGTACCGGCAACGGTGCTTCCAGATGGATGGCCGCCGCCGGCGAGGGCTCGCCCTCACCGGCACAGGATCCGGCTTACAGTCCGGCTCGTCCGCCCCCCTCCGACCGGGCAGATCCTGCACCGGTGTCGCGCCACACGAAGCGCTGCCCTCCTGCCGACAGGCAGAGCCCGTGCCGACAGGCAGAGCCCGTGCCGACAGGCAGGGATCGAGCCGACAGGCAGGGATCGAGCCGACAGGCAGGGATCGAGCCGACGGGCAGGGATCGAAAGGGCGCCGGACGCCGCCGACGGGTCACCGGAATACAGTCACGGCTGTTCCCCGGCGGCGACTTCACTGCTCCGATCGGGTCCTCGGTATCCGCCGAACGTGGTCGAACGAAATCCTTCCCTTGCCGCAGGCCCCGGAATAC